>JBHEKR010000016.1:0-2973 GCA_041859365.1 Candidatus Hydrogenedentales bacterium
GAGCGTGATTTGGCGGAAGTCGGCGAAGCCGCGCACACCGTGACTCGTGAGGCCAAAGCTGCAGGGGTTTGGATCTTTGGCGGCGGCGTCCTCCGCCAGCAGGCGACCATCGTTGCCACCGACGGGACCTGCTCACAAGGACCGTTGCCTGAGACAAAGGCCGTTGTTGGTGGGTTTTCGATTATTGAGGTACCCACGCGGGACCAGGCATTAGCCTGGGCGGCTCGCTTTGCCAAGAGCTGCCGGTGCGCACAAGAGGTCCGCGAGATTATGTACGATCCGGAGTCCTGAGCCTCGCGCGATCCTCTGATCGATAGGCCAATTCCCGCCAGTTTCCCCAGCGCGACGCGCCAGTCAGCGGTTGGCTACCCCCGCACTATCCTTGACAGTCGCAGCCAGCGCCCGCCCGCGCCGCATCTTTCTCCAAGCCATCGGCCAAGCCGATCAGTTCCGCGCGGCATTCTCCGCAGGCCTCTAACTCGTTCTCGGCGGAACGCTCGTCGTCGGCCAACGGCGTCCGGACTAATACGGGACAGATCACATCTCGCACATAAAAACTACAGTTCTGGGTGGGTTACTTCCGGGTGGCCGACCACCTGGACGCGAGAGTGCTACGTGCTGGCGTCTGACGTACACAGCCTTTATTCCTACTAAGCCTAAACAACTGGTTTTCGGTTCGCAGCGTCCCGCGGACAGCGGGGTTCAAAAGCCCGAACTGACCCCTTCCCCAGGTGAGCAGGCGTGCGACACTTTAAATTGGGGGCGGTCAGAAGAGGTGCAATCGTAAGCGCCCCAGCTTGGGAGACTGCTCGTTTGAAGGTTTTCTGGTCTTGGCAATCCGACACTCCGGGCAATACAGGACGTCATTTGATCCGCGCAGCGTTGGACGCTGCAATCTCTGAACTGAAGATCGTGGAAGAGATCGAAGAGGCAATCCGCATCGATTTACATCTTGATTCGGATCGGCAAGGAATCCCGGGAAGTCCTGACCTTGCCCGAGTGATATTCGAGAAAATCGATGCCGCCACCGTCGTCATTGCGGATGTCACGACTATCGGCGCGGTCGCGACGGACCCGAGCAAGCCTTCGAAGAAGCTTATCAATTCTAACGTCGCAATCGAACTTGGATATGCGTTACGCGCACTGGGCTCGCAAGGCATTCTCATGGTCATGAACGCCTATTACGGTGGACGAGCGGACCTCCCCTTTGATCTACAGGCAAAGGCCGGCCCCATGCTGTTCGTTCTTCCTCCTGATGCAGACATTGAGAGCAGGAAGCGCGAAAAGGAGCTCTTAAAGTCACAACTGAAGGGCGCTCTCCGCCTGTGCATCGACGAGCACGCCAGATCCATCGAGGCAGCGAAAGTAGTGGAGAGAGAGCCACAAGCTCCCCGGATTACCAGCGCCGACTGGGAACGACTCGGGCAGCGCCTCCTCCAAGGTTGTCAGTTCTTGAGGGCCGATTTACAGAAGCACAGAGACTGGCCCACCGCACGTTGGAGGATTGCTGGAGGTCAGAGCAACCTATGCGAGAGCCTACTGAAAAAGGCAGGCGTGATGCTGCTCAAATCCCCAAACGTCCGGTCGAGTTTGCCCGATTTCGTCGCCGAAGAGCCGGATCCTCTCGTGAGGTGGCTTTGTTACCTGAAGCATCGGGGGCATTATCAGTTCGGCTTTTTCTACAATGAAGTAGACAACGAAGGCACGAGTCGTTTCGGTGGAGAAACGGGATCGATCCCCGACCTCGCTCATCATTCCTCCGTCATATGCGAGGAATGCTCCGCTGCTGAGTTGTGAAGGCAGGTTCGACGGCGTCCAACTCCAGGACACGCGCTACTCGTCGGTCCTTCGAATTGGGGAAGAGTGGCCGACCATCTGGCCGGAGCGATCGATAGCACATGGAACCGCGTTTACGGAGAGTATTGGAGCTAATGGGTAGGACCGCTTCAGGATTACAGCCGTCCCCGAACTCGACGAGCTAAAAGAAGACATTAGATTTCTATCCAGCCGAATTGCGGAGGCATCTTCAATGGGTGCGGATACCACCAAGGTGACCGCTTCCATGCTCCTCCATATGCGTGGGCGTCCGCACTCCAGCTTGATCCAGAATTGTCGCAATCGCATCAATGCGTCCCCCACAAACGCCAGTTATCGGCTCACACGCTATGCCAATTGTTCCCTTGATCTGTTTCCGAGCTTATCGCTGCTAAGGTCCTCTGAATTGGCCAGATGGCAACCCAATCACCGCCGCTCCGCCCCACCCTCCTTGAAAATCCCCGCCAACGCCCGCATCCGCTGCCCGTCTGCCGCGCTCTTCGCCTGCGCCGCCTCTTTCTCCAACCCATCCGCCATGGCCATCAGTTCCGAACGCCGCTTCTTGTCCGGCCGCGAACCTTCCGCCGCTCCCATCAACGTTCGTAACTCTCCCGTACGTTCCGCACTCAGGGCGCCGCTCCGCTCCAGTTGATCCACATACGCCCGGCCCACAATGAAGTTTGAAGGCCACCTGAACTTCGGCTGGTTCTGGACATTCAGTTCGTCGAAATGGACCTGGTTCGCCGCATCGATCTCGTTTTGCGTCAGAAACTTGGTGGGTATCAGTTTCAGGACATCGACGCCCCGCGCGATCTCAGCGCCATAGATATACCCGTTGTACCAGTAAGCCGACCAGTGCCCGCCCAGACCCTTCTTCTTCGCGTCCGCCGGTCCGCGGTCAAAGTACGCCACCTCAAACGGCTTCGAAGCGTCCGTGAAATCCAGAATCGAGATCCCGCCCTGATACCAGGCTTGCACCATCAGGTCCCGCCCGGGAACCGGGATCAGCGATCCGTTGTGCGCGACGCAGTTCTCCGTCTCGGTCTGCGAGGCCGGCAATTTGTAATAGGACGCCAGCGTCATCTTCCCCTTATCGAGAGTAAAGATCGCATTCGCGCCCCAGTGCATCGGGTCCGTCTCCCGGCAGCGTGGCTGCGC
>JBHEKR010000105.1:0-4453 GCA_041859365.1 Candidatus Hydrogenedentales bacterium
CGTATTTGCCGAGGGCGAGATTGGCGAGTTGAAGGCCGAGGCCCAGTTGAACACCGCGCACGACGCAGGGGGGTACGATTCGCGCAATCCAATTCAGGAGGCCCGTGACACTCAGGACAAGCATGATGAGGCCAATGGCCAGCCCCGCGCCATAGAGGAGGTCGCCGCCGAGTTGCTGGGAAATCACCAGCACGGCCATGGCCTTGAGGGGCTGCATCGGCATAGGCAGGCCATACAGGATGCCCGAGAAGGCCTGGGCCAGTCCGAACACGATGAACACGCTGGCGGCATCCAGGCCCGCCGCCGGTATCATCGCCGCGAGCAGGGGCAGATCCGTCCCGATGTCGCCAAAACTTCCCGCCAGCTCGTTCCGGTCAAAGCGAATTCGCGCGGGTGTGCGGGTGTTCAGCGGTGTGTCGGGCATAAATCCGTTCCAGAGGGCGAGGGGTATGCTGGAAAATAGTGCGGCAAGATAGTACCGCAAACGGGGTCGTCGCTTCTCGGGACGTGTCCAAGGCCCCGTTAAGGATTCAACGGTCCCCGCAGGTCGCCAGATTGGGGAAAGGCGTCCCGGTCGTCCTCTTCGCTCTCGGCACTGGCACACAACCATATCCTTTTCGAGTCGCGAGGTATGTTTGCGCGCTCATCCCACTCGGCGAAGAGTGTGCGTTCCACTTCCATCAGTCCTAACATCCAAGGCTTCGCTGCCTCCCAGTCACTACCTTCTTCCAGTTCGTCTTCATATCGACTGGCCGCGTTGCGCACGACCACCCGCCACGTGCGGGCAGGGGGCTACGGGAGCTTTGAAGCCTGGGTCCGCGACCACAACGACGGGCGCGAAGTGTTCTCGCTCGAATACCAGGTCTTCGCGCCGTGCCGCTACATCATCGAAGAAGTGGAGCACTGCGGCAAGGGACCCACCCACGGGGCGGGCAATTCTGGCATTGCAGTTCGGAGTAGTCGTCCTTGAGCGTGGATCGAGTGGGGAAGCTGACCAGCATTGGCAAATTTCGAATCGTCCATGCGCTGGGGCGGGGCGGCCACCTGCATGTTGAGGGGCCACAATCGAGATCCCTTTGCGGTACCGCAGATTGTTTGGTCGGCGTTTGCACACAATCCTTTTCCTGATCGTGTGCACGGGATGAGACGAAGCATGAGTTTTCCGTCGGCACGCGACGGGAACGCCATAATTCGTCTTCGACAATGAGGTCGAATTCGAGGATTTTCGCGCCGCTCTCGTCCACTTGGTCCGGCAGCCGCAAATACGGACGTCGCGGTTGAGCGCCTGTATGCGACAGCAATACCACTGTACTGATGGATAGTACCTGTTTTCTCTTGTCTCGAAGTTCCGGACTCATCTCAGGAGCGATTTGCACTGTCGACGACGCTTCACTCGGGCCCCTTCCGCACTCAAAAAGACGCGCCATTCGTGTAAAATTCCGCACCTCAGGGCGCCGCCTCGGTTCCAGGTGCTTTTCGCGCGTAGATCCGACCTGAGACACGCTTCCAATCGAGGGTTCGGGGAAATGCTCACAATGACAGAAAATAGTTGAGTAGTGTTGTGACGTATTGCGCCACCGTTCTATCGGACGCATGCGGCAGAGCTTGATTCAGAGGGGAAATAGGGTTAATATTCCTCGGTATCTGGGCAGTTCGGGGGCTGGTCAGAACTTCGAATGGTCGCGTGTTCCACCGTCAGGTGTGGCACGACTCCGGAATGCAATTACATGTTTTCCCATTATCTGCGCGCCACTTCCAGCCGCCTTGCCGCAGGGTTCAGATCTACCCGCAGGGCTGCTGCCGCTCACAATATATTGTGGGCCTCGGCCCTGCTGATCGCCGGTTTGCTCATTACCGGATTTGCCGCGCTGCTGATCCACGCCAATCAAGAAATGGCGGTCCAGCGCGAGCGTGATTTTGGCGCCAGCGAAGTCCAGCTCAATGTGGCGGCCCGCATGCAGGCCTGCGCCCAGGTACTGCGAAGCGGGGCGGCCCTGTTTCACAGTTCGGAGAACGTCACCCGTGAAGAGTGGCGGATGTTCGTCGAAGATCTCCAACTTGAGAAACAATTGCCCGGCATCCAGGGTGTTGGATATTCGACGCTTATTCCGCCGGATCAACTTGCCCGGCACGAGGAAGAGATTCGCCGGGAGGGTTTCCCGGACTACCGGGTGATACCGGAGGGCGCGCGAGACGTCTATTCGTCGATCATCTACCTGGAGCCCTTCCGGGACCGAAATCTTCGGGCCTTTGGCTACGACATGTATTCCGAATCCGTGCGCCGCACGGCCATGGACCGGGCGCGCGACGAGAACACGGTGGCCCTTTCGGGGAAGGTCACCTTGCTTCAAGAAGACGGTGTGAACGTGCAGGCGGGCACCTTGATGTACATGCCGGTGTATCGCGAGGGGATGCCCATCGAGACCAGCGCTCAGCGCCGGGAGGCCATTCAGGGCTGGGTGTACAGCCCTTTCCGAATGACGGACCTGATGACCGGAATTGTCCAGGGCTGGGAAGGTGGACGGACGAACCGGAGAATACATCTCCAGGTGTACGACGGCGAGCAGCCCTCCCCCGAGACCCTGCTCTACGAGAGCCCCCACGGAAGCAATAGAGAAGAGTACGAACACCTTTTTGTTTCGAGCGAAACAGCGCTGGAGGTGGCGGGGCGGCGCTGGACCTTGCGGTTCGGCTACCACGAGTCGCCTGGCGCCTTGCCCAGCCACGGAATCGTCTGGGTGGTGTTCATCACCGGCACGGTAATCAGTCTGCTGCTCTTCGGACTCACCCTGAACCTGCTCAATACGCGGGCCAACGCAACGCTTATCGCGGAGAAGTTGACGGCGGAGCTCAAGGGGAGCGAGCAATCTTACCGCAACCTTTTCTCGCTGAATTCCGCTGCCATGCTGCTGATTTCCCCCGACGATGGCGCGATTGTCGACGCCAATCTGGCCGCGCTCGCTTTCTACGGGTATACCCGGGAACAAATGCTGGGCATGCACATCGGCGATATCAATGTACTGCCTCCCGGCGAACTGGACGCGGCCCTTCACTCCGTTCGGGAGCACCAGGGCGACACGTTCGCGTTCCAGCACCGGCTGGCGGATGGCTCCATTCGTGATGTGGAGGTTTCCTCCCGCCTGATCGTGTTTGGACCGGGGCGGGTTCTGAACTCGACCATTCAGGACGTGACCGAGCGCAACCGGGCCAAAGCGTCCGTGACACGCGCGCTGACCCGCTATCAGACCTTGCTGGACACCGCCAGTGATGGGATATACGTCATCAATCAGGAGGGCGACCTGCTCGAGGCCAGTGGATCTTTCTATCGCATGCTCGGTTACGGCCCGAAAGATCCCCGGCTTCGCAATGCCGTGGAATGGAGTACGCTGAGTTCCCCCGACGAAGTGCGGGCGCTGATCGCGGAATTGCTGGAAAGCCCGAGGGTCTTTGAAACGACGCATCGCTGTCGGGATGGACATCTGATCGATGTGGAGTTGAACGCTCGGGGAATCCAGATTGAGGGGCGTCCATACCTCTACCTGTCCTCCCGGGACATCACCGAGCGCAAGCGGATGCTTGATAATCTCGGCAAGCTGTCCACCGCCGTGGAGCAGAGCCCGGTCTCTATCATCATCACCAACCTGGCGGGGGATATTGAGTATGTGAATCCAAAATTCACCGAGGTGACAGGCTACACGGCGGAGGAAGCCCTGGGTCAGAACCCCCGGGTGCTCAAATCGGGCGACAAGAGCCCGGAGGACTATCGAGCGCTGTGGGGCGAGATATTGGCGGGTAACGCCTGGCGGGGAGAATTCTGCAACAAAAAGAAGAATGGGGAAATTTACTGGGAGCGGGCTCTCATTTCCCCGATCCGAAACAGCGCGAATGCGATCACCCATTTCCTGGCGATCAAGGAGGATATCACCGCAAGCCGGCAAACGGAGAGTGCCCTTCGAGAAAGTGAGACCCGCCTGCGCTCCATCACCGACGCGGCCCGGGATGCGATCCTGATGATGACGCCGGAGGGCAAAATTTCATTTTGGAATCCCGCCGCGGAGCGGATTCTTGGCTACACAAGTGAAGAGGCGCTGGGAGAGAATTTGCACGCGCTCCTCGCGCCACAGCGCTATCACGCCACCTATAGTGCGACGTTCCCCGCCTTTATTCGCGATGGCGATGGCAATGCAATCGGGAAAACGTTGAATCTTGAGGCTCGTCGTAAGGACGGGTTGGAAATACCGATTCAGCTCTCTCTCTCGGCCATCCAGCTCAAGGGCGAGTGGCATGCCGTCGGTCTTTTTCGCGATATTTCCGGTTCATCCGGTTTGAGGATACATTTGACATCAGAAGAGGCCATAGTGCATTTCCTGGTTTTGTCTAGAAACCCAGATAGGAGATGCCCAATGACCTCAAGTGAACTCTACCACGGCTTCGGTGTTGAAGGCTATCGCAC
>JBHEKR010000250.1:0-7526 GCA_041859365.1 Candidatus Hydrogenedentales bacterium
GTAGAAGGCGAAGTAATAGGCCCGCGCGAAGGCCCAAATCATCAAAGTAAGATACACCGTCGTCGTCAGCCGGGGACTTTCCAGCCAGACGAGAACCATGGCAGGCCAATCCGAACTATTGTATTAGCTTACGATGTAGAGTCTTAAAAGGGTCTTATCCGTTCTCGTACGTTTTTTTGATTAGGTCTTGCGCCCCGAAGGGGCATCACAGTTTAGCCCAGGGCAAAGCCCTGGGTAAGTTGAATTAGTTTATATTTAGCCCTGAAGGGGCGACACAGTGTGTCGACTGTGGCCGCGCTCTGCCGCCCTTTCAGGGCTTGAACGAGGTTTCATCGTTATCCCAGGGCGTTGCCCTGGGCTAATATGTCAGTGACCCTTCGGGCCGGAAGACCTCTTTCTCAGTGAACGCGAATGTGAACCTTCTTATTCGTGAAAATTCGTGTCTATTCGTGGTTCAGAATTTTGGTTGCGGCCGGCGGCTGCTCTAAGGCCTTCGTGGCGAAATATTAAGTCCCGACGACTCAATCCTGGTTCAACTGCTTGTTAAACCATTCGCACATCGCCGCCACCTCTTCCGGCAGCGTGGGCCAGGGATGGCCCCCACCCGCCTTCACGATCAGTTCCGCGCTGTGGCCTTTGTCCTTCAGCGCCTTCACCATGATTTCTGATTGCTCCAGCTTCACCACTTCGTCCGCGTCGCCGTGGATAAACAGCATGGGCGGCGCGGTCTCGCCCACCCGCTGCGCGGGGGAAAGCTCCTTTGAGCGTGCGGCGATCTCCTCGGGCGTCTTGCCGTCGAAGCCGTCCTCGAAGAAGAAGCGCTCCAGTCGGCGCATGGGCCCCTGGGACCAGTCGACCAGCGTAAAATCCGTGGGCGGGAAAAAGACGGCGGCCGCGGCCACCTCCGTACCATACTTCCCGAGTTCGCCCTCGCCTTTGGGGCCCTCCGGGGTCACGGCCGCAAAGGTCGCGAGATAACCACCGGCCGAGGCGCCGGTCAGGCCCAGGCGGGTCGGGTCAACACCATACTTCTCGGCCTGACTCTTCACCCAGCGGATACCTGTCTTTACATTCTCATTCATTTCCATGCCCGAGTACTTCGTGATGGACCCCGGTCGTATGGCAAACACGGTGTAGCCCTGGGCGCAATAGATGTCGTACATCTTCGCCTTCTTGTGGTCATTGATCTTGCCCCTATCGGAGTAGAAGGCCCCGCTCGCCACGTCCACAATGCCCAGTCCATGCCCCGGCAGGTCGGCCGAGCTGTTCGTGGGCGTAAACACATCCGCCAGCAACCCGGTGCCGTGCACTTCGCCAAACACGACGTTCTCGTGCTGCACATAGGGGAGATCTTCCGCCTGAACCGGCAGAAGCGCCAACAGGACAATACCAACAACGGTAAACAGGGAGCGGAATTTCATCGAAGGTCCTCGCGTGGATTAGGGGTTCTATCAAGTGGTTCGGTCATTCTATTCGACATCCCGTACTCCAAACCACCGGGCTTTGGCCACACACTAATGATAATGGATTTGCATTTGCAGATGCGTTTCGGTACAATCCCGCTTCGTTGGCTGCGGCGACGACCGCCGGGCCCCGGATTGGAGAACCTGTTTCATGAAAAAACTCCCGGTAACTGTGCTCTCGGGGTTCCTCGGCGCGGGAAAGACCACCCTGCTGAACCATGTCCTCAACAACCGACAGGGAATGCGGGTCGCCGTCATCGTCAACGACATGAGCGAGATCAATATCGACGCCGCCCTGGTGCGCGGTGGCGAAGCCGCCCTCCACCGGGAAGAAGAGCGCCTCGTGGAAATGTCGAACGGCTGCATCTGCTGCACCCTGCGCGAAGACCTGCTGGTGGCGGTGGCGAAGCTGGCCCGGGAGCAGCGCTTCGACTATCTCCTGATCGAGTCCACAGGCATCGCCGAGCCGCTGCCCGTCGCCGAGACCTTTTCCTTCGAGGACGACGAAGGGGTTTCCCTTTCCGATCATGCCACCCTCGATACCCTGGTGACGGTGGTCGATGCGGCAAACTTCATGGCGGACTACGAATCCTGGGACGAACTCCCCGATCGGGATATGGGCCTGGATGAATCGGACGATCGCAGCATTGTCGACCTCCTGACCGATCAGGTCGAATTCGCCAATGTGATCATTCTTAACAAGTGCGATCTCGTCGAGGCCGACCGGCTGAACCGGCTTGAGGCCTTCCTGCGCCACCTGAATCCTTCGGCGCGACTGTTGCGTGCCGTGAAAGGTGTCGTGCCGCCGGGAGATATCCTCAACACGGGCCTCTTCCGCGTCGATGATGCCTCCCAGCACCAAGACTGGCTGGCGGTACCCCGGGGCTCCGAGTCACCCGAAACGGAGGAGTACGGAATACGCTCCATGGTCTTCAGGGCCGACCGTCCCTTCCACCCCGAGCGGCTCTGGATTCTTCTGAACGACAACGAAGCCTTCTTCGGACCGATTCTGCGCTCCAAAGGCTTCGCGTGGCTGGCCACACGGGCGAATCAAGTGTACGAGTGGTCCCAGGCGGGCATCGCGATACACCTGACACCGGCGGGCTACTGGTGGGACGCCCTCCCGCTCCCCGAGTGGGAAGTGGCCGAGGAGGATCTGGACGACGCCCGGGCCGCGCTCCGGGAAGCCTTTGGCGAGCGGGGCCAGACCCTCGTACTTATCGGACAGGGCTTGAACGAAGCACGCGTACAACGCCAGCTCTACGAGTGCCTGCTCACCGATATCGAGTGGGCGGCCGGTCCGGGATCCTGGGCGTTACTGCCCGATCCCATCCCCAACGAGGCCGACGAGGAAGCAGCGCTTCAAGACGACGCAGCCGCGCGAAACAACTGACGGAGGACGCCGCGAATGGCAAAGAAGATCGGGCGGGAACTGGTGATTCTTCAAAGTACGGAAAGCGCCTACCGCTATACCACCACGAAAAACACGCGAACGAAGACGCAGCGACTCCAACTGAAAAAGTATGACCCGGTGGTGCGGAAGCACGTCCTCTTCAAGGAGCACCGGTGAGTACCGGCGTGCCGCGCTGGAAAGTCCTCCTGGCGGACACCTTCCGCAGGCGAGACGTCAAGCAACTCGTTGCGATCCTGCTGATCACGGTCATGGCGACCCTTTACTCCCGCTGGGACCTTGCGCGGATGGACGCCCTCCTCGCCCCCGAAAGCGTTCGGCACAAATCCGAATTGCTGCCGCCCGAATCAATAGCGGATTTCGATTGCCTGACCGAGGTCCGCTCCGGTCGAGAGTACGGCTGGTTTGGCAAATTCTGGGGCACGGTGCGGGTGTACATTCGAGAAAAGGATGATCGCACCATGGCCAGTTTCCGGGGCTTTGAGTTTTTCTATCGACTTGAGGACGGCGCCTGGACGCAAACAGACTCGGCGAGTATCGTGACGCCCGAACATATTCTAGAGGCCTATACTTCCTTCGAGGAAGCGGGACTTGAGGTGGACGAAGATGCCTATTTGCTTAAGAGGCCTTGATACGCTCGGCGCGTTCATGGCCATCGCGCTTCTTGCGGGATGCTCCGCGCCCCTCGATCAGCCCCTCGACACCGCCGACCCGACACTGAATCGCAGCGATCTGCAGGCCCGGGCCGAGTCGCGCGCGGGTCAGAGTTCCAGTAGCGCAAAGGACTTCGCGCCCGAATTACTGGCGGCCGCTGAAATGTTCCTCCAGCGCGCGAAGGAAGCTACGGAGGAAGAAGAAACCCGCGAGCTGCTGGCCGCCGGAGACCAGTGCCTGCGCGATGCGGAAAGCGTGGCGGACATAAAGTCACGGGATCACACCATCGCCTTCCCGCCGGATCGAAGCCTGGGCAAAATATCCTTCTCACCCTGGGGAAAAAACGACTGGCGATTCTCTGCCCAGGCCCGGGGGGATATCGCCGTGAGTGCAAACATGATGACAGGCCTGGAAGCGAACAAGGAATTCGGCGAAGCCGATTTGGTATTTCTCGCCGGACTGGAGCCGGGCTCCATTCAATATCTCACCCTGGGAGGGACCGAAGTGCCCCCCACCGCTCTGTCCACCCTGAAGAACATTCGCGGATTGCGCGACCTCTCCCTGGCCGATGCCCGATACAGCGGCGACTTCATCCCCCATATCCAAGCCTGTCCCTGGCTTCGCATGGTGAACCTGCTGGGCAATAGGCTGACCGATCAGGAGTTCGGTGCCCTCGCCGACATGCCGGGCATCGAGGCCCTCGCGATGGACTGCGAGTCCCTCACCGGCACCGCCTTCGAAACGGTGGCCACGTTCCCAAAACTGCGCACGCTGATTACGCGCTCCTTCGATCCCGGCGATCAGGGCGTCGCCCGCCTCGCCCAATGCCCAAATCTCGAGCAACTGTGGCTCTCGGGGGTGGGCATTACAAACGCGTCCGTAGCCATCCTCAAGCAATTTACCCAACTCCGCGACCTCGCCCTGATCGAAACCTCCATCACCGATGCCGGGCAGCGGGAACTCGAAGCCGCCCTGCCCGAGTGCAAGATCGATCGAACCGTGCTCCTGTCCCGCTGATCGTAACGTTGGAACCCAAAACGCCCCCAATCACAAAACGTCCCCAATCTCGCCCCGGACGTTCCCTATGGCGTATACTGCCACGCTTTCAACCCCAAACCGGCAGGACACGACTCTTGGAAACCTGGACCCAACAACAGACCATATACACGGGCAAGATCTTCCGCGTGAGCGCGGGTGAAGTTGCCCTCGAAGACGGCACCCTGGCCCAGCGTGAAATCGTGGAGCATCCGGGTGGCGTCGGCATCATCCCCTTCACCGGAAGCTCCGTCATATTCGTGCGCCAGTATCGCATCGCCATCGGCAAGACCATCCTGGAGATGCCTGCGGGCAAGCGCGAGGGCGATGAGCCCCCGGCGGACTGCGGGATGCGCGAACTTATCGAAGAGACCGGGTTGCGCGCCGGTCGCCTGATTCCTGCCGGCGCGGTTTATGCCAGCGTGGGCTATTGCTCGGAACTCATCCATATTTTTCTAGCCCTGGACCTCGAACACGTTGGCCAGGACCTCGATCATGAAGAGCGCATCGAGCTCGTGGAAATGCCCATCGAGGAAGTACGTATCGCACTGCGGGAGCATCGCTTCGACGATGCCAAGACCGTCGTCGGGCTTCACGCCCTGTTCCAATACCTCGACTCGACCGAGGCCTGAAGGCCGGCACTGTTTATAAAGGAGACTCGAGATGGATATCACCGGACTGGACAAAATACTTCACATCGCCGTAAGTTACCTGCTCGCCCTCATCGATCCCGCACTCGCCGTGGCCGCCGGGCTTGGCAAAGAGGTTTTCGACTTTTTCGGCGGAGGCGTGGCCGATGCACTGGATCTGGTCGCCGATGCCGTGGGCATCCTGCTGGCGCTTTGAATGCCTTTCCCTGCGGCGCCATGAAAGACTTGAAGCATTCCGCAAATACACCGCAGAATGCCTGTATTGATTCGATTTACATATACCGGCGCATCAGCCCATCGACCCTCTGGAATTATCGGAAAATGTTTTGTCCCCGTTTGCGCACCGTGTTGCCCGGCGCCTGTCTTGGATTCCTTCTGGCCACCGTTTTGACCGCGTGTGGCGGCGCTTCGGGCGGAAAGGGCATCGTCTCCCTCGCGCCGAACATCACCGAAACCATCTTTGCCCTCGGCAAGGGCAAAGACCTGGTCGCTGTCAGTGACTTCGACGACTACCCCATCGCCGTCAATGCTCTTCCCAGGGCCGGCGGTTATATCGACCCGGATCTGGAACAGCTCTCTCTTCTGTCGCCCGCACTCATCATCGTTCCCGGACAGCACGACCAGGTAACTTCTTTTGGCAAAATGAACAAGATCCCCGTGCTCAACGTGCACATGGACAATTTGGAGACCATTCACGCCGGAATCGACACCATCGGCCAGGCCCTGGGCGTTCCTCAGAAGGCGGCGGAACTACGCGCAAAGATCGATACCGATCTCAACGCTCTGCGCGAAGCACTGAAGCCCCATCCGCGCAAAAAAGTCCTCATCGTGCTTGGTCGAGAGCGGGGCGATTTGACGAACCTCCAGACTGTCGGCGGCACCTCCTTCATTTCCGAAATGGTCGAGGCCGCGGGTGGCGACAACATCTACAAGAGCGCCACGCAGCCCTATCTGGAAGCCTCCAAGGAAACCATCCTCCTCGAAGCACCCGACGCGATTGTGGAGATCCAGGCGGGTAAAAATCTCACCCGGAATCAGACCCAGTCGCTTTACAATGACTGGCGCTTTCTGGATACGGTGCCCGCCGTAAAAAACGGCGCAATCTACTACATCACCGAATCCCATGCGATGCGCCCCGGCCCCCGCATCGCCGAAGTGGCCAAGATCATTGCACGCAAGCTTTATTTCGAGGCAGAATTACCGGAATGAAGCATTCCCTGGCGGCTGACCGCCTCTCGTTCTCCTATGCGCCCGGCGCGCCCGTGCTGGCCGAAGTGTCCGCCGTGCTCGAATCGGGCGTCGTGGCCGGTATTATCGGCCCCAATGGCGCCGGAAAGAGCACGCTTCTTCAACTGCTCTGCGGACTTCTGGCGCCCGATGGCGGTGCGGTAAGCCTCGATGGAAAGCCCCTCGCCACCTTCACGCCCCGGGAGCGGGCCCGCATCATCGCCTACATGCCCCAGAGCGTTCAGCCCACCTTCAGTCTCTCGGTTCGCGAGGTGGTGGCCCTCGGACGCTACCCCCACCTCGGACCCTTTGGCGCACTCGGCGAACCCGACCGCGCCATCGTCGACGCATGCCTCGCCCGGACTGAAACGGAAAGCTTCGCCGACCGCGACTTTCTCTCCCTCTCCGGCGGCGAACGCCAGCGGGTCATTCTCGCAAGTGTCCTGGCCCAGGAACCGAGGATTCTATTGCTGGATGAACCCACGTCCGCCCTGGACCTGCCCCACGAAACCGCCTTCTTCCTACAACTGCGCCAGTTGGCCGCACAAGATCTCGGGGTGATCGTGGTGACCCACGATATCAACATGGCGGCCCAGTTCTGCGACCGCCTGCTCCTCCTCGGCCGGGACCACACCCTGGTAATGCAGGGCGCGCCCGAGGAAGTACTTACAGCGGCGAACCTCTCGGCGGCCTACGGAAGCTCCCTCGAAGTGTGCGCCCATCCCGTCACGGGAACGCCCTTTGTCACGGCGCCCATGGATTCCGGAGCACGGCCATGAGCATCGCAGCCAAGCTCCAACTCCGCCACACGCTCCTCCTCGGCGCGGTGGCATGCGCCATCATTTTCATCTCCAGCATCTTCATCGGCACCGAAACCCTCGATCTGGGAAAGGCCTGGCACGAGCTCTCCAGCGGCACTCCGCTCAATGAAGCCCCGACCCTCTCCGTGCTGCTCCGCCATCGCATACCCCGTACCCTGGCGGCCTTCATCGCTGGTGCGGGCCTCGCCCTGGCGGGCTGCGCCTTTCAGGCCCTCCTGCGCAATCCCCTCGCCACGCCCTACACCCTCGGCGTCGCCAGCGCCGG
>JBHEKR010000272.1:0-36631 GCA_041859365.1 Candidatus Hydrogenedentales bacterium
CCTGTTTCCCAGCCCGGGGCGCATAAAAAAACTCGCCCGACGCGTGGGTTGTGCGCCGGGCGTGGGGTGATGGATTGTTTCTTACAGGACGCTCTTAATCGCGTCGCAGAGGGTCGCATGTTGGTGGGGTTCATGCCTGCGACGCATTCCGTGACCATACGCCATCTACTCGTAGACGGGTATATGAAGATACGAGAGCCCTTTTTCATCGTAAATCACAACGATGCTCAATTCACTGACTCCAAAAAATCTGTAATCGCGAGCCACAGATTCGTTTCTTTCGACATAGTGTCCAGTATAGATTTCTGGTATATCGTCCCAGTCTATTGATCGAGCGACGAAAACGCCCCCCATCATCCTATCCGTCTCTTCAATCGTTAGCCCATCACGCAGATCATCATACTTGGCTTCAAGTGTCCGCAACGCGAGCGACATGAACAGCAGATAGGCCAAGACAAGGGTCGCAGGACATCCGAGTACAAGAATACCTAATTTCCATCGCTTGCCCATAACCTCAAACCCTTTTCAATGCCGCTTCTTGTTCGAACTATATTTCGGTTATAGCCGCATTTTAACAGAGCCGCCCAGGGGTGTCGAAGGCGGGGCCATTGGCGCGCCCTGCGCTGGAAGCTCAGGAGCTTGTATCGGTGGTGGTACCATTTTCGAGATGTAAGCTTTTATGGTTCGCGTTCTTCGCGCTGTTCCACGGCTTCCCATTCTCCGTCCTCTACCTGCTCTTCTCTTTCACTTTTTCCTTCATCTGTTTTTAGCTTGCACGAATCTTCCCCCGTGCAATTCATTCCAAAGAAGAATATTCCCAAGCCCGCAGTCAACGATCCTATCAACTCTTTAGCCCCACTTGAGAAGCCGAATCTACTGAACCCATCGCTCAAAATGATACCCATACCGAAGCATGCGATACCAAAGGAAAACGGTGCTCGCGAAAGACGTCCGAGTATTTTCTTTGGATCAGCATCCATTTACAACGCTCCAACATATTGCATAAATTGCCACATGATCGTTATCGATGACTGAGTTGAGACCTTATAGTGCATTGTCAATTCCTCAACGAATTGCCACAATATCCTATACAACGATATGAGTTACGCACAATGGCAGTAAATTTTCCGATATTGGCGACAATTCGAACGAGTATGAAAACAGCAAAAAGAAATCCGCACAGCCGTCGCAGCCCCGCGACCTGTGGTGATGAACCAGCCCATCGGAAAAATTTCCGATGTGACGCATGGATGGCCTCTGCTGAGTAGTTGGCACTCGCGCGGAGTTCTCGGCGGACCACGTTCATGGTTCGCGTTCTTCTCGTTGTTCCACTGGGACAGGCCCGCGCGTTGCGGTCGCTTGCCCACGGGTTCGACTGTTTTGGCGAGAAGCTTCCCCCGTGCGGATTGGGGGGGCCGGCGCGGGTCCGTCCCCGGGGTGCATAAAAAACCACGCCCGGCGCGTGGTGTTCGCGCCGGGCGTGGTAGTTGATGGTCTTTATATTACAGGACGCTTTTGATCGCGTCGCAGAGGGGGCCCATGTTGGTGGGGGTCATGCCGGCGACGCTGATGCGACCGGATCCGACGATATAGAGGGCGTGTTGTTCGCGCAGGGCGTCGACCTGGGCCTTGGTGAGGCCGGAGAAGGAGAACATGCCAATCTGGCGGGAGATGAAGGAGAAGTCGCGGTCCACGCCTTTGGCCTTGAGGGTCTCCACGAAGCTATCGCGCATGGACTGGATGCGGTCGCGCATGGCCTTGAGTTCCTCGACCCAGAGGGCGCGGAGTTCGGCGTCCTGGAGGATGGTGGTGACGATGGCGCCGCCGTGGAAGGGCGGGTTGGAGTAGTTGGCGCGGATGGATTTTTCCACGTGGCTGAAAGCGGCAGCGGCGGTGCCGGCATCGGCGGCCACGAGGGTGAGTGCGCCTACGCGCTCGTTGTAGAGCCCGAAGTTCTTGGAGAAGGAATTGCAGATGAGCAGTTCACGGCCGGGGGGGCAGAAGGCGCGGAGTCCTTCGGCGTCTTTTTCCAGCCCGCGGCCGAAGCCCTGGTAGGCGAAGTCGAAGAAGGGCAAGAGTCCCTTTTCCGCCGTGAGGGCGGCGAGTTCGCGCCACTGGGCGCTGTCGGGGTCGATACCGCTGGGGTTGTGGCAGCAGGCGTGGAGTAGCACGGCGTCGCCCACGGGGGCGGCGGCGAGGGCGGCTTTCATGGCTTCAAAGTTGAGGCCTTTGCTCTCGGCGTCGTAGTAGGGATAGGTCTTCACGGCGATACCGGCGGCGGCGAAGATGGCGTTGTGGTTGGCCCAGGTGGGATCGCTGATCCAGATGGACGCGCCGGGGAACTGCTGCTTGATGAAATCCGCGGCGACGCGCAGGGCCCCGGTGCCGCCGGGGGTCTGGGCGGTCTGGGCCCGGCCGGAGGTGACGATCTCGTGGTCCGGGCCGAAGAGCAGCTCGCGCACGCAGGCGCCATAGGCCGGGCTGCCGGGGATGCTGAGGTAGTTCTTGGTGGATTCTTCCTTCAGCAGCTTCTCCTCGGCCTTTTTCACGGACTGGAGCACGGGGGTCTGGTTGTTCTCGTCTTTGTACACGCCCACGCCGAGGTTGATCTTGTGGGGGGCGGGATCCTTCTTGAAGGCCTCGGTAAGTCCCAGGATTGCGTCGGGCGGAGCCATCTCCAAGCGTTCAAACACGGTGGTATTCCTTTCGTGGGGCCGATGTGGCGGTAAAGACAGGGATTCCGGGCGGGTAGCCTGACCGGGGGCTTCCGGGTTAGACTGTGCCCCGAGGGCTGGCGCGCTTCCCGTTGGCCCATTCGGGCACCCGATGAGGTCCAGGGGCGCGTGCGGCAGATCCTGTACATGATAGCGAAAATGGACAAATTAGCACAACTTATTCAACTTTTCACGGCACGATTTGACCTGGCACGATGGGCCTGGGTGGCGGTGGCCCTCGCGCTCGTCGCTTCCGCTTGCGGTCCCGAGAGGGCCCAGGCACCCGCGCCGTCGCCTGGCGTGGTCGAAGTCGAACCGGTCGCGCCCCATCCCGCTGCGCAGGAGTTGGTTCCCGAGTTTGGCGGTGTGAAGGCCCATCCGCTGGCCGAATGGACCTATGCGGAGAGCCTGGAGGAAATCCACGCCGTGTGGCTCGAACGCTTCGCCCTGGGGGCGGCGCCGGGAGGCGACCCGAAGGCGATCTGGCCCTATGTCGACGCCGTCCTGATCGACGGGGACTCCTGGGGTATGGCCTCGGACACAACCCGACTGATTTACGTTAAACCCGATGGCCATGCATACCAGCGGGCGGGCGCGGCCCAACCGGTGGTGAACGCAGGCGCCGCAACGCCCATTACGGCGGAGGCGCTGGCAGGGCTGGGTTGGGCGAAGGCGCAGGCCAACCCGGCCTTGCAGCGCTTCGACGAAGTGCCGGGATTTCGCGTGGCGGGGCCGGTGCGGGCCGACCAATCCTGCCTGACCTGTCACGACTATGGCCTGGATCAGGTCGTGGCCCTGCTGGTCTATGATTTTCAGGAAATCCCGGATGATTGAACCGGCGGGAGCGGGGGGCTTGCCCGCGTATCGTGGAATGAAGCTGCACGTTGGAATGGGCCGTCGGCGCGTACAGGCGCGGGAAAGCCCGTGTGTCCGTTTTTCCGCCGACGATCAGCCGATCCAAAACCTTGCCATGCAATAAGTTGTAGCAATTTTTGGTTTGACCGTTTCGCGGTCGAGTGATACAATCGAGGCTGCAGCCCTCTTGGCGCCGAGGACCTTTTTTTGATCGGGTTCCAGCACCGAATGGGCGGCGCGCGCGGGCATTGGCCTGTCACGCCGTTGAGTTTCCCTGACGCCTTTGTGGAGTAATGCCCGTCCGATGCTTGCCCCGACCCACAGCATAACCGATGCGACCGGCACCTCCGTGGTCATGCCGCAGCGTCTGGTTGATCTGCTGCTGGGGGCCCAGTTGGTGACGCGCGCACAATTGGACGATGCCGAAGAGGAACGAAGCAAGACCGGGGAATTCCTCTGCAAGATCCTGGTCCAGCGCAAGTACACCACGCAGGACGATATCAATACCTGCTTTGTGAAGCAGTGCAAGATCCCCCACATCAGCCTGCTCGACTACGATGTGGGTTCGGATGTACTCACGCTCATCTCTAAGGATGTGTGCCTGAAGTATGGCTTGCTCCCCATCGACAAGCTCGGTCGAATTCTCACTGTGGCCATGGTGGACCCCCTGGACAACGAAGCGCTAGACGCCATCCGCGCGCTGTGCCCCGATCTGCGCATCAAACCGATCCTGTGCAACTGGGCCCACTTTGAGCAGGCTGCCCGGAAATATTTCGTCGACGGTGAGAAGAAGGGTGGCGAGGAAAGTATGGCCAGTTTCGGCCTGACGACCCTTGCCGCGAAACCCACCCCGCCCAAGCCCGCGCCCGCGACAACGCCCGCTTCAACCGCCCCCGCGATCGCCATGCCAGCCGGTTCCCCGGCGGTTATCCCGGCGGCGAACTTTGACACGGGCGCACTGGTCGGCGCCATTCAGGCGGGCCTGCGCGATGTGGTGCACGAACTTTCCGCGCGCATGGCGCCGCCCCCATCCGAGTCCGTCGCGGCCGCCTCCAATATAACCCCCGAGGTTCTCGGCGGGGTTATGCGCGATTCCATCCGCGATGCCATGGCGGAAGCCCTGAAGAATTTCGAACGGCCCGCGACTTCGCAAGGCGCATTGCCCGCCGCCAGTCCTTCCGAGTTCTCTCCTGAAATCCTGGGCAACGTGATGCGGGATTCAGTGCGGGAGGCCATGACGGAAGCGCTCCGAACCATGGAACGCCCCCAGGCGGGCAACGCATCGGTCCCGCTGGCCACTGCGACCTCGCCGGATTGGTCCGGCTTTGAGCAGGCCTTCCGGGCCACGCTCGACGAGTTGAAGGAAATAGTCCGGCCCCGCGAAGCCGTCTCATCCCCGGTTACATCGCCCGTGGAGGCGCCGGGCCCCGGTATAGAAGTCGCTCTCCAGGAACTCATCGGCGCAATCAAGGGCCAGACCCCCGCGGCCGATGCCCTGAGCGAGACGATTCGCGAAAGTATGGGCGGCGCCATGCAGGAAGCCCTGGCATCCGTGGTGGTGCAATTGCGCGCTTCGACGAAGCCGGACCAGACGCCTCCGCCCTTTGAGCAGTTCGCGGAAATGATACGGGACACCATCGGGGGCGTGATGCAGGAGGCCCTGGCCACGCTGATCGTGCAGATGCGCACCAACGCGACGCAGAATGACCACAGCGCGACCGCCCAGGAGGCGATCGTGCTGGCCCTCCGCGAATCCCAGCAGGGTATGGTGGAGACGATGCGCGAGGTCATCGAGGCTGGCCGCGACGCCCAGGCGGCGCAGAGCGCGCGCCTGGCGGAGTTGGCGGAGGCCGCGGTGCACTCTTCCCAGCAGACTTCCCAACTGGTGGAGGCTTCGCTGGTGCAAAACGAACGCATGCACAATCTTCGCCAAGGTCAGCGCAGTCGGCATGCATCGGTCTCTTCCTTTGGCGTGCCGGTGGACGGCGAAGCCGCTGACAGCGTTGGCGATGACCGCGTACGGGATGCCCTTGAGGCGGAGGTGCCGCTGGAGAGCCTGACCTTTGACTCGTTTTTTGCGGGCAAGGCCAATGCCTTCACCCTTTCCATCGCCCAGTCGGTGGCGTCAAAGCCCGGTGGCGAATATAATCCTTTGTTTCTCTACGGCAATGTGGGTCTGGGCAAGACGCACCTCATCAGCGCGGCGGGCAACGCGATTCGCCAGAACCATCCCAAACATCGGGTGGGCTATGTCTCGGCCAGCCACTTCTCCCGTCGCCTGAAAGAAGCGCTGGCTGCGGACGCGCAGGAGGCCTTTCGCGAGAATTATTGTCACTGGGACGTGCTGATTCTGGACGATATCCAGTTCATGGGCGGCCGGGTGGAGGCGCAGGAGGAATTTTTTCATATCTTCAACGTGTTGCATCAACAGGGGCGGCAGATTATTATTGCCAGTGACAAGGCCCCGGATCGCCTGGGCCTGTTGGAGCAGCGCCTCATATCCCGGTTTTCCAGCGGGATCGTCGCCGATTTGAAAGCGCCCGAGTGGGAAACGCGGATGCAGATTCTGCGTCGCCACGCGGGCACGGCCAACGTCCAGATCCCCGACGAGATTCTGTCACTTATCGCCATGCGGGTGTCGAACGATATCCGGAAGATGGTGGGTTCGTTTCGCAAGATTGCGGCCTTTGCCGCCATGTCGCGCGAGCCCCTGACGGTCGAGCTGGCCACCGAGATACTCAGCCACCTGGGTGGCGAGGAGGCGGCGTGACGATGGTGTGTAAACGCAACCCCGAATGTACTATTCTTATGAACAGCCCACAGAATGCGCGTAACGCGCGGATAGCGTAAAAGGAGGGCACGGATGGCCACACGCGCAACGAAGAAGCGACTGCCCGATATGCTCCTGGAGCAGAATCTGGTCACGCAGGAGCAGCTTCAGGAATGCATCAACCAGCACCGGCAGACGGGCCAGAGCCTGCCCAGCCTGCTGGTGCAGAACGAGTATCTTTCGGAAGAGGACCTCGTCATCACCTTGAGCGAGCAGCTCGGGATCCCCCACATACGTGTGGCCCATTACTCGATCCCGAAGGAAGTGCTCTCCGAAGTTCCCGAGACCCTCGCGCGCCAATACCAGATGCTGCCGGTGAGCGTGACGGGCGATGTGCTGACTCTGGCCATGGCCGACCCGCTCAATATCATGGCGCTGGACGATCTGCGCATGCTCACCAGCTACGAGATCGAGCCGGTGGTGGCGGTGGCGTCCGAGTTGGCCGCGGCCATCGAGAAGCACTACGGCGGGGGCAAGGCGGAAGACCTCTACGATTCCATCATGGTGAAGGAAGACCGCGATGGTTCCGTGGAAGAAGTCAAGAACTCCGATGAAATCGAAGACGTTTCCAAGCTGGAGGTGGGCGCGGAAGATGAGCCGGTCAAGAAACTTGCCCGTCTGATCCTCTTCAACGCGCTGGAGCGCGGCGCGAGCGATATTCACATCGAGCCCTTCGAGAAGCTCATCCGCATCCGTTACCGAGTGGACGGAACGCTGGAGGAGGCGAAAGCGCCGCCCAAGCACCTTCAGGCCAACATCATCGCCCGCTTCAAGATTCTCTGCGGGTGCCGCATTGACGAGCACCGGTTACCCCAGGACGGACGCTTCCGCATCCGGTATAACGGGCGCGAGATCGACTTCCGCGTCGGCTTTCTTCCTTGTAAGTTTGGTGAAAAGATCGTGCTCCGCGTTCTGGACCAGTCCAACCTTACCCTGGATCTGGAGGGCATGGGCTTCGAACCCCAGCCCATCGCGGCTTTTAAGGAAGCATTGAATCTGCCCCACGGCATGATCCTGCTGACGGGTCCGACGGGTAGCGGTAAAACCACGACCCTGTACAGCGCGCTCCACAAACTGAACTCGCCCGACACCAATGTGGTCACGGTGGAAGATCCCATCGAATACGATCTCTTCGGCGTGAATCAGGTGCAGGTGCAGTCCACCATCGGCTTCACCTTTGCCGCGGCCCTGCGCCAGATTCTGCGTCAGGACCCGGATATCGTGATGGTCGGCGAAATTCGAGACGGCGAGACGGCCGACGTGGCGGTGAAGGCCGCCTTGACCGGTCACCTCGTGCTGAGTACCCTTCACACGAACGACGCCCCCGGCGTGTTTCCCCGATTGACGGACATGGGCATCGAGCCCTTCCTGGTCCAGTCTTCCGTGGCCCTCGCGGCGGCGCAGCGCCTCCTCAAGCGGGTCTGCACCGACTGCAAGGAGCCCATCAACGTTCCGGAAGAGGTGCTGGACCGCATTCAGTGGCGCGGCTTCGACTACTTGGACAAGATCCAGTTCGTCCGAGGCCGGGGATGCAGCCGCTGCAAGGAATCCGGTTATCGCGGTCGTGTGGCCGTCATCGAAGTGCTGTTAAACTGGCCGGAATTGCAGCCGCTGGTGCTCGAGCGCGCCACGGGCTATTCCATCAAAGCCCAGGCCATCGCCTGCGGCATGCAGACCCTGCGTCAGAACGGCCTCGCCAAGGCGGCGAAGGGCCTCTCGACCATCGAACAGGTTCTGGAGCACACGTCGTCGGACTGAGAAATCCTGAAACGGCGCCCCAAGGGGAGAGGGGCGCCGCGAGTAGACACGGATTAAGGGAAACATCCCGGCCGGGCGCGCCGCGCAGGGCCGTCGGGGATGCAGAGCGGAAGAGGAGGACCCATGTCCACACCGAGTATTAAGGAATTGCTTACGAAGGCCATTAAGGCGGGGGCCAGCGACATGCACATCGTGGTCGGCGCGCCTCCCATGATCCGCCTTCACGGGGGACTGGAAGCGCTGCCCGGTTATCCGCGCCTGACCGCCGAGCAGACGCAGGAAGTGATCTACACGGTCATGAACGAAGACCAGATCGCGGAATTCGAATCGACCCGCGAGTGCGACCTTTCCTTCGGTATCGAGGGCTTGAGCCGTTTCCGTTTGAACGTGTATCGCGACCGTGGCTCGGTGGTGGCGGCGTTTCGCTCCATTCCCTTCGAGATCCTTTCCTTTGAGCAACTGGGCCTGCCGCGGGTTATCGCGGATTTCGCCTACAAGCCCTTCGGACTGGTGCTGGTCTGCGGTCCGACGGGTAGCGGCAAATCCACCACGCTCGCGTCGATCATCGACAAGATCAATCGCGAGCGCAATACCCACATTATCACGATCGAAGACCCCATCGAATATTTGCACCGCCACAATCGCAGCGTGGTCAACCAGCGCGAGATCAACGCGGACACAAACTCCTTCGGCGCCGCGTTGAAGCGTGTGCTGCGCCAGGACCCGGACGTGATTCTTATCGGCGAAATGCGCGACACGGAGACAATCCAGGCGGCGCTGACCGTGGCGGAAACCGGCCACCTGGCCTTCGCCACGCTCCACACCAACGACGCGCTCCAGACCATGAATCGTATCATCGACGTGTTCCCCGCCGCCCAGCAGGCGCAGGTGCGCACGCAGCTTTCCTTCGTGCTGGAGGCGGTCGTGGTGCAGCAGTTGGTGCCCCGTGCCGACGGTATGGGCCGCGTACTCGCTATGGAAATCATGCTGGCGAATCCGGCCATCCGCTCCCTGATCCGCGCAGAGAAGCTGGAACAGATTCCGTCCATGATCGAAATTGGCAAGGGCGAGGGCATGCTGACCATGAATCAGTCCCTTTATCGCCTGGCGAAGCGGGGTATCATCACGACGGAGATGGCTTTCAAGCGCAGCGCCGATCCGGAAGGGCTCCAGCACCTGATGGAAAAGGGAATGTGATCCGCCACAGGTCGCTCTCATGAGAAAATTTCTGGAGTATCTAAGCCCCACCTACGACGGCCCGGCGAGCTGGCTCTGGTTCGTGGGTGCGGCGCGCATTGGCATGCTGGTGGTCGTGGCCTCGGGGGCGCACCTCATCGCGCGCGACGGGGGTACCTTTCTCACCTTCGTATCCGGCATCTACGCCGCGGCCCTGGCCAGCAGCCTCTGGTATCTGGTCGTGCTGCGCCGGGAGCATTCCATCCCGGCGATCCTCACCTGGACCCAGATGCTGGTGGACTTTGGCGTGGTCGCGGCCACCATCAGCTTTACCGGTGGCCATGAGAGCTTCTTCACTTTCCTTCTGGTGATCGTGATCCTGGAGGCGGGCGTGCTCATGGGCCTGCTTCAGGGCTTCGTCTTCGCCACGATGGCCTCCCTCTTCATGCTCTTTCAGACCTTTATCAAAGCGCCGGATGCGCCTGATCAGTTGGCCCTTTGGTATCACTACCTGATCCAGGGGCTGGCCTTTTTCTTTACCGCCTTCATCAGCGGTTACTGGAACCAGCGTGTCAGCCGGATGAAGCAATTCCAGCGGGAGATCCTGGACAATTTGAGCAGCGGCTTCCTCATCACCGACGCCCGGGGCGTGGTTATCGCCATGAACAAAGCCGCCTGCGGGATCCTGAACCTGGTGGAGGAGAATGTGGCCGGTCTGCATGTGGACGGTATCATGATCCAGGAATCGGGCGCGGAATGCCCTGTGACCACCGCGCTCCGCCTTAAGAAAGACTTCACCAGTTACGAATTCTACGCGCAAGTGGGCGAAAACGAATCGAAGCTCCTCGGTCTTACGACGAACCGCATCCGCGACGCCCACGACCATGTCACCGGGCTGATTGCCTCGTTCACCGATCTCACCGAGATGGCGCGCATGCGCAACGAATTGCAGAAGCAGGATCGCATGGCCGTGATCGGCGAGCTTTCAGCGGGGCTGGCACACGAGATCCGCAATCCGGTGGCCTCAATTCGGGGCAGCATGGACGAATTGCAGCGGAACATCAATACGCCCTCGCTGGTGGAGCGCCTGGCGGCGATTGCGGTGCGAGAGTCCGACCACCTGAACGAAATCGTGACGGGCTTTCTGGATTTCGCCCGGGATCCGGGACGGCGCTATGCCCTCCTCGACGTGCAGGAGGTGGCGCGGGAGGTGGAGGAGCTGCTGGGCAGTAAATATGGCGGGGAATCCGGCTGCACGGTGGAACTCTTTGAGACCTCCGAACCCTGCATGATTATGGGCGACAAGACCCAGATCTGGCAGGTCTTCATGAATCTCGGGCAAAACGCCGTGGAAGCCATGGACGGAAAAGGCTGTCTGCGCATCATTGTCACACAGAACGAAAGCCGCGGCCCGGTCGAAATTCGCTTCGACGACGAAGGTCCCGGCATCGCCCCCGACAAGGTGGCGCGTATCTTTGAACCTTTTTATACCGAGAAGGCCCGCGGCGTGGGCATGGGCCTGGCCGTGTGCATGCGCATTATCACCGCCCATGATGGTACGATTCAGGCCGCGTCGCGTTCAGGCGGCGGTACTTCCATCATCGTCCGACTGCCGCGCGCCCTTGAAGTGGCGCAAGACACCGCGCGGGAACTCAGGAGTGAAAGCTCGTGTCTCTAAAGCATCGGGTATTGGTTGTGGACGATGAGCTCAGCATGCGCGAGCTCATGGTCATCGTGCTGCAGAATGACGGCTACGACGTGGACACCGCCAGCAACGCGGAGGGCGCCATCGAACTGCTGGGCCAGGCCCACTACGATGTGGTGCTGACGGACCTCTTCATGGGTCAGGATCGCAACGCGGGCATGAAGCTCCTCACCTGGCTTCAGGAGCACTCGCCGGGCACGCCCGCCATCATGATGACGGCCCACGGGTCTGTGGAAACCGCGATCGAGGCTATGAAACGCGGCGCCGCCGACTACATGATGAAACCCTTCAAGAACGACGAGATTCGCATCCTCATCGAGCGTGCCATCGCCCAGCGCAACCTCCTGCGGGAAAACGTGGCCCTGCGCAAGCAACAGGCCCAGCAGGGCGATATCGGCAACATGATCGGCAAGAGCGCCGCGATTGAAAAGGTGCAGCAGATGATCCGGCGCGTCGCCGCCCTGCCGAGCACCGTCGCTGTTCACGGTGAAAGCGGCGCGGGCAAAGAATTGGTGGCCCGGGCGCTCCACAACCTGAGCAACCGCGCCAGCAAGCCTTTCGTGGCGATCAACTGCGGCGGCATTCCCGAGAACCTGTTGGAGAGCGAACTTTTCGGCCACAAGAAGGGCGCGTTCACCGGCGCGGTCGAAGACAAGGAAGGGCTCTTCGTGGTTGCCAATGGCGGCACGATCTTCCTGGACGAGATTGGTGAGATGCCTCTCATGCTTCAGGTGAAGCTGCTCCGCGTGCTCGACAACAACACGGTGACACCCGTGGGCAGCACGACCGATATCAAGGTGGATGTGCGTCTGATTTCGGCGACCAACCGCGATCTGGAGAAGATGGCGGAAGAGGGCAGCTTTCGCAGCGACCTATACTATCGTCTCAATGTGATTCCTCTCCACGTCCCGCCGCTGCGCGAACGCCGCGACGACATTCCCCTGCTATGTCGGCACTTTGTGAAGCAGCACGCGAAAAACATGGGCCGGGAAGCGCTGGAGATTAGCGCCGAGGCGCAGAACGCCCTCAACGGCTACCACTGGCCCGGCAATGTTCGCGAGTTGGGCAATGTGATGGAGCGTGCGGTGGCCCTGTGCGGCACGGATTCCATCGGCCTGGATGATCTCCCGGAGAACCTGCGCAACTACACGCCGGAAATCGGAGTGTCTCCCGCTGCGGCCCATGTGCCCGACGAGGGCATGGATATGGAGCGGCTCATCGCCGATCTGGAAATCGACCTGCTGAAGCAGGCACTGGAAAAGAGCCGCTACTCGCAGAAGAAGGCCGCGCGCCTGTTGGGCCTTACGCCGCGCTCGCTGCGCTATCGGCTTCAGAAACACGGTCTGGAGGCGCAGTAGACCCTGGGCTGCGTGGCGGCACGGGCATTTTCCGCCCGGAGGCGTCCATAGCGACTCCGGCCTTGAGCGTTCTTTTGTTCGCGCTCCGCTTTTCGCCGACCGACCCCTTGTCATTATGGACCTTTTCTTGTAGAATCGGATTAGTTGTTGGGAGCTTCGTGTGATTGACATCGCTGGCATTGCGCGACCGGGATCGTAATGAGCAGACGAGCACGTGGGGCTACAGGCTACTTCAGTAGGTCGTTCCCGGGTCGCAGGGCAGAGCAGTGAATCGAACGAATACCACAAATACAGATATCCCTGCCTTCGCCGGGACATCCGCGCTACGGATGGCCCTTTTTCTATTTGTCCATCTCGCGATTGCTTATGTTTTTGGTATCGCATGGGCTCTGCTCGACATTCGGAGCAACGGGTACGCGGCGCTCAATTTCTGGCGCAGCATCTGGTTGACGTTGCTCGACGCCACGCTCACCTGTGGCGCGGCGGGCTTGGCGGGTGCGCTTGGCTTCGTGGTAATGAGATCGCTTCTCATTGTGCTTTGGCCCCCGTCGCAGCGTCTTCTGTCCATCGTTTTTCTTGTTCGTTGCCTCCATGAGTTTCGCCTCACGCTGCCGCTTTTTGCGGCGAGCCTCCCCATCTACCTCGTTTGCCGCGGCGGATCGTGGAAGATAGGGGCCCTGTGCGCAATTTTGTGGATCGGTATGATCCTCGTGCTCGCAATCCTGGTCCGCGTGCTAGACGCGCCCTCCAGGGCCAGAAGCCATGGCCCCCTTGCGGCCTGCTTCTTCTCCGGCGCCTTCTTAATTGTCTTACTCGGCGCAATGGATCCCCACTCGTTTCAGGGCTATTCGCTTAATGCAACCAATATCTACGTCGCGCTCGCACTGGTTGCGACGGCTACGGCCTACTTCATTCTTCTCGTCGGATATTACCGGGCCGTGGAGCGATATCGACCGAATCAGGAGGTGATGCGCCCGGGCCGGGCCATGGTGGCGGTAGCGATTGTAGTTTGCCTGTCGCCCCTTGCGCCCTGGATTGCCCTGCGATTTCAGAGTGTCCCAGAGAACCTGATCGTCAAGAACCCGAAGAACGTCATCATACTGGCCATCGATACCTTGCGCGCGGATCATACGACCCTGCTGCAGGACGAAGGCGTTGTGGGGCGGGACTACACGCCCAACCTCCGCAATCTCGCCAGGCGCGGCGTCGTGTTTGAGTCGGCGATTTCCCAGGCCCCCTGGACTATGCCCTCCTTTGCGTCGGTTCTGACGGGCAAGTATCCCGATGAGCACGGGGCGGTTTCGATCGCGGGATACCTTCGCGCGGCGCAGTTGACGGTTGCGGAAGTCTTGAGGGAGGCGGGCTATCAGACGGCCGCCATTGTGAGTCACACCTATGTGGACAGCGAGCACGGATTCGATCAAGGATTTACTTCGTTCAACGAGGACAACGCGCTTGGGCACGATGCAATCACCTCCACGGCGCTTACCGATGAAGCGATGCGCTTTTTGGAGAACGGCAGAAACAAGGACAACTTTTTTCTCTTCCTTCATTATTTCGACCCTCACAATGTCTATCACGATCACGCCGAGTACAACTTTGCGGACGAGTACGCCGGCTGGCTGAAGAAAGAACGGATGCTGCGCGACATCAATCAATTGCGCAAATTCCGGCACCTCCTGAATGCCGAGGACCTGAAGTATCTGGATGATTTGTATTCGGAGGAGATTTCCCATACCGACGTGCAGATCGGAAGGCTCCTTGCCTATCTTGAGGAGAACAATCTCAGCGATGACACGGCCATCATTATCGTGACGGATCATGGGGAGGAGTTCATGGAGCGGGGATGGCTTGGCCATTCCATCGGCCTGTATGACGAGTTGATACACGTGCCTCTCCTGTGTGTGCTGCCCGGGGTTGATACGACGCGGGGTCAAGTTTCGAATGTTGTCGAAACACGGGGCGTCTTCGATCTGGTGCTTCAATATTTGGGGATATCCAACCCGGACATAGCGGGAGACTCGAATCTATTGAAGGAGATTCGGAGCCCCGAAGAGGCGGGCTCGGAGACGTCGATCGCCTTCTCGACGGTGGGGCTGAGCGAGACGCCGGTTGGAGCGGGCGATGGCCTGCACGTGTCCTCCGCGCGCACAAGGGAGTGGAAGTTCATCGCCGACTATACGCTCAATCGCGAGTTCCTCTATCAGCTATCGTCCGATCCGGGCGAGACGGAGAATGTGATCGATCGCTTTCCCGAGCAGGCGGATTCCATGCGCAAGTCCCTGAATGACTGGATGCGGGAAACGACCGGAAATACCGAGTTCGCCCCCCGGATGGAAATGAACAAGGACCAAACCGAGTCCCTGAAGGCGCTGGGTTATTTGTAAAACGTTTGCGGTCGGTTATTGGTTAGGACGGCAGCAGAAATCATACGCTACGGAGCATTGATTCATGGTGAGGTCAGAGCAGGTTCAAGTCAATGGCGGTACCGGCGCGTCGGGCAACGAAATGGGGCTCGCCCTGCTCTGGATCGGAATCGTCGCGCCGGTGGCGGGCTTCGCGGATATCATCGTCAGTATGGTTCGCGTACCGCTGCCCGACGAGTATGATTCCGTAACGGCCATTTTTGCGCCGCTCGCCGCAACGACGGTTGGGGCCATAGTGGTATTTGCCGCCCTCTGGTTTCTTTTTGCGCTAATCGGGCGACGCGGCTTTCCTGTCTCCGTTCTCACTCTTTTTGTATCGGCAACCATCGCGCTCCTTTCGTTTGTCGTGCTCGCCCTGTTCCTGGGCGTCCTACTGCCAACGAAACTGGAGGAGGACACTGCAACCCGGCTTTTGAAACTTGGCGTCGTCGGCCTGTTCTCGGTGACCTTGTGGCGTGGCGGATATCTGCTTGGCGGCGACGTGGGCCGGACGATATGTTCGCGCCGCAGGCCCGCTCTACTCTTGCTCGCCGCGCCTTATCTGTGCGCTCTTACGATGCTCATGATATGGCTCAGCGCCTTCCGAATGGACGCCCCATTGATCTCGAAGGAAGGCCTCCAGATGGTCGCTCTGGTCGGTTCGGCCTGTGTCGTGGTACTGGCCTTCTTCTATGGGTGGGGACACCACCGTATCGGCAGGGTTGCCGCGCTTGTTCCCGTGTGTGTTGTGTTGCTCGCGCCCCTGGCCGCCGCCCTCGCCTCCATGCGTCCGCAGGGGCTTCCCGGGGGTGGGACGGCAGCGGGTGGCGCGGAGAAAGCGGTGTTTCTCATTACCATCGATTCCTTGCGCGCGGACGTGCTGTCCTGCTACGGGTCCACAAGGGTACAGACGACGAACATGGATAGCGTGGCCAAGGACGGCGTCGTCTTTTCGACAGCCATATCCGCCTCGTCGTGGACTCTGCCTTCGGTCGCTTCCTTTATGACGGGTGTCTCACCGGTGGTTCACGGCGCCACGTCGTGGCAGAAGCGCCTGCCCGATAGCTTCAAGACGCTGGCCGAGTACTATAAGGAAGGCGGCTACCACACGGTGGCGATCGGTCAGAATCCCGTGCTTGACGGCGCGCGCAACATCGATCAGGGATTCGATGAGTACCGGTGGCTGTCCACTGAAACGCGGCATCCGGGGATATCGCTGGGGAGGTCCATCATCGGGTTCTTCCGGGAACACACGCCAGAGTCGACGACGGAGCAGTTGACCCGGATGGCGATAGATCGCCTTGGACTCGCCAAGCAGGGCCCCACGTTCTACTGGATTCACTACTACGATCCCCATATGCCCTACACGCCGCCCGTCCGCTACCTGAGCGAGACCGACGCCGCCAGCGCGTTTGGAACGACGTTTGACGGGCTTGAACGCGTCCGAATGGGCCGTTTCGGGGCCAAACAGACGGAGCGCGACTGGATCAGGAACCTCTACGAAGGGGAAGTTCGGTTTGTGGACGACGAAGTCGGTCGGCTCCTGACAGCGATTAAGGAAATGGGCCTCTATGACAACGCCACCATTGTGATTTCGAGTGATCATGGCGAGGAATTCTGGGAACACGGCGGATTCGAGCATGGTCACTCCATGCATCAGGAGCTATTGAACGTACCGCTCATTGTGAAGCCTTCAGGGTCGGCGGGGACGGCGCGCGTCGACGCCCCCGTGGGTATCGAAGGCCTGACGCCGACGCTCCTCGACCTGGCTGGACTATCCTACGACTCGACGGCGATGACCACGGCCTCGTTTGCGGCCTATCTCAACAACGAATTGCCCGAGTCGCCCGCCGGATCAGTGAGTAGCTTTGGAACCTTGTACTTTGAAAAACTCGAGGCCGTAACGGCTCCGGACTTCAAGTACATCCGCGCGGTCGACTTCGACTCGGAAAAACTCTATGATCGCACGCGCGATCCACTGGAACAGACACCACTGAATCTACAGGAGAACGCTGACGCCACCGAGAAAGCGCGCCAGCTTCTGAATCAGGCCCATGGCTTGGGCAGTGGATCAGGTACGGCGGAAAAAGAAAATGTAGTAATGGATGCGGCCACCGAAGAAAGCCTGCGATCGCTCGGGTATATCGATTGATGAAATTGGCCTGAACGTGCCGGTATCGTGTCTGGCTACAACCGGTTGACGCGCCCGGAAAACGTGCGGAGAAGGCGTACCGCGCCGTTTGAATGAGTTTTTTCGCCCGAGTGGCAGGCGCTCGGCATGTTTTTTCTACTGGCAGTTTCCAATCGTTTCCAACAGGAAGTCCAATCAAGATGAGTGTATATTCCTTCTTACGTGCGCACTGGAAAATGGTGCTCGCCGTTACCGTCAAGCTCCTGTTTATCAGTTTCGTCATCACCTTCCTGTTTTTTCCAGAAAAGCTTGGACTGGAGCGCAAGAGCGAACTCAGCCCTCGGGCCATCTGGGAGGCCATCAGGCAGATCGATCCCGCGACGGCGGCCACCTGGTTTGGCTTCGCGACTTCCATCAAGCTTGTCGGGATACTCTGCGGCGTTACCCGATGGCGCATCCTGCTGCGCGCGCAAGGTGTCCACATTCCTTTCTGGTATCTCGTCAAGTGCTGGTTCTGGGGCCGGGCCATCGGCCTGTTTATGCCGGGCACGCTGGGCCTCGATGGCTATCGGCTTGTTGAGTCGTCTCGCTACACGGGCGAGATCGTCAAGTGCACCACCGTAATCGCCGTGGAAAAGCTGACGGGGTTCATCACGCTTTTCTCGCTCGTCTTCATGACGCTGCCCCTTGGCCTCAGGCTTTTTGATATCAATCTGGCCCTGCTCGGTATCGTACTGCTGGGGCTGGCGGGTTTTGTTTCGGTGGTCCTGCTGCTGCTGCTCCAGCCGCGCGTTATCCAGGTACTGGCCGCCTCCGTGCCCATGCCGGATAAAATTCGCGGAAAAGTGAACAAGTTCGCCGTGGCCGCAACCGCGTACAGCGCGCACCGAGGCTCCTTGTTGTTGGCCCTCGTATTTGGGTTGGGCGTGCACCTGGCCACCTGCCTCATGTATTTCGGCACCGCGTCCGCCATCCGCGCGGAGAACACCGGCATCCTGGAGATTCTCTTTGCGAGCCCCCTCCTCATTGTGGGCGCGGTCTTCGCCCCCACGGTCAGTGGGCTCGGCGTCTCAGAAGTCGTCATGACGACGCTCCTCGGACCCGGCGCGGGTCAAGCCAAGGCCCTACTCTTCGGTCACCTCGGCCTCTGGTTCGGCGAGATCATTCCCTTCGCCGTCAGCCTGCCCCTGCTTCTGCTTACGGGACGGCCAAATCGCGAGGAACTGCTGGAAGAAATCGCCGAAGTCCGCGCGCGTGTCGGCACGGGCGACGAGGCGGACCTGCGCCTGAGCCCGGACGTGCTGGCCCGCTATCGCCATAATGTGCTCAGCACCCTCGTGGCGGGTCCGCTGGCCGGATTGCTCGCCGGCGCGTCCATTGGCCTCTTCGAATCGGGGTGGCTCTGGTATGTCCTGGGCGGCCTGGGCGATTCGGGGCTCTTTGTCTGGTCTGTACTCATCTATGGCCTGCTCTTCTCGGCGGCGGGCGCAGGCGTGGCCCTGGGGCTCGTCTTCATCTATCTCCTGATTGACCGCTTCCCGCCGTTGCGCTGGAGCTATGCACTCGCCTTTGCGGGAACTTTCCTCGCGGGCGGGCTCGTCATCGGTCTCTTCCGCTTGCGGCGCGATGTCTTTGACGGCCACATGCCCGACGGCAAAGCTCTGGTTCTCTTCGGCCTCGTGCTGGGGGCCCTGGCCTTTGTTGGCGGTCTGAAGCTGCTGTTCTCGTCCGGATTCCTGCTCCGGCGCTTTCCCGCGCGGCCCACACTCGCTATCGGGTCCGGCCTCGCCGCCTATGGCATTCTGGTGTGCGCAGGGTTCGCCCTGGGGGCAGTCATGCGCCCCGCACAGGACCAAGCGGCCTTTGCACCGTCCCAGAAGGCCCAGGGGCCCAACATCATTCTGATCGCGGTGGACACCCTGCGCGCGGACTACCTGAAGGCCTGGAACCCAGGCATCGAGACGAACACGCCGAACATGGATGCCTTTATTCAGGATTCCGTGCGCTTCCAGGACGCGTTCTCTCAGGCATCCTGGACGAAAGCATCTTTTGGCTCGATCTTCTCCGGGATGTACCCCGAGTGCCACACGGCGGTGACCAAGACGGCCAGCCTGCCGCCCGATGTGGAAACCGTCGCCGAGCTTCTCCAGGCGGGCGGCTACTACACGAAGGGTTTCGCCAACAATCCCAACATCGCGGCTCTCTTCGGCTATGACCAGGGATTCGCGGATTATGTGGATCTCAAGAAGTCCCTCCACTTCGGCGCAGGACCCTCGGCATCAAACCTGACGCTCTATGATGTGCTTATCAAGCTGAGGGAAACCGTGAAAGATCGCCTGAAACGTCCGATCGTGGTCACGGACTACTACCAGCCTGCGCCCGTCGTTAAGGATGCTGCCCTGGCCTTCCTGGACAGCGCCGAGCGCCCGAAAGACTCGCCGTACTTTCTCTTCACCCACTATATGGATCCCCACGACCCCTTCATGGATCCGGACACGCGGGTGGGTGGTTACGGTCGAAAACGGCTGGGCAACGATGTTGACCCGGAGATCTATCTGGACAAGATGCGGCGCGCCTATATCGGTGAAATCGAGTTTCTGGATGCTGCGCTGGGTGAGTTCTTTGCCGGTTTGAAGGCCCGGGGCCTCTACGATAACGCCCTCATTGTAATCACGGCGGACCATGGCGAGGAGTTCCACGAGCATGGCGGCTGGTGGCATGGTCAGACGCTCTATGACGAGCAGACCCACGTGCCCTACATTGTAAAGCTTCCCGGAAACGCGCGAGCGGGCGAGGTCAATACCCATCTGGCCCGCAATCTGGACCTGGCCCCAACTTTTCTCCACTTCGCGGGCCTGGAAAAGGGCGCGATGATGCAGGGGCAGTCGCTCTTTGATGCCGCGGGCGAGTACACGAATTCGTCTATCGGATACAGCTATGCGGAGAACAACTTCGAGGGCATCGTGCTCCAGGCCGTGCGCACCATCGGGCACAAACTCATCCGTGCGAATGAGGGCAACAAGCGGGGCCTGCCCGCGGTCGCCCTCTATGACATGGCTGCGGATGGCACGGAGCAGTCCAACTTGGCGGGGAATGGTGCGCTCGCGGAAGTGGAGACGTTGTTGAACGGCACAATCGACGCCTATCTGAAAATCTGCGAAGAGAATGCGGTGGATCCGTCGCATGTGAAGATCGATGCGAGCACCTTGGAAAGTCTGGAGGCCATCGGGTATATCGGCAATTAACAAAAGGACGAATAGGACCGACTCAAAATCGGTCCTATTCGTCCTAAAAATTTTCCGTCTACTTCAGCAGCTTGCCGCTCGACGACTGGATGCCCGACATGACGCGCTCGAAGGCCTCCACGTCGGCGCAGGCCGATATCGCTTCCGCCCGTTCCACCACGCCATTCTTGAAGAGGTCCACGGCGTACTGGTCGAAACTACGCATTTCGCTGTCCTGCTCCATGATGCCGTGGAGCTTGGCCAGGTCGCCTTCCACGATGGCGTCGCGCACGATGGGCTTGCCGCCGATGAGAATCTCCACGCAGGGGATGCGTCCGCCGGTCTTGCGCTTAAGGAGGCGCTGACAGACCACGGCGGCGAGGGTGTAGGCCAATTCCTGGCGCACCAGATCGCGCTCGCTCTGGGGGAAATAACTGATCATGCGGTTGATCGTATCAATGGCGGTCGTGGTGTGGAGCGTGCTGAACACCATGTGGCCCGTTTCCGCCGCGCTGAGACCCGCGCGGATGGTGTCCACGTCGCGCATTTCGCCCACGAGAATCACGTCGGGATCTTCGCGGAGCGCGCCGCGCAGGGCGTTGGCGAAGGAGAAGGTATCCCGGCCCACCATGCGCTGGGAGATGATGCTCTTTTTGTCCTTGTACACGAATTCGACGGGGTCTTCCGTAGTGATGATGTGGGCCTGTCGGTTTTCGTTAATGTAGTCCACCATGGCGGCGAGGGTGGTGGACTTACCGCTGCCGGTGATTCCGCAAACCAGGAAGAGGCCACGGTGTTTCCAGCAGATCTTTTCCACCACGGGCGGCAGGTCCAGCTTCGCCAGCGGGATGGGCGCTTCGGGAATGAGGCGGATGGCGAGCGCCATAGCGCCGCTCTTAATGTAGCCCGAGCAGCGCAGGTAGCCGACGCCGGCGGCGTGATACTGGAAGCTGGACTCCTTTTCGGTTTCCAGCAGGTGCACTTCGGCCTCGCCGCCGAGCTCCAGCACGATGCGGCGCATATCATCGGCCGACACAATCTGGAAATCCATGGGGATGAGGTCGCCGTCGATGCGCATGTAGGGCCGGTTGCCGGCGCGCAGGTGAAGGTCGGAAGCCTTCAGCTTTTCCATGGTCTCGATCAGGAGATTGATATTGAAGTCGGACTTTACGAAAGCATCGGCGTTCAACGTCCAGGTCATGGAGCGAAGCGATTCCACGATGAACTGTTCGATGACCCCATCGATCGGCGCGAGGTGCTTGGCCTGTCGCAGTTCGAAAGGCGGCACGGTGATGGTGCACTTGCCCTCTTTGGCTTCAACCCGGCAGACGATATTGGTGGCGGTGAGTGCCGCGTTGATGGCCTCGACGGTGGCATCGTCGCGCATGTTGAAAGTAACTTTCAGCAGGTCCACGCGCTTGGTAAGATCCGGGGCCTTGGCTATCATCCCGGCATTTTCCGTCTTGAAGGTGACCGCGGTGGGCATGCCCATCTGAAGGATCAAGTTCTCGAGACCGACCTTAAACACATCGAAGACGGTACTATCGCTTTTACTGCCGATGAACATCATGGACCTTTCTGTGGTGGGCCAGGCCAGCCGTTACTTCAGAGGGACAGGGGCCAAAGTCTAGCACGGGATCTGTAAAACTGTCAAAAGGTTGAACCGTACCATTGAGCCGGATCGACCAAGGCTGGTATACTCTTTTAGCGAATTATCAGCTTCGGCTGGTCGCGCCAACTAATATGTCGTCGCGGCAGTTGCGACCTTACATGAGGACAACTCGATATGCCGGTCCAGATGCTATTTCTTGTCGGTGCCCCGCGATCAGGGACCACCATGCTGGCGCGAATGCTGGGAGCCCACCCGGAGATTCTCGGCGGGCCGGAACCCCACCTGCTTACGCCGCTGGCGCACCTGGGGATTTGGGGCAACGTGGACAAGGCACCGTATGATCACGTGCTGGCTGCGGAATCGCAACAGTTGTTTGTTTCGAAGCTGCCTGGCGGTGAGCAGGATTACTGGGCGGCATGCCGGGCTTACTGCGATGTGCTTTACAGCCAGAGCATGTCGGGCAGCGGAAAGTCCGTCTGTCTGGACAAAACGCCCGCCTATGGTCTTATTCTACCCTTTATGATGAAGGTCTTTCCAGACGCCCGTTACGTCGTGCTGACCCGCCATCCCGCCGCGATCTTCTCCTCCTTCGCCAATTCCTTTTTCAACGGCGATTTTGCGGCGGCCCAGGCCTACAACCCCGTGCTGAACCGCTACGTGCCCGCGCTCGCCGCATTTCTCCGGCAGGATCGCGTGCCCTTCATCCACGTTCGCTATGAGGATCTGGTGACGGATCCGGAAATAGTCTTTGAGGCTATCTGTGCCCACGTCGGCGTGGCCTATGATCCCGCGGCTATCAACTATGGCGAGGCGGCGCCGGTCAAAGCGGAGGGACTCGGCGATCCCCTGGGTGTGCAGAAGCACTCTCGCCCGAGCGTCGGTTCCGTCCACGCCTGGGCGGCGGAGCTGGCGTCCGACGGCGAGAAGCGCGCCTTTGTTGAAAAAATCATCGCATCCCTCGATCCCGCCGATCTCGCCACGCTGGGCTACCCGGTGGATTCGCTCTGGGCCCCGCTCGAAGGGGCGGGCGCCGCACCGGCGAAAAAGTCTGGCGGCTTCAGCCGCTATCATCTCCAGCGCAAACTGATCGTTACGCTGCGCGGCCAGGCCCAACAACGCCCCCTCCTGCGCAAGGCCCTGCGCACCGCGCGCCTCGCCTGCGATGTGTTGCTGCGGGAATAGCCCGGGGACCGTTGCCGATTGGCACGCGACCAGAGCCATAGAATCGTGTCGATAGTCCAATCGGAAACTGTCCCCTATAGGAAACGTCGCGATGCGTTCGAAGAGCGCCGTGGAAACGTTTCGGAAGGGGGACAGCCTCCACCTGGCCCAACGGGCCTATTCCATCTAATTCGTCGCGTGCCAGGCGGATGCAGTCCCCGCCACTGTCACCTCCGTCGCCCCCGCCTTCGCGGTCAACATCGCCACCTCGCCCGCCTTCATCGACAGCTCAATCACCGAGGCATCGATCCAGGATTTCACTCTTGCGACACCCTCCTTCGTGGCTTCAATCCGCACCGTCTGTGCGCCCGTGTCATCGCGCCGCGCCGATACGAGCCAGCCGCCTTGGGCGCGCAGGGTGGAAAAGGAAAGGGTCTTCCACGATGCCGGCACTGCCGGAAACACTTCGATTACGCCCGCGTGACTCTGCAGGAGCATTTCCTGCAGACCCGCCGCATAGGCGAAGTTGCCTTCCAGCGTGAAGGGGCGGTACGTAAAATTGCTGATGCCCGATTTGGTCTGATCGCCATTGGCGTGGAAACTGTTTCGCAGGACGAAGCGCGTTGCAAAGATTTCCAGGGCCCTGGCCGCCTTCTCGCCGTCGTGCCCCCGGGCCGCCATGCTCGCCAGCCACGAGAAACTGTAACCGGTCCACCAGCTCGAACCCAGCTCCTCCAGCTCCGCCAGGGACGCCTGGATAATCCGCTCATCCTCCGCGCCATTCGCGCCATCGATCAGGCCCAGAGGGTGGATGGCCATAAGGTGGGAGAAATGTCGGTGCGAGCCGGGCAGGGGATAGTCCGGCGCGACCAGCAACGTACCCGAATCACTCACACTCCACGTGGGCAGTTCGTCGCGTACGGATAGCCAGTGCGCGGCATCGTCGGCGTGGCCGGTTTTCCTGGCGAACTCGGCGGTCGCCCCGAGGAGCCAGCGCATCAGCGCCAGGTCGTAATTCGTGATTCCCTTGAACCACGCCTCGGGCTTGTTGTCGTTCACCTCGGGCGACGAGCTCAGGGGCAGCGTGCGCTTCCCGTCGGGCCCGCGCTCGCTCGTGACGGCCTCAATAAAGACGGCGCATTGCCGCAGATAAGGATAGGCCCGCTCGCGCAGGAAGGTGTCGTCCTGGCTGTACTGATAGTGGAGATAGAAGTGGTGGGCCAGCCAGCAGGCCGTGGTGGAGGAATGGGTGTACTGACGCCAGCCGCCGATCTGGTTGTTGTTCAGGTCCGCCGTCATGGGCACGTTCATGCCGGGCATCTTGAAGAAGCGCTGGGTCCATTCTTCGCAAGCGCCCCGCGTATCCCAGAGCCAGTCCACAAAATTCTGTGCTTCCTCCAGCCGGTTTCCGCTGTAGGCAGGCCAGTAACTCAGCTCCGTATTCAGATCGTGGTGGTAGTCGCCTTTCCACGGCGGGAGTGTGCCATCATCCGCCGTCCAGGGGCCCTGGAGCGTGATCGGCGGCGCGCCCAGCCGACTTGCGGCGCCGAACTTGTAGGTATCGAGATACCACTGTCGCTCGATGGTCGCGTCCGGAATGGAGATGAAGGACTTCTCCCAGTACGCCTTCCACCACGCGGCATGGCTCTTTGCCAATGCTTCGCGCTCATCGGAGAGGGCCCGCTCGGCCTGGCGCTTTGCTTCGGCGAGCGGCTCGTCACCGCTGCGATTCGTGGCGATGCTCCAGGCGCCGTGCCACACGCCGTCGCGCTTCTCCCAAGCGAGGAAGGCGGCGAAGGTGAAGCCGCCCCAACCTTCCTGTACCCACGCTTGCCAGTTCTCCCCGGAAGAGGTTACGGGCGGCGCATAGCCAAGCTCGGTCAATTCCCCGGCCACGATGGCGGCTTCGGGTGCGCCGGGCTCCTTGCCGCCAAAGGCGGGGGCTTGGAGCGCAACCGATTCCGGCGTGAGTCCGCTCAACTCAATCTGCCCGACGGGCTCCGTGGCATGGATCCACACACGGGCCGTGCCGCCTTTAAAGGAAACTGTGGCCACCGGATTCGCCGCACTGAGCGTCGAGCCGGAAAAGACAACCCCGTCCGGCAGGGTGATCTCGATGCGGCCCGCGGGGATCTTGCTGGGCGCGGGGTTGTGGTAGGGATTGTCGTAGAGGGCTTCCAGCTCCTCTACTTTTCCCTCTTTCTCCCACTGGCGCATGGTCGTGTAGTCATAGTCCTTCGTGTAGTATTCCGGCACGGGCCGGAGGTCCCACAGGTCAGTCCGATCAAGCGAGATGCGCAGCGGCTTTCCATCACCCCAGACCAGGGCGCCGAGGGTGCCGTTGCCCAGGGGCAGGGCTTCGTCCCACAGCGTGGCGGGCGAGTCATAGTTCAGGAGCGGCTCGTGCCTTTTCAGCACGTCGATATCCGGGAAAGCGGACTGCGCGGCGGCGGTTCCGAGAAAGAGCATCAGCAGGGCGGAGAGTGCGAGGTACTTCATGGGGAAACTCCGATGGCCGGGAAGATTCCAGCCGGTTGGCATGCGATGGATTTCCTATTGTAGACCCGCGGCTCGCGCGGTGCAAAAATGACGAGGATGCCGACCACGAATTGCGCGGAGCAGCCTCCGGTCGCGACCAAAGGTTTCACCACGAAGATACGAAGCGCACGAAGAAGAAAGCGGGGAAAGAAGCGGGCTACAACTATGATTTCCCCTCCCTGCAATCCAGGCAATGATTGAACTCGCGCCTCAAATATCTTTGCGCCTTTGCGTTTTTGCGCAATACATCAGGAAAAATGCATGCCAGGGGTGATTAAACGCGCCGAAGCCCTGCAACGCGGCAGGCTCTCTTCTCTTTGTGTTCTCCGCGCCTCCGTGTCTCCGTGGGCCACGACATCTGGTTGCGACCGATGGCTGCTCCCGGGAACGCAATGAACGCATCCAGTGCTACGCTCGCCACCGCTCCATGGTATAAGATGGACCCCTTGTCACAATCACATCCAGCGGGGTGCATCGTGCCCGGCAAATCAGGGAGAGCAAATTACCATGGATCTGGACAGGCAGGCGCTCAAGGCCGTGCTGAAGGAAGTGCTCCAGGAGGAAATGGCGGCGGGCCGCTTTGTCATGGCGCCCAAGTTCGACGGGGGCACCCTCGTGCTGCAACCGGCGGACACGTCGCTCCAGGCGAAGGAAGTGCCCATCGACGCTTTCTTCAAGAAGATCACGTCGGTGCGGGAGAAGCTCCGGGTGCTGGAGCAGAAGATCAACAATCACAAGACGCTCGAAGAAACGGAAAAGGCCGATCTCCAGTTGTACATCACGCGGTGCTACGGCAGCCTGACGACCTTCAACGTGCTGTTCAAGGATGAAGAAGACCGCTTTGTCGGTGTGAAGGAATGAAGCCATGAAATCTATCAAGCCACTACTCCTGGCCGCGTCGGCCATCATCGCGACCGCCCCCGTCTGGAGTGCGGAAGTCTCCATCAACGCGGACCGGGTTGCCGTCATCGACGGCCAACCCACCTTTATCCTCGGGCTCTACGAGAACCCGGAAGATGACGCGGTGCTTAAGGCCGCAGCCGAAGCCGGGATCAATCTGGTCCATTCTTCCGCAACGAAGGAATCCCTCGACCGAATCCAGAATGCGGGCGCGGGGGCCTGGCTGAACACGGGCTACGATATCGATTTCAGCGCCGAGGCCGAGGCGAAAAAGGCGCGCCTGGCGGAGGCCGCAAGCACCCTGGGCGCGCACCCGGCCCTCATCGTCTGGGAAGTGCCCGACGAGGCGCTGTGGAATGCGTGGTACATGGCGGAGGTCTGGCGCGTAGTCGATGAGCCTCGCCAGTTGAAGGCGGCGGCGGAAGCCCTGGAAGACAAGGTCCTCGCGGCGAAGCTCGCCACCGATCTGGAAGAGCTCAAGCGCCTGCACAAGCACGGCATGTGGGCGGCGGGCGAGGCGCTGGCTGATTCCATGTGGACCGCCATGGGCAAGGACATCCCCCAGCCGGGTTACGGCATCTCCAACGCTCCCGAGCGTGCCGCGAAACTGGGCGAGGGTATGCTGCTGGGCTACCAGGCCCTCCGCGAGATCGATCCGAAACATCCCGTGTGGATGAACCATGCGCCCCGCAACACCATCGAAGATCTGGCCTTCTTCGACCGCGCGGCGGACATCGTCGGCTGTGATATCTATCCCGTGCCGGAGACCCACCAGATCAAGCATTCGGATCTGGCCAATCGCACCCTGGCTTCGGTGGGGGCCTATACGCGCCGCATGCAGGAGGCGGCCCCCGGCAAGCCCACGTGGATGGTGCTTCAGGGTACGGGCTGGGGCGACTTCCATGAGAATTTCACCGGTGAAGAAAAGGCCCTGATGCGGCGTCCGCGCAAGGACGAAACACGCTTTATGGCTTACGACGCCATCGTCCATGGCGCGCGGGGTATTCTGTACTGGGGCACGCAATTTGTCGAGAAGGATTCCGCCTTCTGGCTGGAGTTGCTCGCGGTGGTCCAAGAGTTGGACGGCCTGCAACACGTACTAACGGCGCCGGATAGCCCGACGAAGCCCATGATCGGTATTGCCCCTACGAACCGCTCCCTGGACCGCACCGTGGCGGTTCTTTCCAAGGCGGTGTCGGGCGGCGACTGGCATATCATCGTCAACGAGTTTGAGAGCCCCCTGGCCGTGACCGTGAGTGGCCTTACAGGCAACTATCGCGTCCACGGCGAAGAGATGCCCGTGGACGTCGGCAACGGCTCCATGGTCCTGTACATGCCGGCGTACTCTGCGGCGGTACTCGCACCCGTCCAGTAATTTCCAGTCCACGCTCAGGCCGCCGGAACAGCCCCCGTTTTCCGGCGGCCTTTCGCTTGACGCTTGACCATCGAAAAGACGCGCAACTGGGTTCAGGCAGTGACTGATCTATATCGGGAGCGGACAGTTCATACTGATCGGGCTTTCTGCCAGTCATCCATCACCCTCCAGTCTCCCGACGCCAATCCGGTACACTACCCCCTTGAGATCTACTTCAACCTCTGGCTGGAACTCCCTTCATGAAGTACCCCGCTTTATTTGCGCTCTATTCGGCCCTGATAGTGTTGTGCCTCCCCGCCCCCGCCGAAGGCGACTGGCCCGAGCAGCGACAGAATGCCCACCTCACCGCCCTGCAACCCACGCCCGGCGCGATGACACAAGCCCCCGCCGTTTTGGCAGAGCATGACCTGGGGCGTGGCCACGGGGCCATCACGCCTGTCGCCATTGAGGGCGGACATCTGGGGCTTTCCATCGTCGCCGGTACTCTCTACTGCCACGATACCGCGGGCAACCTCCGGTGGTCTTCCCACCCCGCCGGGCTCAACTATGAAACGTTGGTCCGCATGGCTGACTTCGATGGCGACGGAACTCAGGAAGTGTTGCTCCAGGCGGGACGACCCGCCACGCCCTATGCCGCCGCCGTGCTGGTGGACTTCGCGAGTGGAGTCTTGGAATGGCGCTATGACGTGGAGCCCATGTCTTACCAGTGGTATCTCTACGCGGGCAATTACCTGCCGGGCCGGACGGACACCCAGATCTTCGTGGTCATGATGGGCTATCCGCCCGATCCGTTGAACGGCTATTGCGCCCTCTTTGCCTTTGACGCACCGGGCGGCGCGCCCGCGCAGCTGTGGCGTTATGACTTCTCCGAATATACGTGTTTCCCGGTCTTTCTCCAATCCGATATCGACGGGGACGGCGTCCAGGAACTCGTATTGGAAACCCACAGCCGCATGTGGTGCCTCGACGCGGCGACAGGCGCACTGAAGCACTTTGCCAAGTGGGATGTGACCCCCGCCAACATGCGGAGCTACGGACTCACGCGCTTTCTCGACCTCAATGGTGATGGCCGCGACGACTTTCTCTGCATCGCCAACTTTGCCCAGCACCACGAGGTGCTGTTGAATCAAGACGGCGCGATGGAGATGGCCTGGCACCACGGTTGGCAGGAGAGCGTCACCACCGGAAAGGTCGCCAGCACCTGGGCAGAGCCGCCCCAGGCCGATCTCGATGGCGATGGTCGCCTGGAGATCGTACTCTCCATGTACAATAGCGAGGGCGAGAACGCCTGGCTCACGCGGGTGTACGATGCGCTGGACGGCACGTTGAAATACCGTTTTCCCGGCGTAATTGCCGTGCGCACCCACGACGTCGACGGCGACGGTCGCGCGGAAATCCTGGGCAATGCTTCCGCCGACCCCACCCGCAATCAACTCGACGGCGCACGGATTCTGTCGGTGGTCGAGGGGGTCCTGACGGCACGCTGGGAAGACCCGGCGGCCTGGGTCAAAGCCGACCTGGGCAACCCTGTTATCGTGCGCGAAAGTGGAGACTCCCATCCCGCAATCGATTCTTCCGGCGCGATTGCTCTGACGCCCCTTCCTTCCGTCCCTCCGGTGCAGCCCGGCCCCGATTTTTCAAGAGTGCCCCCCATACAGGGCCCGCCCATGCCCGTGCTGCTCGCGGCAAATCTCACCGGGGGGCAGGAAAATGAACTCGTGCTGTACAGCGAGCCCGCAGTCACCGTGCTGCGTCTGGAAAAGGGCGCATTGGTCAACGTCGGTAGCTATGAGTCTTCGTCGACACCCGTCGTGGCTGATTTCAACGGCGACAGCCATCTCGAATTGGCACTGACCGCCGTTTCGCCCGCGTCTCTGCCTTCGGTGAAGGTCGTCACACCCGCACTGGGAGACACGGTGCTGTGGGAAAGCACCTTGCCCGAGCCCGGTCGCACGGGTCTGCCGCAACCGCGCAAGGCCTATGCCCGCGCGATTCATCTGACGGGAAAGGCCACGCCGGACCTCTACTTCTGGGCGGGCACGCCCGTGGTGCGCAGCGCCGGACTCGACGGACTCACGGGCGCGGTGCTTTGGGACAAGGGCGAAGGGCCAAAAGAACGCTACTGGGGCCCCAGCGTGAATTTCGCGGCGGCCCAGGACTTCAACAACGACGGCAAGGAAGATCTCGTCTTCACGAACCCGGACTTTTATTGTGTGGCCGATGGTCCCACGGGCGAGCCGCTCCACGGACCCAATTTTCCGCCGGATATCTTCAAACAGGCGAGTCAAGGGCTTTACACCTTCCCCGCGATCCTGACGCGCCCGAGCGAGGCGCCGGAGGTGTGCCTCGTGGGCGGCCACTATTTCCAGGGCGGCATGTCCATCAACGCGGAGCCCTACTGGCACCAGATTATGACACCCGGCACCAATCGCACCGGCCATGAGGCCTTCCTCACACTGGAAGACGGCGCCTGGGTCATGGGATTCGGGCGGCAGAATGGCAACTTCGCCTGTGTGGATGCCCGGAGCGGCGCTGTGCGCTGGGAATTGCCCATTGAGGCCACCGTCTCCGATGTCATCAGCGGCGATGTGGATGGCGACGGACGCTATGAGTTTGTCTTCGGCACGAGCCACGGACAAATCCTGGCCGTGGGGGATGGGGACGGGGCGGCGCGCGTGGTGTGGCGTGCGGAGACTGGCGCCGCCATGGGCTCGCCCATATTGGCCGATCTCGATGGCGATGGGAAGGTGGAGCTGGCCTGCGCATCGGCGGACGGGCGGGTACGCGTCTTTGGTGCGGCGTCCGCGACGGCGGTCGCATCGCACCCGACGCTCTACTTCACGCCCGAGGAACTGGCCGAGTTCCAGGCACGGCGTGGCGAAGGGACCTCGAAACTGATCTGGGACAACCTCATCACCTCTGCGGAGTGGTGCCTGACAAAAACACCGCGCCGGGACTACATCGCACCCGTTGCGGACGATCCCATCTACGAGAATCTCTATGATCGCTTCTACGCCATGATGATGGACATGGCTATCATGGAGCATCTGGCTTTCACGTATGGGCTGGGCGGCGATGAAAAGTACGGCGAGGCCGCGCGCGAATGGACGCTGGCGAGCTGCCGGGCCTGGAAACCCGACGCCGACGCGACGCCCGACGGCGGCAAGGCCTATGCCGTGCTCCGTCTCCTCAAGGGTGTGGCGGTCGCCTACGACCTGGCCTGGGACCGATTCACGCCCGAAGAGCGCACGGAGATCGTCACCATGCTCCGCACCACTACGGACAACTACTACCGCAATTACTTCAAGACCCCGGAGAAGGAAAGTCCCGACTTCCACACCCATCACGCCACGGTGGAATTCAGTTCCCTTGGCGTGGTCGCGCTGGCCCTACTGGGTGAAGTGCCGGAAGCGCGGGCGTGGATGGAATTTACCACGAAGAAATTCGAGGAGCACCTCCTGCCCATGGGCCTCGCGGAGGATGCCGCGCAGATCGAGGGCGCGACTTTCTGGGCCTCTACGATGCAGTACCGCCTCTTCTACATGGACGCCCTGCGACGCATCACGGGCAAAGACCTCTATCCCGCCTTCAATCAATTCATGAAGGCCGATCTCGCCTATGCCCAGATCGCCGCGCCGAAGGAACCCGGTTGGAGCGAGAACGACCAGACGGTCATCCTCTCCCCGTCCTACGGGCAGCTCGACTACTACGCGCCGGTGCTACTGGCGCTGGCAAAGGAATACCGCGATCCCCTCGCGCAGCAGCTCGCCCTGTGGGACCAGACCCTCGGTACCCTTCAGCAAACGCGCTACATCACAAGAAAGGGCGAGCAGCTTCTCTTCGAGATGGGTGGTTATGCGGCCCTGTGGCACGATCCCTCGGTGGAAGGGGGAACGGGCGGCGCGGCCCTGTCCTACACCTTTCCCTCCGTCGGCGAAGTCTACGCCCGAAGTGGATGGGAGGTCGGCGATATCGTGGCGGGCCTCAAGCAGTCCGGAGAGACCGTTATCCACGCGGGTGGGGCGGTAGTGCTGGCCACCAAAGCCGCCGGCACCGCCGAGGAAACGAAGACTGGCGCCGTGGACTTGAAGGAGGAGGGCAATACCGCGACGCTCACGCGCAAGCTGAACGGCATCACCACCACGCTGACCCTCGACCGGCCCGACCACACAACCGTCACGTGGAGCGGTATTCAGGCCCCCGTCGAGTTTCACGCCCATCTGCTTCCGAAAGTGGAGGGAAATACCCTGGCGTGGGAGAGCGGCGTGGTGCTCGAAATCATCACGGGCGCGCTGGAAAACCTGGACTCGGCGGGATACGTTCCTGCGATCGTGGTGGGCATGGGCAAACTCCCGCTGGAAGATCCCCTCGCCCGGGCCTATTCGCTCGTGCGGGTCACACCCGCTGACGGCACCGTGACGCTACGTATCACACGCCGGCGGTGACGTCTACCTCGTGTTCCTGGCGCGGGACTCATGAATACCCTCAGCGGGTCGACAGAACTTCGATCTCGCGAATCCGGCCATCGCTCATCTGGAGAAAGAGATTCTCCGGTGAATCTACCGGCTTCTTGAGGGTGTAGCGCAGGGCCGTCGCACCCACCTGCTCCCGTGCTGGTAGTTGGAGGAAATCCCGAATCGCCTTGGCCGCTTCGGGCTCCTGCCGCAGGGCATCGCTCGGCGCGACTTCGGCAATCTCCACCGAATAGGCCTCGTGCTCACCCTTCAGGCCCGGCACGATCGGAATAATGTCTTCCGCGAAAGCCGCCTGCTCAATGCCCGTGGTGAAAAAGGTTCCCCCCTGCGCGCGGCACTCCAGGGTCTTGTCGTCGATTCGCCGCACCTCGGAGGGTGTGCCGCCCTGCGCGTCGATACTGGGGTTCATCAGCATGAGCTTGCGGTTCGCGAAAGATTCGTCCAGCAGCCGGGCCCCCGGCACGATGTTGGTGTTCTGCGACCAGGGCACATCAAAGATGTAGACGTCGGTCGCTGTCGGCTTCTCCGCGAGAATTCGGGCGAGATCCGTCGCGGCGGTTCGCGCTTCGAGGGAGCCGAGTCCGAACAGAAGCGAGGAAACGAAGCAATAGAGCACGCCGTAGCCCACAAGCACCTTGACGCCTTGCTTCGACACCTTGCGGGCCCAGGGACGCGGCGACGCTTCAAGCGAATCCCGCAGGTACAGATAGGCGACGGGTACGACGAGCGAACACATGTAGAAATAGACGGGATTGAAGCCGATATTGAGCGTGGGCGCCAGCGCAAAGGCAATCCAGCATGCGAAGAAATAGCGAAAGGGCGAGGGGAGCCAGCGTAGCACGAGCCCCGCAAACACCACGGCGACCACCGGCATGACGACCAGGATCGGCGTACAGCGTTCGAAGAGGCTCGGAACGATGAAGGTCGGCGCCTGTAGAAACAAGGCCAGGGGCGCGTGGTAGATCCGCGATATCAGGAAGGGCAGGAAATCCGGATCGGAAGGCTGGTGATAGTAAAACAAGCCCGCCGGCGGAACGGGGAAGCCGCCGAGGGCGTAGTGCCGGATCATGAAATAGGGTACCAGTAACAGGAATAGGGGTGAGATGATCGCAAAGCGCCGCGCGAAGTCCATGACGGTCTTCTGCGCGGGTGGATACACAAACAGGACCGCCAGGGCGTGCCAGAAGGGAATAATAACCGCCGACTCCTTTGAGCAGAGCGCCAGCAGGTAGGCCCCCAGGGAAATTCCGTACTGCCAGGGCTTCCCCTGGGCGTAGAACCGGCCCATGAACATGATCGAAAGAATAACCAGCGTCGCGGCCAGCAATTCCGTACGTCCGGAGACCCAGGCAACGGTGAAGGAGTTCGGCACGAAGACGGCAAAAAGGAGCGCGGCCAGAAAGCGTTTCTGGCGGTTGAAACCGAAGTCCGCCGTCCACAGATAAAGCAGGGCCGTCACCGCAAAGTGCAGGATGAGATTGGTAACGTGATATCCGCCGCCCCAGACCCCGAACAGGACATACTCCAGCTTCATAATGGCCATGTAGAACGGGCGGAAGAAGTGGAGCTCAAATTGAGGGAAGTTGTAGGGCGTGTAGCCATCGGTCATGTCTGCCGCGCCGAAGCGAAAGGAACTCGCCAACTCGGCGATGGACCAGGGCGTCTCCCGTGCGCGGCGGAGCAGCATCAGATCATCGCTGACCAGTCCGGCAAAGAGAATGGGCGAGTAGGACACCAGGATGACCGCCGCGAGCAGCAGCAGGTCGCCCTTGACCGTTCGTTCGCCGGAAAGATGGGTGCGAATCCAACTCATGATGGGTTACTCACTTGAATCGGGCTTCCGCCCTGCTTGGCAAAATCGGCCTCATTCAGAAAGGGTACCTCCTTCACACCGTCCCGGGTAAGCTGGAGAAACAATCGGTCATTCGAGGCGAGGGGCGTCTTGAACCGGTAACGCAGCACGGCAATGCCGTTTTGGCTCGCCGGAGGAATGCGGTAGTGGTGTTTCAAGCGCGTGAGGAGTCCGGCTTCGCCCCCGACTTCGGCCTCGGCCTCGATCACCTCCATGTCGTAATCGGGATGGCTCGCCTTCATGCCGGGCGCGAATCGATCCAGCGGATAGCCGATGAAACCTTCTTCCACGCCGATCTTCAGCAGCGCGCCGCCTTTGGGCCGGAGATCGAAGGCGTAGGCGTCCACCTGGGTAATTTCGCAGGCCGTTGGATCGAACAGGTTCTCCCGAATCGACAGGAGGTAGAACTTCTTCTCCGCGTGCTCCTCGTATTTGAAGCGTATCGCGGGAACCAGGTCAAAGCCCGCCGGAGGCAGATCCACAAAGAAGACCGACTGCACCTCGGGCTTCGCCGCAAGTATCTCGGCGGTTTCCCGCGCCGTAATCCGGGATGGCTCCCCGATCATGTGGGCGTTTACCGCACCGCCGATGGCGTTCAGGAGCCCGAAGACGAGGGCGGACACAAGCAGCACCCTGGCCAGTCTGGGCTGCCAGGAGACTGAGGTCGAGCGGTATTTCCGGTACATGAAAACGTAGAACACCGCCATGACGGGCGAGCAGAGGAAGTAATAGATGGGGTTCAGGCCCATGGGCAGGGTGGGTGCGATGCACACACCGATCCAGAAAAGCATGAAGAAGCGGAAGGGTGGACGCGTCTCGCGGTACACGGCGACCAGCGTGACGATAGCGATCAGTCCTGTGACAATGGCCGTCGGTACGGAATACTGGATCAGGACCGGTGGAAGCAAAATTGGAAACTGGTAGACGAGGGTCAGAGCCGCGTGAATCAGCTTGCTGATTAGAAACTGGGTGAATCCGGGGTCCAGCGGGTGGTGAAAGTAGAAACCTTTGAGTGGCGGCGGAAAGCCCCCGAGCATCGCCGAGCGTAGCGCGAAATAGGCCGGAACCATGAGAAAAAACGGGGCGAGAGCGAGCGCGCGTACATTGACACCGCCGCGCCACCCGTCCGCTGGGCGGTACAGAAAAAGGGCGGCGACGCTGTGGAGCAAGGGCAGCATGACCGCATTCTCTTTGGACCCAAGTGCCAGCAGCCCGGCAAGGAAGGCTCCGGCGAAGTACAGCGGGTTGCGGTTGGCGTAGAAGCGTCCCAGCCAGATTACCGAGGCGAGGAGAAAGACATCCGCGATCAGCTCCGTGCGACTCGCTATCACATTCACTGCCATCTGATTCGGCGTATAGAGGATGAACAGGACGCCGAGCAAAAGGCGGTCCGGGCGGTTCAAGCCGAAGTCCCGCCCCCAGCGCACCACAAGCAACACCATGACCGTAAAAAGCAGGATGTTCGTGATATGGAATCCGGGCGGCCAGTCGTTCCACAGGGCGCTATCGAATTTGAGCGATGCCATGATGGTGGGGCGGAAATACTGCAGACTGAAATGATTGAAGGGGCCGGGAAGCCAGCCCGCGGTATAGTCCGGATGCTCCAGACGAAAGGAGGTGGCGAGCTCCTGGAAGGACCACGAGATGTGCCGCGCATTCCGGATCAGGATCAGATCGTCCGTGAGCACGTTCGAAGCCAGCGATGGGCCGAACGCCAGGATCACCAGCCCAACCAGCAGGGCGATATCCCGGAATTTGATTCGTGTTTCTTCACGTGTCTCTTCAGGCATGCGTATGATTCCAGAAATTTTGTTCGGCGCGCGGGTTCGGGTGCGGGCAATCAGACGTTTCCTCTGCTCAGAGGTTGACGCCGTAGTCTTTGCAGAAGGTCTCGATGTCCCTTTTTTCAAAGGAATCCGGCCAGATCCGGAAAAAGCATTCCCACTGCTCGGGATAGCGCCGGACAACGTCCTCAAAGTAACTGATGTAGTGCTGGGCGAATACCCGCAGCCGCTCCTCTTCCGTCATCGAGCCGGATTCGGGAACGGGAAAAGGCTCGCCGAACTCCACTCGAAACCGGCGTGGGCCGGTCCAGACGCAAATACCCGGCAGGGCAACGGGGTTGTAGCGGCAGGCCAGCGTCGCTGGCCCACCTGGAACTAACGTTTCCCGGCCAAAGTATTTCACGGTAATTCCCTTCGGCGAGGTGAGGTGATCACCCGCCACGATTACGGTGCCACCTGACTTCAAGAGGGCCAGAAAGCGGCGCAGAGAATCACCGGGATTGGCCGCACCCCCGCCCTGCGAATGATACACCCTCATAAGCGCCGCCTCGGTCTTCTCGTCGAAGATTCGCCGGGCGCCGCCGATCGAGGGATTGCCCAGGCAAGGAAGCGCCAGACCGGCCAGGATTCCGTAAGAACCCACGTGGTGGGTGATGAGCAGGACCCCCCGGCCCTCCGCGATGGCGCGCTGGTAGTGCTCCAGCCCCACAACCTCCACGTTGCTCTCAAAGAAAGCGCGCGACAGCCGCGGCAGCGTAAAAATGTCCATCCACTTTCG
>JBHEKR010000284.1:0-10833 GCA_041859365.1 Candidatus Hydrogenedentales bacterium
CGCACGGAGAAGGCGTCATCGCCAAGAACGCTTACGAAGAGGGCCAGCAAGTAATTGTACGCCGTGGAACTCGGGTAGAAATTGCCACTGGGCAACGCGGGCCAACCGCTGGCGGCGATATTCTTGGCCACGTAGACATGCACCAGTTCATCGTGCCAGAGGCTCGGCGCGGCAAGATTGGACAGGCCCAGCGCGAGGGAAAGAACCACCAACATCGCAACCGCACCCCACTCCCACCGCGCCATGGGCGTATCCACGGATCGAGCCGATACGACGATGGATCGCAGTAGATCCGCAATGGATTGGCGCAGGGTCTGAAGTCGGTGCATGCGAGAGGATGGTTCCGGTTGAAGGTGAATGCCCGTATTGTATCGGGTTGGTGATGGGGAGTCCATCACAGGAATTCGTTTCGAATCGCTCCACACAACGCACAACAGGGTGGTATCCCCACTCTCGATTCCATTAACCTTTACAAGAATCGACTTGAAAGTGTCTACCCATGCCCCAACCCATCAAAATCTGCTGCACCTGCTCCCACGGCGGGCATCTCAACGAGATGCTCCAGCTTCAGGAGGCTTTTGCGGGCCACGAGGTCTTCTATTTCTGCTACGATGCCGAGACCACGCGCCGACTGGAGCGGGCCTATCTCGTGCCGAACATGGCGAAGAATCCCATCGAATTCCTGAAAAATCTCGTGCGCGTGTTCCGAATCTTTCGACGGGAGCACCCCGACCTCATTGTCTCCACCGGCGCGGAAATCGCCATCCCCGTGGTGCTGATCGGCAAGCTTTTTCGCGCCCGCGTGCTTTACATCGAGTGTGGCGCCCAGGTCGTGTGCCCATCCGTGACAGGGCGGGTCGTGTATTGGCTTGCCGACGAGTTTTACGTGCAATGGCCCGAGCTGTTGCAGGCCTATGGCCCCCGGGCGCGCTATTCGGGCTCCCTGATCGACGAGTCGCCCGTGCCATGATCTATGTGACGCTGGGCACCATGTTTCTGGAATTCGACCGCCTGGTGGAGGCCGTTGACGCTATCGCGGCGGACACGGGCGAGCAGGTGATTCTGCAATTGGGCATTGCGAGCCGCTACCCGAGTCACTGCGAGTGGTTCGAATTTTTGCCGCACGAAGAATGTCTCGACATTCAGCGCCACGCGAGGGTTATCGTGGGGCACGCGGGCATCGGTACCGCAATCGACGCCCTGAGCGTGCAGCGCCCCTTTATTGTCGTGCCGCGTCTGAAACGCTTCAACGAACACATGAACGATCATCAGTTGGAAATCGCCGAGGCCGTGCAGCGTCGGGGTTGGGGCCGGATGGTGCTGGACATGAAAGACCTGGCGGGAGCGTGTGCCGATCCGCCCGTGGTGCCGGAGGGCTACGCGCCCAACAAAGAGCCGTTGATCGCGGCGGTGAAGGCGATGGTGGATCGGGTGGCACGGGGACTGCATCCACCTGGCACATGACGTCGGACATTTTTCAGGGATGAAGGACCAAGGGGTGGCTGTACCCCCACGAATCGCAACCGCTATACTCGATGCGCCCCTTTGAGGCTTCTCTCCGGGGACAGTTTTCGATTGAGACGACTGCATTGTTTTAGACCAGGCGACGTGAGCCAATCGGCAACAGTCCCCTCGGACGAGAGAGAGACACTATTGCACGCGAGCATCATCATACCCGCCTACAACGCCCAGAAGACCTTGGCGGAATGCGTCTCGGCGTGCCTCGCACAGGACTATCCCGACTTTGAGGTCATTGTCGTGGACGACGGTTCCACCGACGATACCGGGGCTATTGCGAAGCAGTTTGAAGGTGTCCGCTATCACCTCCAGTCCAATGGCGGCCCTTCCTCCGCGCGCAACGCGGGCGCACAACTTGCTTCGGGCAATTTGCTGGTCTACACGGACGCGGACTGCGTTCCCCACACGAGCTGGCTCCGTCAATTGGTCGCCGGTTTTGGAGAGGGCATCGTGGCGGTCGGAGGTACCTACGCCATAGCGAATCCGGCATCCCGCCTTGCCCGCGTGGTCCAGGCGGAGATCGCCCTGCGACACGGTCAGTTCAAGGGCGACGTTGATTTCCTCGGGTCCTTCAATGTCGCGTATCGCCGCGCCGCCTTTGACGCCGTGGGCGGCTTCGACGAAAGCTATCGACAGGCCTCGGGCGAAGACAATGATCTCGCCTATCGCCTCCAGGATCAAGGCGGTCGCATGGTATTCTCGCCCAGGGCCGTGGTGGCCCACTACCATCCTGAACGGCTCCTGGGCTACCTGCGCACCCAATCCCGTCACGGCTTTTGGCGGGTCAAGCTCTACCGCGATCATCCCCGACGCGCCCAAGGTGATCAATACGCCGGATGGCCCGATCTACTGGCTCCGCCGCTGGGATTCGTGTTGCCTGTTCTCCTGGTCCTTATCGCCATCGCAGGCGCGTTCACAGGACTCGGGGTCGTCGCGGCAACTATCGGGTTGGGGTTGGTGCTTATCTATACCGCGCTGCGCGCCCCACTCGTATTGCGCCTGAGGCACGAACTTCCTGCCGACGACCTGCTATACTTTCTCCTGGTCGCCTGCCTTCGGGACTATGCACGGGCGACGGGCCTGGTAAAGGGGCTGTGGACTTTTTCTTCCCGAAGCGGGAGCAAGGTATAAATGGCGCGTGTACTGGTGATTATTCCGGCCTACAACGAAGAGGCCACTATCGCTTCCGTACTCGGTCAGATTCGCGGGGCGGCCCCGGACTATGACATTGTGGTGGTGGACGACGGGTCCGGCGATCAGACGTGCTCTCGGGTCCGGGAGTCGGGCCAGGCAACCCTACTGGCCCTTCCTTTCAATCTCGGCATTGGCGGCGCCATGCAGACCGGGTACAAGTACGCCCTGCGCAATCGCTATGACATTGCCGTTCAGTGCGACGCGGACGGCCAGCATCCGGCGGACGAGATAGTCCGGCTGGTGTCTCGAATCCAGGACGGCAGCGCGGACGTAGTCATCGGCTCGCGCTATGTGGCGGACAGCGATTATACGCCCAGCCTGAGTCGTCGAATAGGCAAATCCCTCCTTTCGCGCTGGATAAATCTGTTTATCGGCGGAGGAATTACAGACACCACGAGCGGCTTTCGCGCCATGAACCGGGCCGCAATTGCGGTCGTGGCGGAGAGCTATCCCGAAGACTATCCCGAGCCGGAAGTGCTGGTTATTTTGCACAAGCACGGCCTGCGCGCGGTGGAAATCCCCGTAACCATGCACCCCAGGCAGGGCGGGGTGACTTCCATCCGCGCTCACGGCGCCGCGTACTACATGATCAAGGTCGGGCTGGCCATCTTGATCGATCAATTCCGGCACTATGCTCCATCGCGGAGGACTGCGGAATGACTGCTCCCACCCTGCCCTTCGAGGGCTTCTATTGGTCCCATCGCGTCGGCCTGCTCCTCGTGAGTCTGGGCTTCATGTTGCTGGTGCTCGAATTGGTGCGACGGGGACACCTCAAAGAGCGCTATGCCCTTCTCTGGCTGGCGGCCGCGGCCTGCGGACTCGGTGTGGGGCTTTTCCCCGGTGTGATCACGTGGATATCGGCCGCTTTCGGATTCCAGTATCTCACGGTATTCTACGTGGGATCGTTTCTATTCCTCCTCTTGCTCGTCCTGGCGTTTACCGTAGTCATTTCAAAGCTATCCGAGCGAAACAGGATTCTCGCTCAGGAGATTGCCCTGCTCTCCCGTCGGCTCGAAGCCATGGAGCGAGACGATGAACCCAATTCAAGACCCTGACGCCCGGAGCCAATGGTTCGATTGGCTGCTGCTGAGCTGGATCGCGGGGACGGCTCTCTTCTATTTCTTGCGCTTCAGCGCCACATTTTACTACGCGAACACCGATGCTATCCGAGCCCTTGCGGCGAAGTTTGGCTTTTGATTCGTCCCAATCTGGCAACCCGGATAGTGAGATTGGATCGGCGGTCAGTGTCCGGGAACTGCGGCTTGGCGAAGTGCGATATGCCGTGACTTTTTGTGGGTTTCATGCTAGAGTTAGGGTCGTTGCGTCTCGCCGCCCTATAGCGCCGGGAATGGGGCGCTGCCTGGAGGGAATTTCAGAATGATGGAAACACGAGGAGGTTCCGCTGATGCTCAGAGGAATGTCGCGATGTTATCCAGCGTCAGCCCCTCCATGCGAGCGCGTATAGAGGGAATGACGCAGCTTAAGGTATATCAACCGCGTGAGAGCGTCTACTTCCCTGAGGACCCTTGCGACTCGGTTTACTGGGTCGAAGACGGTCGGGTGAAGCTCTCGCGGGTCTCGCCCGATGGTCGTGTGCTATCCCTCCGCCACTATTTATCGGGGGATATGTTCGGAGAGGATTGTATGTCTGCCTGGGAGCAACGATGCGACCACGCCGAGGCTATGGGAGCGACGCGGCTACGTTACATGTCGGCCGATTCGTTTCGCTCATTGCTCGACTCTGAACTCGAGTTTGCGCGCGCGGTGCTGGAGCGCATCTCCCGGCGCGCCCGCGAAATGGACCAGCTCTATGTCGAGGTTGTTTTTCGACCGGTACGCGGTCGTATCGCCGCGAGCCTCCTGAGACTCTATCATCTGGAGCGCCCCGGTGGGCGAACTATCCAGGTGACCCATCAGGAAGTGGCCAACCTTGCGGGATCGACGCGGGAAACCACCACTTCGGTGCTGCACGATTTGCGCGAGGCTGGACTGGTTGAAATTGGGAATCGCCGGGTCACACTGCTCGACCTGGAAGCGCTGCGCCGGGTTGCTCGGCAGTACTAGGTCGAAAGCAACTCGCGAAGCGTGTCCGAAATGAATGTTGACAGCGTCGCGCCCGCCCACCGGGTCGGGCGGGACCGCATTGCAAGGAGTAATCGTGAATCGCGTACTCACCGTAATTCTAGCCGGAGGCGCCGGGGAACGCCTCTACCCCCTTACCCGCCATCGGGCCAAACCCGCCGTCCCCTTCGGCGGCACTTACCGAATCATCGATTTTACCCTGGCAAACTGTATCAACTCCTTCTGCCGGCGCATTCACATCCTCACGCAGTACAAGTCCCAGTCGCTCTCGCGTCACATCCGCTATAGTTGGGATATGACCCGGCCGGAGTTGGGCGAGTTCATCGAGATTATTCCGCCCCAGATGCGGGTCAATGACAGTTGGTATCGGGGTACGGCCGACGCCCTGTACCACAACCTCTATTCCATAGACCGCGAGGCCCCGGAAGAGATTCTCGTGCTCTCCGGCGATCACATCTACAAGATGAACTACGAGAAGATGGTGCAGTTTCACCGCCAGGCCGAGGCGGCCGCCACGGTGGCGACCATCCAGGTGCCCATTCAGGAAGCCCATCGCTTTGGCGTCGTGGCCGCGGATGCGGACCACCGTATCGTGGGTTTCGAAGAAAAGCCTGCGGAACCGCGCCCGGACCCCCACCATCCCGAGTCGGCCATGGTTTCCATGGGCGTATACGTATTCAATATCGAAGTGCTCCGCAACGCCCTTTTGGAAGACGCGGAGATGAACAGTTCCCACGATTTCGGCAAGGATATCATCCCCGGTCTTATAGACAAGGCGTTGGTCTATGCCTATCCCTTTGAGGACGAGAACAAGAAAGAGGCGAAGTATTGGCGGGATGTGGGGACGATCGACAGCTACTGGGAGGCGAATATGGATCTGGCCCGGGTGGACCCCCAGTTCAATCTCTATGACAAGAGCTGGCCGATGCAGATCAAGCTCCCCTCCTATCCGCCCGCCAAGTTTGTTTTCGCCAACCGCGACGAGCGCTTCGGCGTGGCGATGGACTCCATCGTCAGTCCCGGTTGCATCATCAGCGGCGGCCAGGTCATCCGTTCGGTGCTGTCACCCGAGGTACGGGTCAACAGCTATTCCCAGGTGGAAGAGTCGGTGCTCTTCCGCGGGGTGGACGTGGGGCGTCACGCCCGCCTGCGCCGCGTGATCGTGGAGAAGGATGTTCGGATTCCGGCCTTTGCGGAGATCGGCTACGATCTGGAGCGGGACGCCCGGCTCTTCCGGGTAACGCCTTCGGGCGTTGTTGTGGTTGAATCCAGTGACGCCATTCATGTCGCGGCGTCCCGATAGGTGGGGGATTTCAACCGCAAAAGTTTGCCCTGGGTGACCTTGAGTCGGAAGTGTCTCGAATGAAATACTAAACCCGCCATTTGAGGTTCAGCGCAATTCTATGTGATTCCGAGAATACAGGCCGGTCATGCGGCGCGTTGTGCCCCTTTCCCTCTACCGTAAGGATTGTCCATGTTAATCAACGTCACTCCCCCTCTCGGGCTCATGAACCTTCTCCTTGCGGTCACCCTGATCGGTACGGCCTTGGCCGCTTCCGCGCAGGAACCCGCCGTCGAGGCAGCACCGGTCGCGCCACCTGTGGCAACCTCTGCGCCCGAGGTGGATCCTGCCTATCTGGAGCCGTTGAAGGCGCTTTCGGGAGATGAAGAGGCATTCCTGGACAAGATGTGGAGCATGGGCAATGCGGCCTTCGAGCGGATATCGGTTCTTCAGAGCGAGATGTCGCCGGAATTGACTGATGCGGAGGTGCAGGCGAAGAGCAGCGAAATACAATTGTGCCTGGCGCAATTGACCGCGCTTGGGGACCTGGGGTTAAAGACCTTTGATCACAGCGCCTCGGTCCACAATTTCCGCGGTACGGTGTTCTACGACGGATATGGCAAGCAATTGGAGGGGGTGAAGGAGTGGCTGGAAGCGGTTTCCCTCGATCCCAAGTACAGCGATCCCTATAACAACTTGGGTATGCACTACTTCCATTCCGGACTATACGAGTTGGGCTTTCAGAACATGGACAAGGCGCTCGAACTTGACCCGAAGAATGCGGACTACTGCTTCAACATGGCCCAGAACTATCTGATCTATCGCCCCCAGTCGGAGAAGATTCGTGGATGGGACGCTGCGAAGGTATACAAGGAAGCCATGAAGCTTTCCAAGAAGGCCACCAAGCTGGCTCCGGATGACTACGAAATCCTGGAGGACTACGCCGTAAACTTCATTGCCGCCGAAAACTTCGACTTGGAGCCCGACTGGAAAGAGTCCACGAAGGCCTGGGCAGCGGCGCGCGCTCATGCGGAGAACAACGTTCAGACCTTCTTCACCTGGCTGAACGAAGGTCGGGCCTGGCGCAATCTGGAGAACAAGAAGGAAGCGCGGCGCTGTTTTGAGGAGGCACTGGCCATTATTCCCGGCAATGAGGTTGCTACGCGTCTCTTGAACGACGTCAGCGACGAGAACTGACCAAAGTGGCTAGCGCACCGATGATTGGAGAGCCAGCTTGAATCTGGAACGCCTTCGGCAACTGATGTCGAGCAAGCGCGTGGGAAATGTAGTCGTCGTAGCTTTCCTCCTGCTCTGCGTCTATTTCTTCGGTTATCGTCACGTGCGATTCTTCCGTGTACCGTCCGGCTCCATGGAGCCGACGCTGCAACCCGTGGACCAACTGGTCACCATAGCGGAATCCTCCTATGATCGGGGCGATATTGTCGTTCTGCGGGACCCGGCGGAACCTGGAGCCTATCTTGTAAAACGCATAGTCGGGGTTGGCGGCGACGCCATCAGCGTCCAACTTGGCGCGCTCCAGATTAACGGCGAGTACGCATCCGAACCTTACCTTATGGAGCCGCCTTTTTATACCGTCATGCCCCCGGTTTCCGTGCCAGAGGACCATATTTTTATTCTCGGGGACAACCGAAACAACAGCATGGACAGCCACGACGCGGGGGAGTGTTTCCCGGAGTCGCTCATCGTCGGGCGGGCAGTCTTCATTTACTTTCCTTACGACCGTTGGGGAGTGGTTTCCTCTTATCCGCTGACGAATCGCCTTGGCGAGTAGCGGGGGACCGGTCTTGGTACTTGAGCAGGGGAATCGGGTACAATAGCCGAGGCAGGAGGCGGAGCGAGGCATCCCAGGCCCCGCCCGCGCCCTCGAGTGAAACCTGAGTCCAATCGTTGCGTCCTCTGACTGCGGGCGCGGCCCCGGAAGGCCCGTATAGAGCGCCGATGAGCCGATATTCGTACACAATGGAATCGAACGCCTTTGGCAGTTCCCGGATCACCTGGGCCGTGCAACGGCTGATTCTCATCAATATTATCGTATTCGCCCTCCAACTTCTGACCGATCCGCTGATGGTGTGGCTGAACCAGCGACCCGGCTTCTACGGGGGCGCGTTCAGCACCTGGTTCGGATTTCAGCAGCAGCGCTTTCTCTCCGGATTTGTCTGGACCCCCCTGACCTACCAGTTTCTTCACGGCGGACTCATGCATCTCGTCGGAAATATGCTTTCCCTCTACTGGTTTGGTCCGGAAGTCGAACGGGTGCTGGGTACCCGTGCCTTCTTTCGTTTTTACTTGACGTGCGGGGCTGGCGGCGTGCTCGCCACCCTGCTGCCCTACTTCCTTCAGGGCGAAGTCACGAATGTCGTCGGCGCGAGCGGCGCGGCCATGGGGGTCCTGGTCGCTTTTGCCATGGTGGAGCCGGATCGGGAGTTCTTTTTTCTCTACTTTCCGTGGCCCATCAATGCCCGGGCTCTGGTACTGATTGCTTTTCTCCTCAATGTAATCTCCAGCCTGGATGGCACCTCGGTATCGTGGGTGACGCACTTCGGCGGCATGGGCGTCGGCTTCCTCTATATGAAGCTTCTCCCGATGTTCATCGGCTTTCAGCGCGAACGACGCCGCAAGGAGACCCGGGTAAAAAAGGGCCCCAACGACAAGGTCGGGGAAGCGGTCGACAATATTTTCAAGTTTAACGACCGCAAACGTCGTTAGGCACGCGGGAATCTCTAGCAATCATGCCCAGCCTTCAAGAAATCCTCGGGATCGTAATTATCATCGTTGTGCTCAGCGCGACGGGGCTCCTGCCGATTATCATTCGGGCGCTCCGGGAGATCCGGGGCGAAAGATTTGACGACGACGCCCCGACCGGCGCGCCCGGAGATCTGGACATGTGTTTTCGCATGCTCGGTATCTCCCCTTCCTCCAACTGGGACGAGATCGAGCGAGCCTACAAGCGCAAGGCTAAGATTCACCATCCCGATCGGGGTGGCGACGAAGACACGATGCGCGCCCTGAACGAGGCCTACAACCGCCTGAAGCGCACGCGAAAGCGCTGATTATCCGACTTTCGAGCCCTACTCCTGCAGCGCGAGTCCGAAATGGCGCGAGGTGATCACCATGCGCTTTCCCAGATAAAAGCGGTGCGCCGCGAATCGCTGCACGCCGCTATCAAGGTGCAGGGCACGACAACCTTCCCGCCGCGCTTCCGCCACCAGCCAGTCAAAAAGGAGGCCTCCGAATCCCCTGCCCCGGTGCGCCTCGTCGGTGATCAGGTCATCGACATACAGGTGCGGTCCGTAGATGAGGTTTTCAAGGTACCGATAGCCCGTCACCGCAACGATGGCCCCTTCGCTCTCCAACGCAGCGAGGTGATACCGCTCGGTGGCGAACTGACGCGCCACCTGCGCGCAAAAGGCCGTTTCGTCGAGGTGGGGTCTGAGTTGCTCCATGACCGGATAACATCGGCGAATTTCGTCCCGTTCACGGATTGGTAGTATGACTATCATCGGGTGCTCCTCCTGGTTTGGCCGTGGCGTCTTTACCGGCGCGGGCTCGTTACCTATAGGTTGGGGATGCATACCGGACGCGATTGCCCCGGAGGCTTTGTCGTGCTATGGTATGAGACCGACCGGGCAGGCGTACTGTTCCGGGCAGTTTCGTTAAGTTTTTTTCAGCAACGAAGGAGAGAAGGATGTCGATAGTATTTCGAGGGGCAATGCTGGCCATGGCGGCGGTATTCTGCTCATTCGCCGCGCTTGCGGTCGGCGTGACCTATGAGGGCAAAGAGGGTCCGGGAAAAGGCAAGCACATTGTATTTGTCACCGGCGACGAGGAGTACCGCTCCGAAGAGGGCATGCCCCAACTGGCCAAGATCCTTGCCGCCCACCATGGCTTCACCTGCACGGTGCTCTTTTCCATCAACAAGGATACCGGCGAGATCGATCCGACAACCCTGGATAATATCCCCGGCCTGGAAGCACTCGAAAAGGCGGATCTGATGGTGCTGTTCACGCGCTTCCGGGAGTTGCCGGACGCCGATATGAAGCGGATTATTGACTATACGAATTCCGGGCGACCCATCATCGCCTTGCGCACGGCTACCCACCCCTTCAACTACATCGTGAATACCGCCAGCCCTTATGCGAAATACACTTGGAACAACCCGGACGAGGCCTTCAAAGGTGGTTATGGTCGGCAGGTGCTTGGGGAAACCTGGGTCTCTCACTACGGCCACCACGGACAGGAGAGCACCCGGGGCGCCATCGTGGAGGCCATGAAGGACCACCCCATCGTTCAGGGCTGCGAGGATATATGGGGCGACACGGACGTGTACGGTATCAATGACCTTACGGGCGACAGCCAGGCGCTGGTGAACGGCATCGTACTCACCGGTATGGATCCCACCGACCCGCCGAGTACGGAGAAGACCGCCGTCCAGCCTGTTGCCTGGATCAAGACCTATACGGGTGAGAGCGGCAAGCCCTCCCGCGTATTCACGACGACCATGGGCGCTTCACGCGATCTGCTGAGTGAGGGGTTGCGTCGGCTGCTGGTGAATGCAGCCTATTGGGGTGTGGGGCTGGAAGACCAGATCCCGGCGCGCAGCAACGTCGATATCGTCGGCGAATATAACCCGACTCCCTTCGGCTTTGGCAAGCACGCCAAAGGGTTGAAGCCCGAGGATCTGAAAGACTGAAGAGCCAGTTGCTTGAAGAAATGAGTAGCGGGGGGGGGGGGGGGGG
>JBHEKR010000477.1:0-6809 GCA_041859365.1 Candidatus Hydrogenedentales bacterium
AAATTGTCGGGCGATCGCTTCGAGCGTATCGACGAGGCGTGAGGATGCCGGGAAGAGGGGCTCAGACATTCCTGTCTGAGGCAAAGCGCACCTCGGTCGCCGAGGCCCAAAAGGATGTGTAGTGCCACTGCAACGCAAACAACGTCATTCCCACGAAAGTGGGAATCCAGTGCACAGGCGAAGTGCACTCCGCAAATTCTCTGGATCCCCACTTTCGTGGGGATGACGAGACTCTCGATTTCATCACAAGATCACCGTGCCAATTGATCGCTACAGTAGGCTTTTCCTCAGACAGGAATGTCTGAGCCCCATTGGACGATGATTCTTGGACGGGGCGGGCGCGCTTTTTTGGCAGAATTGACGGGTCTTACACGTCGAGAATGAATCACATGCCACATTCGCGATATACTCCCGTCAACCAGTGCCCATCAGGCAGCCTCAGCCCCATCAGGAGAATTACACTATGCCCCGTCCGCCCCTTCTTCGTGTTATCGAATGGGAAGATGTACTGCGTTCCGGCGCGGATTTCGACACGTGGATGAAGGGCGCGGAGTCTTCCGAGAATCGTGACCGGATGGCGGCCGCGCTGGATGCGATGACCATTGATCCGGACATCGCGGCGGGGCTGAAGGGCCTGAAGCGCACGGTGAACGTGGTGGCGATCGCGGAGGACTGGTGCGGCGATGTGGTGCGCCATGTGCCCGCGCTCCAGGCCATGGCCATGGAGACGAACAAGCTGCGGGTCCGCTTTGTGACGCGGGAACAGTATCTTGACGTGTTTACCCGCTTTCTGACGAATGGTGGCGAGGCCATCCCCAAGTTCATCTTCGTCAACGACAAATTCACCGAGTGCGGGAACTGGGGACCCATGCCCGAGGCCTGCCGCAAGTTCATCGCCCGGGGAAAAGCCTGCGGTGACGTGGGCGCGGCGCGAAAGAAAGTCGCCGCCGCCTACGCGGCCGATCCAGGCTTGAAGATCGTGGTGCGCGAGCTCTTCGAACTGGTGCAGACCGCCAGCGCGGACGCACCCTGATTTCACCGATAAATGTTAGTACGGATCGCGGACAGGACGGATGTACACCTCCTGTCCGCTTCCGTTATTTCCCGAGCTCTTCCTTCAACACCGCCTGATACCCCGCCATGTCTTCCAGCCGCAACAGCACCAGCCGGTCGATGCCGAGGGCGCGCATGTTCGCCGTGGTCGTTCGGCTGTGGGGTGAGATCGTGTCCAGACCCTGAAAGGCGAGGGTGTGCTTGCCCGCCTTGAGGTTGTGCAGATCCAGGGGCTGCCACATATAATCCGCGTTCACGATCGTGAAATCCACGGGCGGTCCGAAATCCTTGCCGTCGAGGGAGGCCTGGTAGACGCCGCCCATCACCGCCTTGTAGACCACGGCGTTGAGCTGGTATCGACCGTCCTGCGCCACTTCAAAATCGATTTCCAGCCGCGCCGTGGGCGTCGCTGGGACATAACTGATGCCGTTGCCATTGGGCACGACGAGCATGGCGGGCGTGGCGCGCCAGGCGAGATCCTTGATGGGCAGCTCCACATAGGGCGCGATGCGCTGGTCCGCAGGCGGCAGGGATTCCGCGATGGACTTCGGCGGATACTGGTACCAGAAGGCCACCGAGCTGACCCAGTCGGGCCGCTCGAAGAACTGACCCAGGTGCCGGGTCTGTTCCGTGAAGACGCTGCCGCGGTGCTCGATCTCCACCGTGAGCGATTCACGGAAGGGCACCGGATCGGGCAGGTGCCAGCGGTAGGCCGTCACGCGGTCGCCGGGAAACACGCCCTCATAGAGGCTCACGCCATGGTAGGGCGTGGAGAATTCGCGAAAGCCCCAGGCGTCGTTGAAGTAGTCTTCCGTGCCCGTGCCGCGCAGTTGGGGCTCGGGCGCGCCGTCGATGTAGAAGAAGTCATCCCCCTCGCCATACCACCCGATCTCCACCTGCTGCGCGGAGTGGACCGTGCCCACATAGTGGCCCCGACCCGTCGTCTCCAGGATCGTGTAGTTGCCTGGCGTGGCCGGCATGTCCTGGCGGTATTCGGCATGAAAATAGGTCGTGTCCTCCGGCAGAGATTCGTGCTTCTGCCAGTCGAGGTAATAGTAGAACGAGTCCACCTTCAGCGTGGGGTGGTCATTGGAAATCGTAACCTTGACGTGCTGGCGAAAGGGGATGCGCCAGTAACACGCCCGCGACCGGCCATGGGACGAAACCGACGCCACGGCGGACGTGTAGTCCGCGCCCGCGCCATGGCCCACGCCGAAGAAATCGCCCAGGGGCGCCTGGACGCTGGGTTGCTCCGCACTATCGTAGTAGATGCGCAGCACCAGCGAGCGGCCATGGAAGAGATCCTCGGCGCCCACCGTGTTCCAGAAATGGGTGATAATGCCGGGGCCGTCCTCGTCCATCAACACCAGCGTCTCCCCTGGGGGAATGGGCCGCGCATCGCCATTCTTCGTCAGGTCCACATTGGAGCTGCTCGCCCGCCGCGCTTCAAATTGCTGCTGGCGCGTGAGGCTGTCGAGGAGCGGATCGGCGGCATAGGCGGCGGGGAGCAGGAGCAATACCAGGGCCAGCACAGCGGCACTTGTGGACCAATTCACGGGCGTACATCCTTCAGGGCTGATTGAATGATCTACGCGCTACGATACCACAGTTGCGGAGCGCACGTTGAAATGGAATTGCAAAAAAATCGGGGGCATCCGACGTGGATGCCCCCGAAGGGAGTGAATCTTGAATTTATGCGGCCGCGTTCTTGCGGCGGCGCAAGAAACCCACGAGGCCCATGCCCAGGAAGCCAAGGCCAGCCGCGGCAGGGACGGGGACGACAGCGGCGGTATTGACCAGACCATCGGTGAATGCACCATCGCGATTTTGCACGGTTGCAAAAATCTGGCCACCCGTCGTGATAAGTCCGGGAGTGCGGCCAACCACCAACGCGTCCAAACGGTCGAGGAGCGAAATGTTCAACAAGATTTCCCAACTGGTTATACGCTGATTGGTCGTGTCCCAGTTCCAATAGATGCGTGCGACATCCGTATCCGGGCTTGAAACCCCATTGCGCGAGATATGGCTGGACGAGGCAAGGGTGTTCAGTGTGCCCGAGCCATTAGCCCAGAAGGCGGCGTTGTTGGACCCAGAAGTGCGTACCTGGATTGCTCCAATGCCTCCGTGGTCTCCGAGGCTGCCTTGTCCGTTTCCGGCGCCAGGCGCGGTTGTACTAGTGGTAAAGATGCTGTCGTTCGCGCCAAACTTGGCTTGGAGCTTTACATCTGCCCCGAAATCGCTCCCGCCAAGTAGGGTGTTTACAGCGTTACCGGTGAATCCCGCCCAACCTGCCGTTGACGCGCTGATATCCGTGAAAATTCCGCCCAATCCCAGCACGGTATCCCCATCTATCCAAGAGTTTGGACCGTCGCTGATCTCCAAGTTCGTACCTGCCATGACTGTGGTCGCGGTAGTGTAAATATCAAAGCTGTAGTTCGCGCTGCCTCTGACGTACACGCCATTGCTGAGCGAGTTCCCGCCATTCGTCCAGCCATCGGTAAACGGATTGCCCGAGATGGTGGCCGCCCCTGCCTGAACGGCGAACAAGATTCCCATAGCCACGCATAAAACCGCGATTCTTTGTTTCGTCAAGACTCCCATCAGATAAGCCTTTCTTCTTGAGTATCAATACTCAGTTAAACCACATAATCTAACGCACACTTGACCTAAAGGCACCCACTCCCATCCGGAGAGCAGCAAGAATCGCACCACATGCGGGTGGGTGGGGGGCTAAGTAAATAGAAATAAACAACTTAGATTATAGTCGTCCGTTGCCGGACCTGCCGATCAGTGCGATATGGCCGTACACTTCTTGTCAAAGATGACAACTATCTGACAGCCGACACCCTTGGAATCGCCACGGGGTTGCTGTAGACTCGGCCTGTTTCGAATTCCAAACTAAGGAGCGTGTTCTATGTTCAGGCAACTTGTCTTGTTCGCACTTTGTGGTGGGGCCTATGTGGGGGTATCTCAAGCCCAAACCGTCTTCCCCGGGGCTACCTGGGCCACCCGCACGCCCGCCGAAGTCGGCATGGACGCCTCGAGACTCGACGCCATCGCCACCCAACTCGGCGGGCGCGGCTGCGTCATCAAGGACGGCTACGTCGTCAAAGAATGGGGCGATCAGGCCGAATCGAAGGACTGGCTGTCCTCCGTGAAGCCGGTCATCAGCACCTTGCTGTTCTTCGCCATTGAAGAGGGCAAGGTGCAGCGCGTGGACCAGCCCATCGTCGAGTTTGGCTGGGAACTTCAGCCGCGCCACCAGGGCATCACCTTCCGCCACCTTGGCGCGATGAACAGCGGCTATGCGCGGCCCGAAGGACCGGGCGAGGCCTGGGCCTATAACGACTTCGCCATCCAGCTCTACCAGCGCACGCTCTTCGACAAGGTTTTTCAGGCGCACGGCAACGATGTGGCCTCGACCCCGGAGCGCCTGGGGCCCCTGGGCTTTGAGGATGGCTTGCGCTTCTCCGACAAGCATCGCATGAAGGCGTCGGTTCGCGACTTCGCGCGCATCGTGTGGTTCTGGTGTCAGAAGGGCAACTGGAACGGCACTCAATTGTTGCCGAGGAAGTATTTTGACGAATACATGAAGCCGCAGACGGCGAAGGACCTGCCGCAGACGCTGGAAGACGGTAAGGACGATGACTACCTCGGCCTCGGGTCTTTTGGCGGCGGGTCGGACCACTTCACCCAGCAAGGTCCCGGTATCTACGGCTTCAACTGGTGGTTCAACGACACGGGTCGCCTCAACCCCGAAACCCTCACCTGGCCCGATGCTCCGGCGGACACGGTGATGTCGCTTGGCGCGGGGGGCAATTGCAGCGCCTTTATTCCCAGCCTGAACGTGGCGGTTATCGCGGCGCAGGCGGACTGGGGAGCCATCAAGGCGGGTGATCCGGAGACGAAACACAATCAGGTGTTGAAGTTGCTCGTGGAAGCGACGACGGCTCCGGCGGAGATTGCCGCCACGCCCGATGAGGCCCCCACAAAGGTCAGCGGCACGCTGCAGAAATGGCAGCCGGTCGTGGTGGACTTCGCTGGCCCCCAGGCGAATGCATCCGACAACGAGCCCAACCCCTTTCTGGATTATCGATTGACTGTTACCTTCACCGCGCCTTCCGGCAAGAAGCTGGACGTACCCGGCTTCTTCGCGGGCGACGGTGCGGGCGGGCTCTCGGGCAAGGTGTGGCGCGCGCTCCTCTCGCCGGACGAAACGGGCGAGTGGACGTTCAAAGCCTCCTTCCGGGAGGGGAGGAATTGTTCCGTGAGCCTTGATAAAGTCACGGGAAAATCCACCGGCTTCAACGGCGCGTCGGGTGATTTTGAGGTCGCCGCCGCACCGGAGGATGCCCCCGATTTCTATCGCTGGGGCCGGATGGAGTATGCCCAAGCCCACTATCTGAAATTTCGCGATGGCGGCTACTGGCTCAAGGGGGGCACGGACGAGCCCGAGGACCTGTTGGGCTACCTGGGTTTCGCCAACACCGAGCCCGGCAAATTCGGCGGCCACACGTTTGCGAACCACGCGCAGGACTGGCGCGAGGGTGACCCCGATTGGGACGGCGGCAAGGGCAAGAACATCATCGGCGCGCTGAACTACCTGGCGGAGCAGAAGGTGAACAGTATTTACTTCATGCCCATGAACATCGGCGGCGACGGCAAGAACGCCCACCCGTACCTCACACCCATCAACCTGAACGGCAAGCCCGACAACGACAATCTCCACTTCGATCTGACGAAGCTGCACCAGTGGGGCATCGTGCTCGACCACGCGCAGCGTCGGGGTCTCATGCTGCACTTCGTGTTGAACGAAGCGGAAGAGCGCAATAAGCTGGAGCTTGACTGCGGCCACCTGGGTCTGGAGCGCAAACTCTACTACCGGGAGCTCGTCGCCCGCTTCGGCCATCACCCCGCGCTGCTGTGGAATCTCTGTGAAGAGTACAACCTGAACTACAACCTCGGGCCCTCCCTCGTGAAGGAATACGCCCGTTACCTCAAGGCCGTCGACCCCTACGACAACCCCATCACGGTGCACCACTCCAGCACACTGGACAAGACCTGGACCGAGTTCCTCGGCGACGATCACTTCCCCGTGGGCTCCTTTCAGGTCAACGACGTGAGCCTCGTTGAAGTCTGGCGCGACAAATCGGTCGCCGCGGGCCTGCCGCTGGTCATCGGGATGGACGAGTACTTCCCCGACACCACCAGCCCGGAAAACACGCCGCGCCATCGTCGTGAGTACCTCTGGCCCATCTACTTCTCCGGCGGCAATGTGGAGTTCATCCTCTCCGACCTGCTGAAGACTGACGACTTCCGCAAGTGGGAGCCGCTGTGGAAATATATGGCCATCGCGCGCGGGTTCATGGAGAACATGCCCTTCTGGGAGATGGTTCCTTCCGATGGTCTACTCACCGGCTCCTCTGTGTTCGAGGGCGAGAACAACAAACTGCCCGGCCAGGTTTTCGCGAAACCCGGCGAGATCTACGCGGTCTACTTTCCGTTGGCCGAGCAGACCGGCATCCTCGACCTCAGCGGCGCGACAGGCGCCTTTTCCATGCAATGGTTCAACCCGCGCTTGGGTGTTTTCGTCGGCGATGCGCGGGAAATCGCGGGCGGTGGCCCGGTGGAATTGGGCCCTGTGCCGAGTGAGCCGGGTGAGGACTGGGTGGTGTTGATGAAACGGAAGTGACGTAAAGAGCCAGGAAATAACCACACTCAACGCCGGAGTTTACCCCCCCCTGCCCCCCCGCAAG
>JBHEKR010000548.1:0-19838 GCA_041859365.1 Candidatus Hydrogenedentales bacterium
TGCGTCTCCTCAATGAGGCCCTTGCGCTCAACTGGCTCCCCAATGATTCCGCTGCGAGCCCCGAGCTCGCCGCCATTGCCGCGCGCTACCGCGAAGCCGAAAAGCGCCTCCAGCCCGACCGCGTTGTCGGCTCGGTGGACGATTGGTATGAGGGCCGCGACGAACGCATCGGCGTGCGCGGTTCCTACACCGTGCTGGGAGAAGAAACCCCGCGCGGCACCATCAGTTTTCTTGGTGGCCCGGGTTCCCGGTCCTTCGGCGCGTCCAGTGGACGGCTGGAGCTTGCGCGCAACATCGCCAGCGATGAGAATCCGCTCACAGCCAGGGTCTATGTGAACCGCATCTGGCACCACCTCTTCGGCGCGGGCATCGTGCGCACTCCGGACGACTTCGGCCATCTCGGCGAGCTGCCCTCCCACCCCGAATTGCTTGACTGGCTCGCGCGCCGTTTCATGGCCGAAGGCTGGTCCACGAAGAAACTCATCCACATGCTGGTGACCTCCAGCGCCTGGCGGCAGCGCAGTGTTGCCAATCCCGACTCCGTGACGGTCGATCCCGAGAACCGCCTGCTCCACCACATGCCCCTGCGCCGCCTGGAGGCCGAGGCCATTCGCGACGCCATGCTCGCGGCTTCCGGACGCCTGGACAGCACTCTCTACGGTCCGCCCATCAACCCCTTTCGCGTGGCCGAAGACAAGAACAAGCGCCTCCACACCGGTCCCCTGGATGGCAATGGTCGCCGCAGTCTCTACCTGAAAATGACCATGATGGAGCCGCCCCGATTCCTCGGCGTGTTCAACCAGCCCCTCGCGAAGGTGACCGTGGGTCGTCGCGATGCGACCAACGTGCCCAATCAGGCCCTGGCCCTGTTGAACGATCCCTTCGTCGTCGCCATGGCCGAGCACTGGAGCAAGCAGGAAGTGGCCCAACCGGACTCCACGCCCGAGTCTCGCGTAGCGCGCATGTTCAGCGCCGCCTTCGCCCGTCCGCCCCAGCCCGAAGAGACGGCCCGCTTCGTGGCCTTCGCGGAGGAAAGCGCGAAGCTCCGTGGCGTGGAGTTGGCGGCCTTCATGAACTGCCAGCCCGTGTGGCAGGACGTGGCCCATGCGATCTTTAACTTGAAAGAGTTTATTTACCTGCAGTGAAGGGGGAATCGTTGCAGGGACGGCAGGGCGCGTTTACTTGGTGCCGGGACAACGATTTAGGCAATCAAAATTAGAGATTACGAAGAGACTGTCATTCCCGCGCATGCGGGAATCCAGTGCATTCGCGCAGTGTACGTTGCATGGTCTCTGGATTCCCGCATTCGCGGGAAAGACAGCGTCAGAGTTTGTTTTCAGGCCACATTTCAGCACTAATACTAGACAATTCCACCACACGGGGATGACGGTTTCCCTGATCGTGCTATTCTAACTGCGAGGTCAAATCTATGGCAGACCACAACAGCCAAATCCGCCACTCAGTTAATCCCCTGTGCCCGGGGCACGACACCCCCGTATTTACTCGGCGCGATTTCCTCCGCCGCACCAACATGGGCTTTGGCATGCTCGCTCTCTCCGGACTCGCCAGCCGCTGGTCCGCCGCCGCGCCCGTTCCCCAGTTCGCCCCTCGTGCGAAGCACGTCATCTTTCTCTTCATGGACGGCGGCGTCTCCCATGTGGACACCTTCGATCCCAAGCCCGAGTTGAACAAGCGCCATGGCCAGCAGGCCGACTGGGTGGCCGACAAAGGCTCCCAGGCTATCAGCCCGTCCCGCAAGTGGCTTAAAAGCCTGTGGGACTTCAAGCAGCGCGGTGAGTCCGGCCTCTGGGTCAGTGATCTCTTTCCCCATGTTGCCAAAGTGGCCGACGAACTCTGCGTCGTGCGATCCGTCGTCGGCGAGACGCCCCTCCACGGCGCGCAGAACCTCCTGCTCCACACCGGGCGCAGCATCGGCGCCGCGCCCAGCTTCGGGGCTTGGGTGTCCTACGGCCTCGGTACGGAGAACGAACAGCTCCCCGGCTATGTTTTGTTAAACAACGACTGGGTGCCCAACGGCGGCTCCCAGAACTTCGCCAGTTCCTTCCTGCCCGCCACCCACGAAGCCGCCGTCGTCCGGGCCAAGGGCACGCCCGTGGACAACATCGCGCCCGCCGATCCCCAGGCGCTCCAGCAGGCCAAGCTCGCTTTCCTGGCCGAGCAGGATGGTGCTGTGGCCCTCGCGCGCGGCGGCTCCAGCGATATTGAGGCCGCCATCCGCAACTACGAAACCGCCGCCCACATGCAGACCCTCGTGCCCGATCTCTGCGACGTCACCGGCGAAAGCGAAACCACCCTCCGCCTCTATGGCGTGGACCGTCAGAACGATTTCGACCGATTCTACGCCCTCCAGTGTCTACGTGCCCGCCGCATGGTTGAGGCGGGCGTGCGTTTCATCGAGATTACCTGCCCCCTGACACACAACAACAACGCCCCCTGGGACCAGCACGGCGAACTCAAGCTGCGCCACGAAGAAAACGCCCGCATCACCGACCAGCCCGTCGCCGCCCTCCTCATGGATCTCAAAGCTAGGGGCCTTCTCGACGAAACCCTGGTACTCTGGGCCGGCGAAATGGGCCGCACGCCCCATTCCGGTGGCGATGACGGCCGCGACCACCACGTCAGCGGCTACACCATCTGGATGGCCGGCGGCGGTATTCGCGGCGGCATGACCTACGGCGAAACCGACGAAATGGGCATGTCCGCCGTGGAAAACATCGTCAACATCCACGATATCCACGCCACCATTCTTCACCAGCTCGGCATGGACCATGAGCGACTGACCTACCGCTTCGGCGGCAGAGACATGCGCCTGACCGATGTGCATGGCCATGTGATCGCGCCGCTGCTGGCGTAAGTGCGGCGTTGCCCACACGATTGTGGTGAGGCTGACAGCTCCACAATCAGGGTTCCGAAGGGGTGGGGGGGCACGTGACCGATGTCGGGCCTGTTGAGTCCGGCACTTTTATGTACGCTTGCCGTTCGTGGGTCGGGGTCTGCGGGAATGCCAACAAGAGTTTCCGTTCACGCACGAGGCGAGACAGAAATCGTGTGCCCAGCGGGTTGGGATTTCTGTTAAGCAGTTGTGAAAGCGCATGCCTTGTCAGGTATTGGTCTTTGCACAATGTCAGTATGACGTGGTCCATTTCGCTTTGAGAAAGACGGCGAGAACTTCGTGGGCTAGTGGCCGCCCACTCCAAGTCTAACCTGTATGCCAGAGTCAACTTAGATACATCATCGACCAAAGGAAACTTGAGGTGCGAGCTCAATATTCGGCCACATTCGTCTCGATGCTCATTCTCATTGCGGATATCCTCCGAGGCCAATTCTGGAAACAGGGTTCTTGCCGCCAGCCCTTTTGCGCTTTGTTGGGCGTTTATTGGTGGATGTAAGGCGGTTTGCTGCTGCGCGTCCATGCCGGATGTGTGTGCCTCGAAGCCCATGTCAATTAGCTCGGAGCTTAGTACATTTGGCTCGGAGCTTAGTACATTTGGCTCGGAGCTTGGTACATATAGCTCGGAGCTTGGTACATTTGGCCCCTCCATTCGCAGGGGTGAACCAAAGACATCATCTGGGGACGGCAAGAACGTACCCGGGAGATGGTAGACGGTTCCTTTGCCCTTTCCGTTGGATTCGAGTAGGCCATTACGAACTAGTCGCCGGAATGCGAGCGTAACGTCATGAGGGTGCTCTTTCGCGATTTTAGAAATGCGGGCATGGGTGACAACCGACTCAACCGCAGCAGTAGCCAGAATGAGCTTTTCCACTACCTCCAGCCCGTCATAGCTGCTCGGAAATCGCCGACGGAGCGCGCTGATTACTTCCTCGGGGAATAAGTCGAGCATGCGGAGCTCCAATAGAGTTTGATCCAACTCGGCTTTTTCGTAAAGTACCGGCGGTCGCCAGTGCCCGGAGGTCCAGCCGCTGTAAATCCTTGGAACACCGGAGCCTGCACGTTCCACCAGCCCGACCATGAGAAACATCTGGTGCATGATGCCGTTCCTGCAATCGCTGAAGCCGCCCTCGATTGCCTGCTCCAATGGTACGCGCATGCCTCCTGGATTCCGAAAGCCGAGCAGGTCGGGGCGTTTCACGACTAGAATCGAACCACGACCCTCCAAGTCCGCATGCACGATGCAATTGACCAACGCTTCGCGGACTGCCTCATGTACGGGAGTAAAGTCTATCCGTTGCCCGTCTTTGATGCGAAAGGGAACCTTCAGATCGGCCACAAGTCGTGGGTAAACCCGACGATAAAAAGAGAACAGGTTTGCCGGCCATGTGCCGTCTGGATAGATTCGATCCACCCAGCGGTCTTCGGTTTTGGCCTCTGGGCGTTCCTGATAGTCAACCCAATAACCAGGAAGTCCTTCCTGGATGCTCTCCCACCGTCCAAACATGGCAAGCCCCGCAATCGTCAGACCCTGTTCGCCACTTTCCCGGTCCTTTCGCCATCCCTGTAGTTTTCCCAGCAGGTCCCAGTCGTTCAAATCCAGCCAAGTGTGGCCGGGTTTGACGTCCCTCAACATCTGGCGGAAGGCCAGAAAGCTTGGACCGTCGATATCATCCTGTCCGAAGCCCGCAAGAATTCGGCGATCCCTACCTTCTTCCTGCTTCTCCGCGAGCATGCGCTGTACAGTCGCGTCGTCGCACTTGTGATCACCATCGAATAGCCGCCGATAGGTGTTCCCCTTAAGTGGGTTGCCTTTGATGAAAACAGGCTTCTGTCTGCGTGTGGCTGGAGGAATCCTTACCAGGATGATCTTCTTTTCCTGGTACTCTTCGATACTCACGGCGGATTCCGAAAGCAAGTTGCAACTCACTTTCTCAGGGTTGCCTACCAGATCGAACAGCTCGGTGATCACCCTGTCTGGATGCGGGATACCCTCAACCCGGAAGCCCTTAGCTTCCTGCTTTACGCCAAGGACGATAATGCCCCCCTGTGTGTTCGCGAACGCACTGTAGGTCGGCCAGAAGTCTTTGGGAAGCTTCCCCTGCCCGTCTTCTCCGACCGCCAGCTTAAATTCGAGGTCCTCTGTCTCTCGCATCTCCTCCAAGAGATCTTCCGTGTATTCCCGCATTTGTATCTGGCCTCCTGCATCATTATCTACAGGCCCAAATAGCCATATCAATGTCCTCAACACGCCGCAATTAAAGACGTCGATCATGGATGTTTTGAGTTTTGTCAATCAGGTCCTTGCTGGCCGACTATTCCGTAATAATTGAGGGGGCGCTGCCCGCATCCATATCTGTAATCTGATGCTCTGCGTTCAGCAGGTCTCAATTTGCCCGACGGGAAACAAGCCCCGGGGCAATTGAGAGGTATGAATAGACTATGGAATTGTGCTTGGCTGAACTTGTACACGACATTTGGCCGCTATCGGGGATTTCGGACAGCACTGAAAAGATTGTTACCACCCCACCCCCGCGCCGTCCATACCGATGTAGACAAACTACAGCCCATGCGGTATACAATACCCCAGTGTGTTTTGCATCTGGCAATCGCGCCGGTGTTCCACCGGCGAAACGGGTACCGGGAGATTAACCATGAACGCTTCGGCGGATTCCCATTCACAGGACCATCTGTTCGCGACGGGTAACCGGTGCCTCCTCCTTATCATGGGGCAGCGCTTTCTGGTCAGCATCCAGCGGGTCACCGACAACACGATTGAGGTCAGTTTCCCCGTGCGCGATTTTCCCGTCGAGGGCATGCGCGTGGACTTGGAATTCCATGACATGGAAGGCTTTACGCGTTTTGAGTCCGAAGTGCTCACGGCCCCCCGGGCCCTGGGGGACTTCCTCGTGATCCGTCGCCCCCCGGCCTATGTGCGCAATTATCACCGCGGCTCCTGGCGCGTTCCCGTGGATTTCAAGGCCGAGCTCAAGGGCCACGTCCACCCGCGCCGCATTCATGTGCCCGTGGTCAATCTCAGCACCGGCGGCATTCTTGTACTGACCGACAGCGAGTTTGATGTCGAGGATATGCTTGAGGCGGCCCTGCCAATCCCCGAGCTGGCGGGTGAGAAAATGACCTGCAAGGTCGTTCACCGTGCCGCGGAATCCCAGGGCGTGGATGGTCTCGTCCAAATGGGCTGCACCTTCGTGAGTCCCGATCCCACCAGCCTGAAGGCCATCGCCACCTACATCGCGAGCCGCCTGAAGGAACTGGGACCCGAATACTCGCCCATCGGTGCCTGAGTCCTCCGGCGCTCCCGAATCGCATCTGGACCACCCGGCGGCGCCGCCATGGTCCGTGCACGCAGTAGATTTTCGAAGTGCAACCCATGGCAGGTGGTATGACAGCGGTAAGACGAATCAGACATTTCTTTCCCCCATCCCTGGTTTCTTGTTGCGCCGCTGGGGCCGCTCTGTTCCTGCTGCTGTGTATCGCCCCGCTGGCGGGGGCCGCCGAGCCCATCCGCGTGCCCTTCGAGGATGGCGTCACCATCATTGCCCATCAGGGGCGCGCCCTCTATCTGGAGTGCCAGCTTCCGAAACGCACCGCGCGCGCCAACTTTCTAAAGCGCAATCTCGCCGACGACAGCACCCGGAAGTTCTACCAGAAACTCAAAGCATTCCACCTCGCATTTAACGAGCTGAAACCCGACACCCAGCGTCGCGTCATCGAGACCCTCTTCCCCAGCGACTACGCCGACGGCGCGGGCTGGTGGCACCGCGTCACCTATCAGGATACCCCCGGTTTCGAATCCTGGTGGAACCTGGCCGACTGGCTCACGGGCCGAGGCCGAAACTACAACTTCCTCGAACCTATTGCTGAAAACCGAGATTTCGTGGGTACGCCCCGCAATGGTCAGGTCCTGTTCATCCCCCGTGACCTGCTGAAGGACGTTTTCAAAACCCCGTCGCCCGCCCGGCCCGGTCGCGAACCCCTCAGTCCCATCACCATCGGCGACCTGCGATATGGCGTCGACAGTGAAGGCGAATACGCCGCCTACCACATGAAACAGGGGGAAACCATCCACGTCAACGTGATCGGTCGTTTCACCGAACTGCGTGGCGAGGCCGCTGTGGACAATGCCGTCGCGCGCGTCCTGAATCGGAACAATATCACCGATCCCCGCCGCGTCATGCCGGGTCAGGAGATCCGTATCCCCGTGGACATGCTCGCCCCGGCATACCAGCCTCGAGGCGGTAGCGGCCTCGACGGCATCGTCATCATCCTCGATGCCGGACATGGCGGTGGCGACCCCGGCAAGGAGCACGGCGACGTCTTCGAAGACGAAATTACCTACGACATCGTCCTCCGCATCAAGCAACGGCTCGAAAGCACCACCCGCGCGCGGATCCACACGACCGTGCTCGATCCCGATCATGACGGGAAACCCACCATGGCCAGCACCTTCGTCCACGATCAGGATGAGCTGCTCCTCACGACGCCCAACTACAACCCCACCAACACCACGATGTCGGTCATCATGCGCGCCTTCCTCGTCAATCACCTTTTCCGGGAAGAGGTAAAGGCCGGTACGCCGAAAGAGAACGTTCTCTTCGCCTCTATTCACGTGGACTCCCTGCCCGAGCGCCTCTCCGGCACCATGGTCTATATCCCCGGCGCCGCCCACCGCGGCGATGTTGAGACTTTCGACAATCCCATCTACCAGCAGTACAAGGAAGCGCAGGGACAAGAGAGCATCACCATAACCGCACCCGAGCGCCAGGACGCGGAGCAACGCGCCCGAAAGTTCGCTGAAGGATTGCTCACCGCCCTGCGCCAGCACCAGCCGCCCATCACCGTCAGCGCCGCTGAAAAGCCCATCCGGGATATCATCATCCAGTCGGCCTCCTCGCGCTACATACCCGGCGTCATCCGCAATACCATCGTGCCCACCCGCGTGCTGGTGGAGACCGCCAACGTCCAGAATCCCCAGGATCGCACCAACCTCATCGACCCCGCCTGGCGCCAGGCCTACGCCGAAGCCTTCGTCGAGGCCGTGATCCAATATTTCGACCGCTGAGCCACCGCCACCTGGTTCAGGATGGTTCCGGGGCTTTCATTGTTTAGCAAGAGTTTCTGGTCTGTATATTGTTTGCCCTTTTCAGGCGATTTCCATATATGGTGTTGCAAAAAGGCCACTTTCTGCGATATGGTGTAGCTCTCGGTAGCACTCCCCATATATGGTATCCAGCTTGGCAGGTGGTATGACAACGGAACGACGCCTAAACTACTTCTTCGGACGTCTCCCCTTATCCTCTTGCCACAATTGTATTTGCATCATACTGCTGGCTCTTGCGCCCTCCCTGGTTCAGGCGGCCGAGGCCGTTCGCAAGCCCCTCGAAGCCGGGGCGACCATCGGGATCAAGGGCGGTCGAACCCTCTACCTCGAGTGCCAGCTCCCCCGGGGCAATGCCAAGGCGGAGGTCCTCAAGCGTTATCTCGCCGACGAGAACAGTTGGGTGCACTACGACAAGCTCCGTACCGCCTACCTCCATTTTCGCGATCTGAAGCCCGCCGTGCAGCGTCGCATTATCGAGACGATATTCCCCGACGACTATTCGGATAAGAGCGGCTGGTGGCACCAGGTTACCTTCGAAGGGGCCGCCGGCGTAGAATCCTGGTGGAACCTCGCCGAGTGGCTGACCGGTCGGGGAACCAACTACAAGACGCTCGAAGCCATGCCGGAAAATCAGGGCTACAAGGGCACGCCCCGCAAAGGCCAGGTGCTCCTGATTCCCCGCGATCTCCTCAAGGAAGTCTTCAAGGCCCCCACCCCCGGGCTGCCCGGCCGCACCGGGGTCCTGCTGGAGCCCATGGACGTGGACGAAAACCTGGAGCCCTACCGCCCGCTCCAGCCCGGTGAGCTCACCTATGGCAAAGACGGCAAGGGGGAGTATGCAGCCTATGCCATGAAAAAAGGCGAGGCCATCTACACCTCCGTGGTCATCCGCTTCACCGATTTCCGTGAAGTGGCCGCCGTGCAGGACGCCGCCGCCGAAGTGCTCAAGCGAAACGGCATCGCGGATCCCACCCGGATCCACGTGGATCAGGAGATCCGGATCCCCCGCGACATGCTCGCCGATGAGTTCCAGCCCGAGGGCAGCGCCCAGCGCATGGCCCACGAGGGCGTCAGCGCCGATGCGAAGCGACTCCGGGCCACGCGGGATGGCGTGAAAGACCTCGACGGCGTCGTCGTCATCCTGGACGCGGGCCACGGCGGATGCGATCTGGGCGCCAATCACGGGAAACTCCTGGAAGACGAACTGACCTACGATTTCGTGATGCGGATCAAGCACGTACTGGAGTCCACCACCCGCGCACGGGTCCACCTCACCGTACGCGACCTGAGCAGCAAGGAAAAGACCTCGGAAGCGCAGAATTTCACCCACGATACCGATGAAGTGGTCTTGACCGATCCGCCCTACAGCCCGACCGACACCAGCGTCTCCGCCAACCTCCGTTGGTACGTGGCCAACGACATCTACCGCGCCGAGCTCAAGCGGGGCGTCAAGGCCGACAACATGCTCTTCGCCTCCATCCACTGCGACGCCCTCTATTACAAGCTGCGCGGCAGCATGGTCTACATCCCCGGCGCGGCCCACCGCCTCTCCGACAAAGCCCTGGACGGCCCCGCCTATGCCGCCTACACGAAGAAGGGCAATCGCAGCGTCTCCACCACCGCCGAAGAGCGCCGCCGCGACGAAGCCGTCTCCCGCGATTTCGCCGAGACCCTTCTGGAATCGCTTCGCACCCACAAACCCGCCATCGCGGTCCACACCACCAGCGATCCCATTCGCAACGTCATCCAGCGAAGCCGCACGGAGCGCTGGCTGCCCGCCGTGCTCAAGCACACCCTGGTGCCCACCAAGGTCCTGGTGGAAACCGCCAATCTCCAGAACCCCGACGACCGCAAGTGCCTCGCCGACCCGAAGTGGCGCCAGGCCTACGCCGAGGCCTTTGTCGAAGCCGTGAAACGACACTTCGGCAAGTAGCGCAATGCCCCCTGAAACACGCCCTGCCACGTAGATTTCGCACTATCGGGCTTATGCGAGCTTGAAACCGGGCTTTCAGGGGTGTAAGATCATGGGCCTTGGGCTGCGATGCGTTTTCCCCTGTCAATCACTCGCCGAACGTAGCTGTTTCGCCGACACGGGAAGGATGTCCGGCCATGCATCCATCAAAAAAGCCAACCTTGCCAAAGGAAGTAGTGTACATGCAGACCGCCGACCGGCTGAAGAAGATTCCGCCCTATTTGTTCATGACCCTTCGCAACAAGATCAATGAAGCGAAGGCCAAAGGCATCGACGTGATCAGCCTGGCCATCGGCGATCCGGTCGAAGCCACGCCCCAGCCCATTATCGACGCCCTCTGCAAGGCCGCTCAGGACCCCGCGAACCACCCCTACCCGACCGACGAAGAGTGGGGGATGCGGGCACTCCGCGACGCCATCGCCCGCTGGTACAAGCGCCGCTACGATGTGGATCTCGATGCCGCGAAGGAAATCGTAGCCCTCATCGGCTCCAAGGAAGGCTGCCACCACTTCGGTATGGCCGTCATCAACCCCGGCGACACCGTCCTCGTGACCGACCCCGGCTATCCCGGCTACAAGCCCGCTATCTGGTTTGCCGGCGGCGAGCCCTATGCCGTCCCCATGAAGTCGGAAGAAAACTTTCTGCCCAACTTCGCCAACATCCCCACCGACGTGGCGAAGAAAGCCTCCGCTTTTTTCCTGAATTACCCGAACAACCCCACCGGCGCCGTCGCCACGCCCCAGTTCCTCAATGAACTGGTCGAGTTTGCGAAGAGCAACGACATCGTCATCTGCTACGACAACCCCTACAGCGAAGTGGTCTTCGGCGTGCCACGCTTGAGCTTCCTCAGCGCGCCCGGCGCGAAGGAAGTGGGCATCGAGTTCAACTCCCTGTCCAAGCCCTACAACATGACCGGCTGGCGCATCGGCATGGCCAGCGGCAACACCGACATCGTCAAGGCCATTGCCACCTCCAAGGCCAATACGGACTCCGGCATCTTCAACGCCATCCAGTACGCCGGTATCGCCGCGCTGGACGAGTGCGACAGCCACATCGACGTCATGCTCGAGATCTACGGCCGCCGCCGCAACAAAATCATCGAAACCCTTCGCGCCCTCGGCTGGACCTATGATCCGCCCAAAGGCGCCTTCTACCTCTGGGTGCCCGTGCCCCAGGGATTCACCTCGGCGTCTTTTTGCGACCACCTCCTCGAAACCTGCGCAGTCGTGGTGGCGCCGGGCGCGGGCTATGGCGTCAACGGCGAGGGCTTTGTACGCTTCTCCCTCACCGTAACCGACGCGCGCCTCGACGAGGCCCTCGCCCGCATGCGGGATCGCCTTCCCGTTTTCACATTCTAAAACACCGCAAAGGAGTTCGTGCGCGTGGTTGAAGCTGCCCGCCGATTGGTCGTCCATATGAGCGCATTCGGAATCGAAATAGCCAGAGAACAGATTTGCGTGGTGCCCGACGGCGCCAGCAAGCACGATGCCCTCGAAGCATTGATTGAGGCGGTGAGCACCAACCCCGTCGTGAAGGATGTTGCCGCCTTCCGGCGCGCCGTCTATGAACGCGAAGGGATCATGAGCACCGGTATCGGCGAGGGCATCGCCATTCCCCACGTGCGCATCCCCGAGATCACCGAAGCCACCCTCGGCGTCGGCATCGCGCCCGGTGGCATCGACTTCGACACCCTGGACAACAAGCCCGTCCACGTACTCGTGCTCTTCGCCACCCCGGCCGGCTCGGACAAGGAATACCTGCGTCTGCTGGCCCAGGTCATGCTCTCCCTCCGTGATCGGGAGCTCTTCCACGCCCTCGTGGCCTGCGAGACGCCCGACGACGTCTACGAGGTCTTGAACGGCTAAGTCCGGGTCCAAACGGGTTTGGAGTCGTTGTTTGGCAACGTTGTTCAATTCCGAAGTGCCCTCAAAAAGCCACAAGCCGCGCCGGGAAATCGCCCCGCGCGCGCTGATTGCCCTTCTCGTATTTCACGCGATCCTCCAGGTCCTCGTAATCGGCACGGGCTTTGTCCAGATACCCCTTTCGGGTGCCCTCGCCTGGCTCGTCGGCCTGATCGCGCTGGTTGCGGCTTCGGTCGCATTTCGCTTCGCACCTGCGGCGCAATCTGGAGCCCCCTCCTGGCCCACCCGATCATTCGTGCTCCTCGGGGCCGTCGTGCTGCTCGTCTATTTCCTCCTCGCCTGGATCAAGATCGATCCCTCCTTCGACGGCAACTGGTACCACATCCCCGTGATCCACTTCTGGGCGACAAAAGGTTACGTTCACTGGGTGACCGCCGATCCCCACGCCGCGTGGGCAACACTGGCCCTCGACTACATGAACGGCTACCCCAACGCCCACGAGGTCACCAGCTTCTGGCTAGCGCGTCTTCTGGGCGACAGCGCCATTAATGCCGCCAGCGTGCTCTATCTGCCCCTGGGCGCGCTGGGCGTGTATATCGTAAGCCGCCGCCTCGGCGCGGGGGCGAACTGGAGCGCATTTGGTGCGCTGCTCTACCTGATCCTGCCCGTAAACATCGCTCAGGTTCACACGACCTACGTGGACTCCTCCTTCGCCGCCTGCGTCGTCGGACTGCTTGCTTTGATGGTGCTGCTGCATGAAATGTTTGCAAGAAATCCCCCCGGGCCTGGAGAGAGTCGCCGATCGATTTCATGCCACACGATCTCGCCGAAAGTCCGCCAAGTCGGATTAGACTGCGCTGAGCCGCGTTCATTCCAATTGATCGAATCGGACTCCGCCCTTTCCCTTTGCCCTCCCGGACAAAATGATCCGAGCGAAAAAGGACCGCTACACGGTAGCTTGAATGATTCGGAACAGGATCCTTCATCGCACTCTAACTCGCTCGACGACGAAATTCTCTGGCACGACTACAGGATTTCACCCGCCCTAAGCGCAGCTATCGGCATCGCGCTTGGCCTTATTGCAGGGATCAAAGGCAACGGCCCCCTCGTCGCCCTCTTCGCCGGCCTCTTCATCGCCGGGAATCTTTTGCTCGCCCTGCGCAGTCTCAAATCTCGTGAGCTCCGCCACAATCGCGTGACCTTATCAGGGCTGTCCCTGATCATCTTCGCCGCCCTCCTCACCGGCGGCTACTGGAACATCCGCAACTGGGCCATAGGCGGCAGCCCCGTCTATCCCATCGGCATCACCCTCGGCGGCGTCGAGATTTTCCCCGGCGAACCCTTCGAGAAAATCGTCAACACCCGTGGCCAGACTCCGCCCGAGATGCGCGACTGGCCCGCCTGGAAGCAAGTCGCCCACACCTGGCTCCAGGGCCAGAGCATGAAGCGCTGGCACGGCGCCCTCGGTGAATACGCCTCCCGCTTCGGCGGCCTGAGCTTCCTCTGGCTCCTCGGCGCGCTTCCCGCCTCGATCGCCCTGGCGACAAGCGCCCTGCTTCGATGCGTGCGGAAACGAAGTGGGGGAGACCGTGACGGCCTCTACCTCTACCTCTTCGCTTTCATCGCGCTCCTGTTCCTCACCACGCCGAACAACTGGTGGGCCCGCTACACCGTCTGGATCTTCGCCATTGGCCTGCCCGCCTTCATCTACTGCGCCTCACGCCCCATGAAGCGTCCCAGCCTGTCCATGCTGAAGTGGTGCTGGACCCTCGCCTGCTGCGCGGTCTTCTTCTACGAAGCGGGTGTGGCGTCGGTCACCGTTGCCGACGCAAAGCCACCCTTCTGGAAGCCCACCGAAGGCACGACCTACTGGAAACCCGCAGACGACAGCCCCTACGCCCGCATGCTCGCTGAGCCCGAGGCCCCCGTCGCCCTCTACAAGCTCATCACCCGCCGCCAGTCCATCCTCGGCACCCTCTGCCAGCCCATCGGTCGCCGGCCCGTCTACTTCCTCAGCGAAACCACCGCCGCCGATGCCGAGGCCCTCGCCCAGTTCGTGAAAGAACACAACATCCGATACCTCATCACCGGCGAAAAAGGCGCACAACCCAAAGGTATCCAGCAACTCGCCCCAGAAAAGCAGCACGCGAAGATATGGAATATAAATATTTATGCCCTTAAATAGATTTTTATTTTGGCCTGTCCTGCAAAGCAATGGAATTGCAAATTAACGCAAATTTTCACAAATAACGGGAGAGCGGTGTCGGTGCGTCAAGGAGCGAACTTGCCCTGCTCGGATCCATAATTTGCGTCCATTTGCGTAAATTTGCGGTTCCTCCTTTTATGTTGTCTGCCGCTCCATATAGTGGCCGTTTTCCAAAAACATACCTCATTTTGCGGTCCCCCTTGACTTTTCCCACCCCTTCCTATATCATCGACTCATCGTTGGTGCACTCGTTTGCGCGAGTGCGGCAAGAGGGAACCCGGTGTGAATCCGGGGCTGCCCCGCAGCGGTAATTGAGAACGAAAGCCGTCATCAAGCACTGGTCCTGAAGAAGGACTGGGAAGCGACGGTCGGTAGGAGATTGCGCATTGCAATCGCGCTCATGAGTCCGAAGACCTGCCAATGATTGGTCCCTCCCTTGGGTGGAGGGGTCATGACTGCGTCCTTCGTGGGAAAGGGACGGTCGAAGACCAGGCTTTCGGCTCTTGATCGATCTCGGCACGGCGCGCCCCGATCAGGAACCCTCGCTTTTTCTTCTGCCTCTTCTCCCCGCAAGCATCAACGCCACCGTTGTGTCTTGCGGGCCCGATCCCCCGTCGTTCGCCGTCGCCTAAACCGAGGGTTGCGAAGCCGCGAAAGCGGGAGGAGCGGTGCGATGACGCGCATGCAGGAACATTGGGTCGTAAAGAAACGGGACGGGCGCATCGTGCCCTTTGAGCTGGCGCGCATCCGCCGCGCCATCGAGAACGCCTTCCGCGCCGACCTCGGCCTGGCGAAGGACGCGCTCCTCGACGAGGCCATTGACGTCTCCATCCTCCGTATCACGGAAGACGTGGCGACGGAGATCGCCGGGGCCGCGGGCTCCGATAGCGGCGCGGACGTGGAAAAGATCCAGGATCTCGTGGAGGTCCTCCTCATGCGCGGCGGCCACTACACCGTGGCCCGGCGCTACATCGTCTATCGCGCGGAGCACACGAAGGCCCGCGCCGTGCGCACGCCAATCCTGCCCGAGGAAGAAAAGGCGCGCCCCTGGCTCCTGCTGGAAAATGGCCACCGCGTGCCCCTGGACGGCGGGGCCGTGCGTGCGCGCCTCGTGGAAGCCTGCGCGGGCCTGGAGCATATCTGCCTGCTCGAAGAGCTCTACCAGGAAGTCATGCGCTCCATCTTCGACGGCATCACCGAGCGCGAACTCACCCGCGCCATGGTCCTCGCCGTGCGCAGTCACATCGAGCGCGATCCGGCCTACGACGTGGTAACGTCGCGCCTCATGCTCTTCATGATCTACGAGGAGACCCTCGGCGGTCGCGTGGAGGCGAAGCATCTCGACGCCCGCTACCGCCAACACTTCGAGCACTACCTCATCGATGGAATCAACGGCGCGAATCTCTCGCCCGAACTGCGGAGCTACGACCTCGCGCGCCTGGCGGAGGCCCTCAAGCCCGAGCGCGATCACCAGTTTCAATACCTCGGCCTGCAAACGCTCTATGATCGCTACCTGCTCCACGTGGACGGACGTCGCATCGAAACGCCCCAGTATTTCTGGATGCGCGTGGCCATGGGCCTCGCCATCGCCGAGAAGGAAGATCGCGAGGCTCGCGCCATCGAGTTCTATACGGTGCTTTCCACCTTCCGCTTTTGCTCCGCCACGCCGACCCTCTTCAATTCCGCCACGGTCCATCCCCAGCTCAGCTCGTGCTATCTCACCACCATAAGCGACGACCTGGAGCACATCTTCAAGTGCGTGGGCGACAATGCGCGCCTTTCCAAGTGGGCGGGCGGTCTGGGTAACGACTGGACCAACGTCCGCGCGACGAACGCCCACATTCAAGGAACCAATGGCAAGAGCCAGGGCATCGTGCCCTTTTTGAAGGTCGTGAACGACACGGCGGTGGCTGTGAACCAGGGCGGCAAGCGCAAGGGCGCCGTATGCGCCTACCTCGAAACGTGGCACCTCGACGTGGAAGAATTTCTCGATCTCCGCAAAAACACGGGCGATGATCGCCGCCGCACCCACGACATGCACACCGCCAACTGGATCCCCGATCTTCTCATGCGCCGCGTGCGCGAAAACGGCCAGTGGACGCTCTTCAGCCCCGATGAAGTGCCGGATCTCCACGATCTCTACGGCAAAGCCTTCGCCACGCGCTATGAGCACTACGAGCGCAAGGCCGACGCGGGCGACATCCGTCTTTTCCACCGTCTGCCCGCCCAGGACCTGTGGCGCAAGATGCTCACGCGCGTCTTCGAGACGGGCCACCCCTGGATCACGTGGAAGGATCCCTCCAACATCCGATCGACCCAGGATCACCGCGGCACGATCCACAGCAGCAACCTCTGCACCGAGATCCTGCTCAACACCTCTGCCGAGGAGACCGCGGTCTGCAATCTCGGCTCGCTCAACCTGAAGGCGCACATCCGCGACGGCGCGCTGGACATCGCCCTCGTCGCCGATACCGTCAAGACCGCCATGCGGATGCTCGACAATGTCATCGACATCAACTACTACCCCACGCCCGAAGCGCGCAACGCGAACGAGCGGCACCGCCCCGTGGGCCTCGGCATCATGGGCTTCCAGGATGCCCTCCAGGCCTGCAAGATCTCCTACGAAAGCGAGGCCGCCGTGGCCTTCGCCGATTCGAGTATGGAAGTGATCGCGTACTACGCGATTCTCGCCTCCACCGAGCTCGCGGCGGCGCGCGGGGCCTACGGCAGCTACCAAGGCTCAAAATGGGATCGCGGACTCCTCCCCATTGACACCATAGCGCTGCTGGAGAAAGAACGCGGCGAAGGCGTCGAAGTGGACAAGAGCGCCAGCCTCGACTGGGCCCCCTTGCGCGCCGCCATCAAGCAACACTGCATGCGCAACAGCAACTGCCTCGCCATCGCGCCCACGGCCACCATCAGCACCATCGTCGGCGTCGGCCAGTCCATCGAACCGGCCTACAAGCACCTTTATGTCAAGAGCAACCTCTCGGGCGAATTCACCCAGGTCAACGCCGCCCTCGTGGAGGAACTCAAGGCCCTCAACCTCTGGGACCGCGACATGCTCGAAGCGCTGAAGTACTACGACGGCTGCCTTGGCGAGATTGCCCGCATCCCCGACGACGTGAAGAAGCGCTTCAAGACGGCCTTCGAGATGGAGCCCCACTGGCTCATCACCTGCGCCGCGAGAAGGCAGAAGTGGATCGACATGGGGCAGTCGCTGAACCTCTACATGGCCGCGCCGAGCGGGAAAAAGCTCGACGCCATGTACTTCGCCGCGTGGCAGGCGGGCCTGAAGACCACCTACTACCTCCGCACCCTGGCGGCCACCCAGGTGGAGAAGTCCACCGTGGACGTGAACAAATTCGGCATCCAGCCCCGCTGGATGAAGAACAAAAGCGCCTCGGGTGATATCGAGGTGACGCGCGAAGCCGCGGCGTGCAGCATTCTCGATCCCGACTGTGACGCATGCCAGTGACCTGCTACGACCGATAGGACGGATACGACCGATTGCCAATTTATCCGTCCTATCCGTCCAATCCGTCCTGAAAACCCCAATCCCCAACCCGGAGTCTTCCCGATGTCATCTTCTTCCCCGTTGTCCATTGTCAATTATCCATTGTCCATTGAAGCGCGCCGTTTCGCGGCGAAGGAAAAGCGCCTCGTCAACTGCCACCAGGTCGATGTCAACCAGCTCATGCCCCTCAAGTACCACTGGGCGTGGGAGCACTATCTCAACGGCTGCGCGAACCACTGGATGCCCACCGAAGTCGCCATGCACAAGGACATCGAGCAGTGGCGCTCCGGCGTGCTCACGCCCGACGAACGCCGCGTCATCATGCGCAACCTCGGCTTCTTCGCCACCGCAGAAAGCCTCGTGGGCAACAACCTCGTCCTCGCCATCTTCCGTCACGTGACCAACGCCGAATGCCGCCAGTACTTGCTGCGACAGGCCTTCGAGGAGGCCGTCCACACCCACACCTTCCTCTACGTCGTCGAGAGCCTCGGCCTCGACGAAGGCGAAGTCTTCAACATGTACCACGAGGTCCCCGCCATCAAAGCGAAGGACGCCCTGGAGATGGAACTCACCAACGAGATCCTGGCCGAAGACTTCGACACAAGCACGCCCGAAGGCGTCCAGACCTTCCTGAAAAACCTCATCGGCTACTACCTCATCATGGAAGGCATCTTCTTCTACACCGGCTTCGTCATGGTGCTCTCTTTCCACCGCCGCAATCTCATGACCGGCATCGGCGAGCAGTTCCAGTACATCCTGCGCGACGAAACCGTTCATCTCAATTTCGGCATCGACCTCATCAACGGCATTAAGGCCGAGAACCCCGAAGTGTGGACCGCCGACTTCCAGGCCATGATCCTCGCCCGAATCAAAGAGGCGGTCGAGCTCGAAATCGCCTACGCCGCCGACTGCCTCCCCAACGGTATACTCGGTCTCAACCGCGAGTCCTTCCGAAGCTACGTCGAGCACATCGCCGACCGCCGCCTCGAGCGCATCGGCATGCCGCCCCAATACGGTTCTCTCAACCCCTTCCCCTGGATGAGCGAAACCGTCGACCTCGCCAAAGAGAAAAACTTCTTCGAAACCCGCGTCACCGAATACCAGAGCGCCTCGGCCCTCTCATGGGACTGACGCGCCCCCCCCAAACCTCGGCGTGGCAAGCGTCCCCGAAATCCAACACGTACGCATCCGGGCGCAGTATTCACCAACGGGGGGTGGCGGTCTCGAATCGCACGTACGTAGGAACTTTCCGGTCGAAAAGGGGGACCACGGGTGCCACCCTCAGGCGGGGCGGCTTCGCCGCGGGAGCTTGTGGGTGATGGGACTTCACATGCGCGGAGCACGCCTCAAAGCCCAGTGAAAACCCACATATGTCACGCTTTCAATCGTGGTGTTTCCGACCCCACATCACCCCGCGTCAACTTCGAAAATCTATTCGTATTCTCGTTAAGTAAGTGCCATTCGCGGCCGTCCCTTGACGGCGGAGTTGTGCACGAAGCTATCAAAGTTTACGCGATCCTGTAACTGCACCCGGAGTTCCCTTGCGCGGGCAATGTCGTCGGAGTAGACTAACAGCGAGCCCAAAGGAGAATTCGATATGCGCTTGAACCACACCATTATGGCCGCGATCCGTCCCGGCGATCAGTCGGGTTACGTCGCCGAATGTATGCAAATCCCGATTGTGACTCAAGGCGAAACCCTGGACGAGATTGTAAAGAACCTGCGAGAAGCCACGGAGCTTTACTTCGAGGGTGAAGAGCCGGCCGAACTCGGTTTCGTTCCCAATCCAACGTTAGTTGTCACGATGGAGCTGGAAACGGCGTGCCCGGCCTGAGGCGAATGTCGGGGCGCGAGCTGGTTGCCGTGTTGCAGATGTTTGGATTCGAACCTATCTCCCAGCGGGGCAGCCATATCAAGCTTCGACGAACGGCACCGAATGGGGAACGACAAACGCTGATCGTTCCCGAGCATCCCGAGTTGGATACCGGTACCCTTCGCGCTATTCTCCGCCAGGCCAGCCGCTATATTCCAATGGAAGATCTTCAACCTCACTTCTATCGCTAGTCCCTGACGTGCTTCCCTTGCGCAAAATCGCGATTCAGATTAGACTGTCATAATTCGATCATAGCGGCGTTTCAATCGGGGAGTCTGCGTGTACATAAGTGGCGAACATCAGAAGCGGCAGGGTAGATGGATGGTGGTAACGTACATCCTGATTGCCCTGCTCGTCGGTATTGGCGGATGGTTC
>JBHEKR010000121.1:0-18031 GCA_041859365.1 Candidatus Hydrogenedentales bacterium
CCGCGCGCTTGTGATTTGACGTGCTTTTGTGGGATCCTGCTGGCCCTCGACTGTCGGGAACCAGATTCAACGAAGGAATCATTTCATGAAATCCAGCCGCAGAACATTTCTCAAGCAGGCGTCCGCCCTCTCGGCGGTGCCCTTCCTCCTCCCCTCCAAGGTGTGGGCCGCGGAGGTGAAGCCCAGCGAACGCCTCACCATGGGCTTCATCGGAACGGGTAAGCAGAACAACCACCTGATGAACAGCTTTATCGAGCGCCCGAACGTGCGCATCGTGGCGGTGTGCGACGTGGACACCACGCGCCGCACGGCCGCCCAGCAGCGGGTGAACGAATTCTATACGGCGCGTCCGGAGCTCGGCTCGGCGGATTGCGCCGCCTACAACGATTTCCAGGAGCTGATCGCACGGGACGACATCGACGCCGTCTGCATCGCCACGCCGGACCACTGGCACGCGATCCAGACCATCGCCGCGCTGAAAGCGGGCAAAGATGTCTACTGCGAGAAGCCCCTCACGCACAATGTGCATGAGGCCGTCGAAATCATGAAGGCGGTGAAGAAGTACAAGCGCGTGCTTCAGACCGGCTCGATGCAGCGCTCCATGGAAGAATTCCGCGTGGCGTGCGAGCTCGTACGCAATGGCGCGATTGGCAAGATCAGCCATGTGGAGTGCAGCTTTGGCGGCCCCGGCGTTCCCTGCGACCTGGCCGAAGAGCCGATGGAGCCCGGTCTCGATTGGGAAGGCTGGGTGGGGCCTGGCCCGATGCGTCCCTACAATTCCGTGCTCAGTCCGCGCGGCAAGCACGATCACTTCCCCATGTGGCGTCTCTACAAAGAATACGGCGGCGGCATGGTCTGCGACTGGGGTGCGCACCACCTCGACATCGCCCAGTGGGGTCTCGATATGGACGACAGCGGCCCGATCAAGGTGGAAGCACCCGCCGATCCTGCGGCGGTCGAAGGTGGCATCCTCCACTATAAGGGTGGCGTGACCGTCCATCACAAGAGCGGCTTCGGCGCCCATTTCTATGGTGCCGACGGCGAAGTCAAGGTCAACCGCGGCCAGTTTGAATTCTGGCTCGGCGGCAAAAAAGTTACGGGCCACGCGCAGAAGGGCGAAGGCACCTCGCTCGAAGCCTCCATCATTCTCGTTCAGAAGGAATACCTGGCCAACGCCAAGGTGAAGCTCTACGAGAGCCGCGATCACATCGCGGACTTCCTGAACTGCGTCCAGACCCGCAAGAAACCCATCACCAACGAGATCGTCGGCGGCCGCACCGCCATCTGCTGCCACCTTCTCAACCAGGCCTACTACAACCACACGACCATCGGGTGGAAGCCGAAGCAGATGAAGCTCGCCCGCAACGGCGGCAAGGCCGAATGGCTCACCCGCGAGTACCGCAAGCCCTGGACGGTGTAACGCGTATCTTCCGCTTTAAGGTATCATGCCCGTGGATCTATTTTGGGTCCACGGGCATTTTTCATGCAAAAGGTGGGACTTGTGGTGTGCATGCATTCGATGTACAATAAGGCATGAAATTCGAGTGGAGTCCAGAGAAGAATGAACGGCTCAAGGAAGAGCGCAATATCTCTTTCGAAGAGGTCGTCTTTCATTTGTCCCAAGGGGATCTGTGGAGGATCACAGACCACCCGGATCAGGCCAGGTATCCTGGCCAGAGCATCTATTTTGTCATCGTGAATGAATACGTTTTTTTGGTGCCGCATGTGCCTGGTGCCGATGTGATCTTTCTCAAGACAATCATTCCGAGCAGGAAGGCCACGAAGTTATACCGGGCAGAAAGGGAAGCCTGAAATGAAATATGACGACGAAGAGATCGAAATATTGGACGCGCTCGAGAAAGACACGCTCGATCTCAGAGCTCCTTCCAAATTGGAAATTGCAACTATAAAAGCAGCGGCAGTCAGCACTTTCAAGAAAGACAGGCGAGTCACGATTCGTCTTTATGACCATGACTTCAAGGGGATACAGAAAAAAGCAATGGAAATGGGCGTGCCCTACCAGACCTTGATTTCCGGTCTAATCCACAGCTACATCGAAGGCGACGTTAAGATGGAGTCCGCCCGAGACCGAAAATAGCCTCTATCGGTTCTGTTTCGAAGGAGTTTCCATGCGCCCATCCCTGGTCCTGCTCTGCCTTGGTATCTCCCTTTCGACCTTCGGCGCCACGCTGGCCGACCTGCCGCCCGAAGCTGTCCTTCCCACGACCCGGGACTGGCTGGTCCAGGGAAGTGATACCCCAGCCGGGATCTATCGCTCCGTTGATGGTAAGTCACTGGTGCTCGCCAACGGACTGATCCGCCGCGAATTTCGCCTCGCCCCCAATGCCGCCACGGTGGTTTTCGACAACCTCATGACCGGCGAGACGATTCTGCGCGGGGTAAAGCCGGAAGCGCGAGTAACCGTGAATGGCCAGCCCGTCGAAGTGGGCGGACTCACGGGCCAGCCCAACTATGCCTTCCTCGCTCCCGAATGGCTCGATGCCCTGGTTGCTGCACCGGGCGCGATGACGTTTACCGGCTTCGAGACGGGACTTCCCCGGGAGCGTATGGCGTGGGCCCGGGTGCGCCACCACGCGCCCGACGCCGTGTGGCCCCCGAAGGGCGTTTATATGCGCATGGACTACGCCATGCCCGCGGACGGTCCCGCCATAACCGTATCCGTGCACTACGAACTCTACGACGGCATTCCGGTGCTCTCGAAGTGGATCACCGTGCAGAATCATTCCGCATCGCCCGTCCGGCTCGACAGCTTCACCAGCGAAGTGCTGGCCGTCGTGGAATACGGGTCGGACGTCGATAACCGGGGTGTGGACTACATTACCCCCAACCTTCATGTGGAGACCGATTACGCCTTTGGCGGCATGGGCGTCCGCGACAGTTCGCGCCACACCGTACACTGGGTTCCCGATCCACAGTATGAAACCCAGGTCAATTACGAACGAATGAATCCCTGCCTCCTCGAAGTGCGTCCCGCTCTGGGGCCGGCGATAGACATTGCGCCGGGAGAGTCCTTTGAGTCCTTTCACACCTTCCTCCTCGTGCGCGACAGCACGGATCGGGAGCGCAATGGGCTCGCCCAGCGCCGTATGTATCGCACCATAGCCCCATGGGTCACGGAAAATCCGCTCATGCTCCATGTCCGCCAGAGTGACCCCGAGACGGTCCACAAAGCCCTGGATCAATGCGCGGAGGTCGGCTTCGAAATGGCCATCCTCTCCTTCGGCAGTGGATTCGAAATTGAGGACACAAGCCGCGAGAATCGGGAGCGGATGAAGGCCTACGCGGACTACGCCGAACAGCGCGGCGTGGAACTTGGAGGCTATTCCCTCCTCGCTTCACGCAGCATCGACGCGGCGAGCAACGTCGTGATGGGGGAGGGGGAATCGCCCACCTTTGGTCACTCGCCCTGCATCGGCAGCGAATGGGGCAAGGACTACTTCGCGAACCTCTATGATTACTACCCCGCGACGGGCTTCGACCTGCTGGAGCATGACGGATCCTACCCCGGCGACACCTGCCGCGCCACCACTCATCCCGGCCACCGGGGCTATGAAGATTCCCAGTGGACCCAGTGGCGCACGATCTCGGATTATTACAAGTGGTGTCGCGGCAAAGGTATTTCGCTTAATGTGCCGGACTACTACTACCTCGCCGGTTCCACCAAGAGCGGTATGGGCTATCGCGAGACCAACTGGAGCCTGCCCCGCGCGCAGCAGGTCATCCACACCCGCCAGAATATCTACGACGGCACCTGGGAGAAGACGCCGAGCATGGGGTGGATGTTTGTGCCCCTGACCGAGTATCAGGGTGGGGGAGAGGCCGCGACCATAGAGCCGCTCGACACCCACCTCGAGCATTACGAAAAAATGCTCTTCTCCAACCTCGCCCTCGGCGTTCAGGCCTGCTATCGCGGTCCCCGCCTGTTTGATACTGACCGCACGAAGGCCATGGTGAAAAAGTGGGTCGATTGGTACAAGACGTACCGCGACATCCTCGAAAGCGATCTCATCCACGGTCGCCGTGCCAATGGACGCGATCTCGACTGGATGCTCCACGTGAATCCGCGCCTGAAACACAAGGCCATGCTCGTCGTGTTCAATCCAACCGACGCAGATGTGACCCGCACGCTGGAGGTCAATCTCTACTACACCGGCCTCTCGGATATGGCAACGGTTTCGGGGGCCGATGGCGAGAACATAACGGTACCTATCGAACGGGATTTCAGTGCGGAGATTGAGGTGTTGGTTCCGGGCGAGGGATTCGCCTGGTATGCGCTCCAGTGACCGTGGGAAACGAGGGAATGGGCGGACCCTTCCTTCAGGAAACCCGCACCATGACGAATTCCACGATGCCTTCCATGCTCTCCCGATAGACGCTGGGGGGAAGCTGGGCCAGGTGGCCGCGGGCTTCGTCGGCATAGGCGTTGGTGATGGCCTCGGTCTTTTCCCGAGCGCCGGTCTCCTCGGCCATGGCGATGACCCAGGCGCGGTCCTCTTCGGTGATGTCCGCGTTGCGCATGGATTCGAGCCGCGCGAGCTCCGCGCCGTCCAGGGCATTCTTCAGATGCATGATCGGAATGGTCTTCTTGCCCTCGACGATGTCGCAGCACGAGGGCTTGCCGAGTTGCTCGGTGGTCTGCGTGATATCGAGCATGTCATCCACAAGCTGGAAGGCGATGCCCAGCGAAATGCCGAATTGATACAGCGCCTTGCGGTGCCTCGGATCGATAATATAGGTGGGCGCGCTGCACGCTTCCGCAAAAAGACTCGCCGTCTTTTGCTCGGCCAGCATGATGCAGTCTTCGGCAATGATGGGTTCGTCTTCCCGCCCGAAGAAATACAACTCGCCTTCGGCCATGCAGCGAACGGAACGGATGGCGTTGGCCACCACGGCACACACGTCATAGGTGGAAAGCATTTCCACAGCCCGGGCCACGAGGTAGTCCCCGCCCAGTACCGCCGCATGATTGTCCCAGAATGCGTTCAAGGAGGAGCCGCCGCGACGGAGCAGCGCTTTGTCGATCACGTCGTCGTGGGCCAGCGAAGCGATGTGAAGCGCCTCGAAAGAGCTGGCCAGCGTGACGTACTGTTTCAGATCCCGACCGCCAACAGCACCCGCCGCCATGAGGCACAGGGCGGGGCGAAGCAGCTTTCCGCCGGTCCGGGGCATGGCACTCGCGTCAATGCGCACCAGAGTCAAAGCATCCACCCAGAGTTGGTGAATGGTGTCGCTGACCCCGTGGAGCTCTGCCTGAACTGGACGGTACAGATCTGTCAAATCGATGGTTTTGTTCACCGGCGGAGTATAGCACAGGGCCTTTTGGGGTTCCAATCGGCGGCGTTGGGGCGGGATGGATCGTTCTGGTATAGTGGGCCTCAGCGCCCGGTGCCCGTTTTTTCGACCAGCGACGGGCCGAGTGCGGAATAAAGGACATGGCAGCGGAAAAATTGATCAGTGAAGCACTCCGTCCCCTCTTCGAGGGTGATGGTTTCGATGCCCCCGCGATTGCTGGAGAGCCCCTGATTCCCCGCGCCTTTGTCTGGCGCGGCGCCACCTATCCGGTCCTTGCGGTCTTGGAAGCGGGCCGGGGGCTCGGCCCCTGCACCCACGGAAGTGGCGAGCTCTATGTGCGCAAGCACTGGTACCGCTTCGCCACCACGGGTGGTCTGGTGTTGCGGGTGTATTTCGAACGGCGGCCCCGCGGGGGAGCCGCCACGAAGCGATGGTGGCTATACTCCATAGCCGAAGGCGGGTCGCCCCCGAAAACAAGCTGAAACGAGGCATCCATGAGGATGGCACTACGAGGACTGGTATTGCTGGCGCTCCTTGCCGTCGGCGCGGACCGTGAAGTACATGCGGACACCATGAAAACAACAACAATTAAAGTTCTGACCTTCAATATCCTCCACGGCGCAACCATGAATAAGGATGGTAATCTGGACGTGATCGCCCAGGTAATCCTGGACCTGGACCCCGACCTGGTGGCGCTGCAGGAGGTCGATGTTCGGACTGGGCGGGTCGGTGGGCGCGATCTGACCACGGAGCTTGGCCAGCGCACCCGGCTTCACCCCCTTTTTGCACGGGCCATGTCCTTCGATGGCGGTGAATACGGCGTGGGCGTCCTTTCACGCTTCTCCTTCCGGAGCACCCGCGCGCTGGCGCTGCCCTTCACGGGCGACAATGAGCCCAGGGCCGCAGTGGAGGCCATCATAGACCTCCCCTCGGGTCAATCGATCGCATTTATTGCGACCCACCTCGACAATGCCTCGGCGGAAGATCGCGCGGCCCAGGCCCGGCTGATCAACGAGGAATTCGGGAGGAGCGACCGGCCCCGACTTCTTGCGGGCGACTTCAACGCCACCCCCGAAAGCGAAGCCATCACGATCCTGAAGGAGGCCTGGACGCCCACCGACGGCCTGGACGCCCCGCCAACTTTTCCTTCAAACAAGCCCGAAATCAAGATCGACTATGTGTTTTTTGCGCCCCAGGAACGATGGGTGGTGAAAGAAACGCGCGTAATCGAGAATCAAGTCGCCTCAGACCACTTCGCGTTGTTCGCGACACTGGAGTTGACGGCGGAAGCCCCGAGAGCAAAGTAAATCGTCAGTTGCCTGAAGCCTTATATCCGGGAAAGCAATCATGTCCGACGTATTCATCGTAGAAGCCGTGCGCACGCCCGTGGGTCGTGGCAAGGAAAACGGGGCCCTCCACGCCATCCATCCCGTGGATCTGCTGGGAACCGTGCTGTCCGAGGTGTGCACCCGCGCCGGTATCCAGAAGGACCGGATCGACGACATTATCGCCGGGTGTGTCTCGCCCATCGGTGAGCAGGGCGCCAACGTGCCCCGTCTCGCGCTATTGAAAGCGGGCTTTCCCTTCGAAGTGCCGGGTGTGCAGCTCAACCGCATGTGCGGGTCGAGCCAGCAGGCCGTCCACTTCGCCAGCCAGGCCATCGCCAGTGGCGACATGGACCTCGTGATCGCCTCCGGTATTGAGATGATGAGCCGTGTTCCCATGGGCAGCGACTGGGGCGGTCTCACCGAAGATTTTCTTTCCGATTTCCCATTTCCCCTGCGGCCCATGGGTATCTGTGCCGAGGATATCGCCGAAGAGTGGAATCTGTCTCGCGAAGAACTGGACGCCTACTCGGCCGAGAGCCATCAACGCGCGGCCCTGGCAACCGAGGCCGGCGCCTTCACGAGCCAGATCATGCCGATGACGGTAAGCGTCGAGGGCATGACGAAAATCGTGGACTGTGACGAAGGCTTCCGCAAGAACATCGAGCTGGAGAAAATGGCCTCCCTTAAGACGATATTCAAAGAAGGGGGAAGGATCACCGCGGGCAACGCCAGCCAAATCTCCGATGGCGCCGCCGCGCTCCTCCTCGCCAGCGAACGCGCCGTCGCCGAGTATGGTCTCAAGAAGCGCGCACGCTTCGTGGCGCGTGTCGTCGTGGGCAGCGATCCCCGCCTCACCCTGACCGGCCCGATTCCCGCTACCCGAAAGATCCTCGAAAAGACCGGTTTGTCCATCCACGACATGGACGTTATCGAAATCAACGAGGCCTTTGCCTGCGTCGTGCTCGCATGGGCAAAGGAACTTCGCCCCGATATGAGCAAAGTCAACGCCAATGGCGGCGCCATCGCCACGGGGCATCCGCTGGGTGCAACCGGGGCAATTTTGATGACCAAGATGGTTCACGAGCTCGAGCGATGTGGGGGGCGGTACGGCCTCCAGACGATGTGCATTGGCCATGGTATGGCGACGGCGACTATCATAGAGCGGGTCATATCCTGAACATCGGTGCTCCGAAATGGAGCGAAGTCAGGCGAAAACACTTTTCCCGCATAGCGAAGGACAGGAATTATGCCAAAATCCTGTAATGCCAGTAAGCTTTGCTTTTTTTACGCATATAGTGCGGAATATCGGGAACTTTCTATCACCGATCGCCCATTGAAAGGGTAGAAATCTCGCGGCAAAAAGTCTCGAAACAGGTGTGGGCCATAAACTTGTGATCCGGGCCTTCAAAATTGTAAAATACGCTTGCGCGGAGAAAAATGCAGCCAAAGGTGCTGATACGCGGGTGCTGCGCCCGAAACGACTTACCCGTAGACTGCATCAATTCAAAGCGTATGTGTCGTGGATGTGAGAAACCAATTAACCTGAAAAGGGGTAAGAGAGAACCATGCAAGCCCACAAGTCAAACCCGTATCGAATGTTCCTTACTGTACTGTGCCTTTCCCTCATGGTAGTCAGCTTTGCTGGCTGCAAAAAGGGAGACAAGCCCGTTGATACTGCTGGCGACACCTCGGCGAATGCCGGTGGTGAAGGTTCCGGCACCGACGGTCTGCCCAATGTCGACCTTGAAAAGCTGCTCTTCGAAGGCGATTCCCGCCTGAAGCCGGTCTACTTCGACTACGACAGCTCCTCCCTGAGCTCCAGCGCGATTGCGACCCTTCAGTCCAACGCCGAGCGCATCAAGGAAGTGCCGAACGTCATCATCCAGATCGCTGGCAACTGCGACGAGCGCGGAACCCAGGAATACAACTTGGCCCTCGGTGAACGCCGCGCCCAGGCTGTCCGCGAGCACCTTCGCCAGCTCGGCATCTCCGGTGATCGCATGATCACCATCAGCTATGGCGAAGAAAACCCCGCCGTTCCCGGCAGCAGCGAAGCCGCCTGGTCCCAGAACCGCCGCGCCGAGTTCATGCGGGCAACTGCAAACTAATTGCGGGAAGCGACGTATCGCGTGCGCATGCATCGAAACATAGCATGGCCTGCCCTGCTGGCCTTGACGCTGTTTTCAGGTTGTGTCACCACGGGCTCCAAGAACATGGAGACCGTGGTGACCGACATGCATCAGCGGGTTAACCTGCTCGATACGAGCATGGCGGACTCGCTGGCCCGGTTGAACGAGACCACGGCCACCTTGATGGCCCGTGTGAGCGAAAACGAGCAGCAGATCCGGATGCTGGCCTCGCTGATGGAAGAAAATCAGCGCAAGGTCGACAATCTGATCAAAATGCTCGAAGAGCTCAAGAAGACCCTCTATCGGCACTGGGGCCTGAGCTACTCGCCCACCCCCATTCCGAAGTCCCGGCCTGTGACGGAACCCGTTGCAGCCGAGACCCCCGAGGCGGCGCCTTCGTCCGCATCCACTGTTCCGGCTGATATCGCGCAGCCTGCCGGGGCAGAGGCGGCACCGCCCCTGGAAGTGCCGGAAGCGGAATCCGCGGATGATGGAAATGCCTTTGCTTCCGCCAAGGCAATGTATGAGAGCGAAGACTACGCGGGGGCCATTGCGGCCTTCACGGCATTCCTCGACAGCTATCCCCGATCCACCAATCGTGACAAGGCCCAGTTCTGGATTGCGAAGGCCCTGCTGAATCAGAGCGAGTACTCCAGGGCTATTGAGGCCTTCGAGGCTGTCCGGAGCAACTATCCCGACAGCACCTACATGGCCTACGCGTTGCATAACCAGGCGGTTGCCCATTACAAGCTTGGAGATCGGGAGACGGCCGTGGCCCTGATGGAGGAGGTGGTCGCCAACTACCCCACGTCGACGGCCGCTGAACATGCCAGTCGCGACCTCGAATCATTGCGGAAGGGCAATCGATGAGTACTTTATTCGGGGCGACCCCCCGCCATGCATCAACTGCAGGAGCGAATCACATGGTACGCACAGTGTGCAGCCTCGGAGTGCTGGTCCTTCTCGGATCCTGCCTGGAAGCGGGAGCCGCAAGCCAGGTCGAAACCCTGCTCTATGACACGCACCGCAAGGTTACCAATCTGAACGACAATCTGGACGGCGCCATTAAGAAACTTAATGAGACCACCACCCAGTTGGTCAGCCGCGTCGACGAGACTGAAGTCCAAACCCGCCAGTTGCGGAGTATGATGGAAGAGAATCAGGTGAAGCTGGACGTGCTGGAGAAGCAGCTCGGCGAGCTCACTTCGACCATCTACCGTCAATTCAACCTGACGGCGGGCGGCAAAGCGGCAACCCAGATTCCCACCGACTCCGTGGCCATTGTGCCCCCGACCGCTGCGGGCGATCCGGGTGCGGCCCTTGGTACCGCTGCGGAGCCCGCCCCGGAAGCACCGGCAACCGGCGCCAGTTCGGGCGCGGCCCTGGCCGCATATCAGCAGGCCCAGAAAGTATGGCTGAGTAACGACTACGACGGGGCGCTGCAGCAATTTACCGAATTTCTCGATCGCTACCCCAACACGGAGCAGGCCGGCAACGCCCAGTATTGGCAGGGCCGCTGCTACCTCAAGCTCGAACGCTATGACGACGCGGTCAGCGCCTTCCAGAACGTGCGCACCAAGTACCCCGAGAACGACAGCAAGGTTTCCCAGGCGATGCAGTCACAAGCCGTCGCCCTCTCCCGCCTGGGTCGAAACGAAGAGGCGGAAAAGCTGCTGGAAGAGGTGGTTAAGAAGTATCCCACCACCACCGCCGCGCGCCAGGCGGAATCCGATCTTGCCAAGTTGAGAGGCAATTGATCGAGCGAAATGCCGTAATGATTTGTATTCCGACCCAACAATGTTGACAATACGCGGGAATTTTTTTCCCGCGTTTTTTTGCAGTTGTGCACTGAACGGCACTATAGGAACGTAGTATATGGCCTTCTATCTGGGACTGGACGCCGGCGGAACGAAAACGTTCTGCCTCATCGGCGATGAACAAGGGCAGATCAAGGGCTTTGGCCGTGGCGGCACCGGCAACTACGAAGGCTACGGTGTCGAGGCCGCTCGCCGTGAAATTGAAAAGGCGGTGGGTGAAGCCCTCGAACACGCCGGATTGGATTTGAAGGACATCAGCGGTATCGGCATGGGTGTCGCAGGGGCGGATATCCCCGACGACTACGTCATGCTGGAACGCGAACTCTTTACCCCCCTCTTCGGCGATATCCCCCGGGTCTTCCGCAATGACTCCATGGGCGGATTGCGCGGCGGCACGCGCGACCCCTTCGGCGTCGTGATCGCCTGCGGCACCGGATGCGTCTGTGCCGGCGTCAACCGAGAAGGCAAGGAAACCCGTGTCGGTGGCATCAGCGAGGACTACGGTGATCGCGTGAGCGGCTCCTCCATCGGTATCCACGGACTCAAGGCCGTCTTCCGCGCCCGCGACGGTGTCACCGGGCCCACCCTGATGACCGATAAATTTGTGGAGCGCGCCGGCTGCAAGGATGTGGACGAGCTCTTCCACCAGATGTACTACGGCAAGATCACCTACCGCGATCTTCAGCCCATGGCCAAGCTGGTCTTCGATGCGGCATGGGAGGGCGATGCCATTGCCTGCGATATCCTGGAGTGGGGGGGGCGCTACCTCGGTCAGATGGTGAATGCCGCCATCCGTCATCTGAATATGCAGCGGGACACCTTTGATGTGGTAATGGCCGGCAGCGTGTTCAAGGGCATGAGCCCGGTCCTCGTCGACGCCCTGGCCGTGGTCGTTCACCGGGAGTGTCCCGGCGCGCGCCTCGTCATGCCGATCTATGAGCCCGTAGTGGGCGCACTTCTTCTCGGCATGGAGTTGGACTGTACCCTGACCGACCGCTGTTACGAGCAACTCTCCGCCTCCCTGGAGGAGTCCGAGCTTAAGTACGGCGTACGATTCAAATCGGAGTAGCAACATGAACAAGCGCAATGCACTCTTTTCCGCAATTCTCGGCCTCGTCGTCGTCGCGCCCATCCTGACCCTGTCCGGGTGCGGCGGAGACGACTTTGAGACCGACGAGCAGTTTATCGAGTCGCTTCACAAAGACGGCGCGCCCAAGGGCGAGGCCGATGGCACGATGCCCCCCGTCGGTGAGCCCATGCAGGTATCCATCATCCGCCTGGAGACCAACGATCTTGATCTGGGCACGGTGAAGAACGACCAAATCCATCATCACAAATTGAAAGTCTTCAACGACGGCAAGATGCCGCTGAAGATTACCAAGATTGACACGACCTGCGCCTGCACCATGGGCAATATCCCCCCCGAGCGCTCAACCATCCAGCCGGGCGACGAATCGTGGATCGACGTTACGCTGGACCCCAACCGCGTGCCCGGCTTTACTTCCCACAAGATTTTGACGATTACCTCAACCGACCCCGCCCAGCCCCAGGTCTCGGTGGATGTCCGGGCCACGATCGAGCCGGAGTATTTTATCGAGACCGAAGAACTCGTGCTGGGCGAATTCAACAAAGGCGATGTTGTGGAGCGGCGCGTTCGGTTCCGACAGATTCAGGACCTCCCGGCAAACGTGACCGGTGTGGAAGTGCTTACCGTCGGCCCCCGCGCACCTCGGATCCCCGGCATTTCCGCCCGGGTCGAAGTGCTCCCCGAAGCCCAATGGACGACGCCGGGCAAGACCGAGTGTGACATCGTGATCACCACCGGCCCCGAAATTTCCGCTGGACTCTTCGAGCGCAATGTCGTGCTTCTCACCGATGTGAAGCGACTTCCGCGCCATCGGATTCATGTTACCGGTACCGCAAAGGCTCCCTATACCCCCTCACCGGTCTATCCCGAGCGGGCCATGTTCAAGCAGGGCGACGGCGCAAGCCCCACGGCCCGCGCAACCTTTGTCTCCACCGGTCCCCTGAGCCTCGCTATCGCCACGGTGAGCAACCCCGTGATCGCGGCCACCGTGGTGCCTGGAAGTACGCCAAATGAGTTTCATGTGGACATGCAGGTCCCGCTAGCCGAGATTCAGAGCAAACCCTTTGACGAAACGGTGAGCGTTCAGGTCACCGCCGAAGGAAAAACCTACACAGAGATCGTGGGGGTCCGCAATTTGACGAACGAAGAATCCGACGAGGGGAGCCACGCCCACTGACAAATGACGGCGTGTCCCGGGGATGACCACAATTTAAGACGCCAGGAAGGAAGTACAACGCATGGGTATGAGTGAAATTCAGCTTCGGGACATGGCCGCGGCGCACGGACAGGATCACGTGTTCCGCTTCTGGGACGAACTGGACAGCGCGGACCGCGAGGCCTTGCTGGCGGACCTTTCCCAGGTGGATTTCCCGCTGATGGACAGGCTGGCCGCCGAGTGGATCAAGTCAACGCCCACCGTTGCGGCCTTTGAACGTATTGAACCCGTGCCCGTGATTCCCATCGTCGATCCCGAGCGCGCCGATGCGAAAACGGCGCTGGCGCTCGGCGAAGCGGCCCTGCGCGCGGGCCGCGTCGGCCTCTTCCTCGTCGCCGGCGGCCAGGGCACACGCCTGGGCTTCGATGGCCCCAAAGGTTCCTATCCCATCGGTGGACTCACCGGCAAATCCCTGTTTCAATACCACGCCGAAAAAATTCTGAACCTCCAGCGGCGCTATGGCTGCACCCTCCCTTGGTACATCATGGTGAGCAATACCAACGGCCCCGCGACGAAGGCCTTCTTCGAAGAGCACGGTTACTTCGGCCTCGCGCCCGCCGACGTCAACTTTATCACCCAGCATATGGTCCCCTGCATGGACGGTGACGGCAAATTTATGCTGGAAGAAAAGGGGCGCCTGGCCATGAACCCCAACGGACACGGCGGCTGCATCCAGGCCATGGTGGAGCATCACGTGCTGGACGACGCCCGCAAGCGTGGCATCGACACCTTGTGTTATTTCCAGGTGGACAACTGGGCCGTGAAAGTCGCGGATCCCTACTTCATTGGCTATCACCTCCAGGCCCAGGCCGAGATCTCCAGCAAGAACCACCGGAAGCACGAACCCCGCGAGGTGGTGGGCGTGCATTGTCTCTGCGATGGTGTCTATCAGGTCATCGAATATAGCGAACTCGATATCTATCCACAGTTGCTCGAAACCGACGCCGACGGCAAAGTCATCTACTATGCGGGCAATCCCGCCATCCATATTCTTTCAGTGGATTTCGTCCAGCGGGTCTACGACAACTTTGATCAGTTCCCCTGGCACCTCGCCCACAAGAAGATCCCCTATATCAGCGCCGAAGGGGAAAAAGTAAGCCCGGACAAGCCCAACGGCTACAAGTTCGAGACCTTCGTCTTCGACGCACTCCGCATGGCGAACCATCCGCCCGTGGCGCTCGAAATCGACCCGCCCGGGGAGTACACTCCCACCAAGCAGTTCGAAGGCGACAACTCCGTCGTGGCCGCGCGGGAAAGCATGACCAACTTCTGGGCGAAGTGGCTCGAAGCCGCCGGCCAGCCCGTGCCCCGAAACCCCGACGGGACCTCCGCCATCGCTATCGAAATAAGTCCGCTCTTTGCACTGACGTGCGACGAATTCGTCGAGAAGAGCGTGGGGAAGACCTGGCCCGTCAACGCCAATCTTGTCATCGACGCCGACGGAAATTCGGTTGCCTGAAAAAAAAGATCGCATGTTCTTAAAAAAAGTTGGCTCGAAGCTTGAATCGGCCCGGAAACATTTGGTATATTAGTCTTCCCTTCGGGGGGAGCGGAAACGCTCTTATGCAGCGGAGGCGTAGTTCAGTCGGTTAGAACGCCGGCCTGTCACGCCGGAGGTCGCGAGTTCAAGTCTCGTCGTCTCCGCCATAAAATATCACGCCAGTGACTCTCGAGTTACTGGCGTTTTTTTATGTCCATTTTTTGTGTGTGTTCAGGCAAAGTTGCTCAACCTGACACAGTCTGGTATTGTTGCCTCGCCCCGATTCGGGCGCCGCGCGCGGCGTCCGCATCCGAAGGCGCCGCCCCTCTGGCGGCGCCCGATGGGCAGGCCCACTGCCTCAGGTAAAATTGCATTGTTGTTGCCGGTACCGGGATCCCGCAGCGTATCCCGGCCGGGTCATTAGGAGCCCTCATGAAAGCATCGGACCTGTTGGTGAAAGCGCTGGAAGCGGAGGGTGTAAAGTACATCTTCGGCATCCCCGGCGAAGAAAATCTGGATCTGCTCGACTCCATACGCCAGTCCAGTATCGAATTAATTTTGACGCGCCATGAACAGGCGGCCGGCTTCATGGCCGCCACCTACGGTCGCCTCACGGGGCACGCCGGCGTATGCCTCAGCACGCTCGGACCAGGCGCGACCAACCTCGTCACCTCCGCGGCCTACGCCCAGCTCGGCGCCATGCCCATGGTGATGATCACCGGCCAGAAGCCGGTTAAGAAAAGCAAACAGGGCCAGTTCCAGATTATCGACGCCGTCGACATGATGCGCCCCATCACCAAATACACCAAGCAGCTCGTCAGCGCGAACAATATCCCCGCGCGCATTCGCGAAGCCTTCCGCATTGCCGAGGAGGAACGCCCCGGCGCTTCCCACCTCGAACTGCCGGAAGACGTGGCCGCGGAAGAGACCGACTCCCCGCTCATCGCCGCCAGTCGCGCCCGCCGCCCCACGGCCGAGATCAAGGCCATCCGCGCCGCTGTTAACATGATCGAAGACGCGAAGCACCCGCTCCTCCTCATCGGCGCCGGCGCAAACCGCAAGCTCACCTCCAAGATGCTGGGCGAGTTCATCGACAAGACCGGCATCCCATTCTTCAGCACCCAGATGGGCAAGGGCGTGGTCGACGAGCATCACGATCTGTTCATCGGCAATTCCGCCCTCTCCGCCAACGATTTCGTGCATCGCGCCATCGACGCCGCCGACCTCATCATCAATGTGGGCCACGACGTGGTGGAAAAGCCCCCCTTCTTCATGGGCCGCAAAGACCTGAAGGTGATCCACATCAACTTCATCTCCGCAAAAGTGGACCCCGTCTACTTCCCCCAGCTCGAAGTCGTGGGCGATATCGCCAACAGCATCTGGCGCATCAAGGAAAAGCTCGAGATCCAGGAATCCTGGGACTTCAAGCGCTTCAAAGTTGTCAAAGAGCACATCGAGAAAAGTATCCTCGAAGGCGCGGATGACACCCGCTTCCCCATGTATCCCCAGCGCCTCGTCGCCGACGTCCGCAAGGTCATGCCCCAGGATGGCATCATCGCCCTGGACAACGGCGTCTACAAGCTCTGGTTCGCGCGCAACTACAAAGCCTTCTACCCCAACACCGTCCTGCTGGATAACGCCCTCGCCTCCATGGGCGCCGGTCTGCCCTCTGCCATGACGGCCCGCCTCGTTTTTCCGGAGCGTAAGGTACTCTCCATCTGCGGCGACGGCGGCTTCATGATGAACTCCCAGGAACTGGAGACGGCTGTCCGGCTTAAACTCGACCTCGTCATCATGATCCTGCGCGACGATGCCTTTGGCATGATCAAGTGGAAGCAGTCCAACATGAACTTCCCGAATTACGGACTCGACTACGGCAACCCCGATTTCGTGAAGTATGCCGAAGCCTACGGCGCGGTCGGACACCGTGTAAATGCCGCCGACGAGCTCATACCCCTGCTCGAACAATGCCTCAACAGCACCGGCGTCCACCTCATCGACGTGCCCGTGGACTATTCCGACAATGACCGGATCCTGAACCACGAGTTCAAGGCCAAGAGCCTGCTCATCTAGCCGGTTCCATAATTCACTTCCGCACCACGCGGGCTGACGCAAGTCAGCCCGCGTTTCTCATAGGGACAGCGTCGCCCCGTGACTCAACGAAGCGAGCGGTACCATTCGTCAGATGCGCTGCCTGGGCAAAGAAGTTCACAGCAACCGGCGAGGCTGTCCTGTCGCGGCCCGTGCGCGCTCGGCGAATTCATAACGCCCGCATCCAGGGGCAGTGTCGTGGTTAAGTTACTGCGAATTCCGCGGCTTTTTTTCACGGGCATCCGTACACCCCGTTCACTTCGTCCATTGCGTCCACTTCACTGCGGTTCCACCGCCAATCTGCCTCCGCAAAGCCCAAAATCTACATTTGTAAAATTACACTTGACAAATTTACAAATGTAAACCATAATGCCCCAGGCTCAACATAAGGAGGCAAACATGGCGCCCCTGATATCGGAAGCGGAAGCACAAGTTTTGCAGGCCCTGGTGGAGATGGGGGAGGGCACCACGCGGGAAATCTACGAGGTCCTCGCGGAATCCACCGGCTGGGCACAGCCCACCGTAATCACCTTCCTGCGGCGACTCGAAACCAAAGGCCTCGTGTCCCACCGCAAGCTCAAAGGACAGCGGGCCTTCCTCTATCGCCCCAACAAGCGGGGTCATTCCGCCGGGCGTGAGCAGGTGAAGAAACTCGTGGATCGCGTCTTCGGCGGCAACCCCATCCCGCTGGTCTCCCTGTTTCTCGAAGAGCAGCCTCTGAGCACAGAGCAGATAGCGGCATTGCGGCAGTTGTTGGACGAACAGGAACAACGCAAAGGAGGCAAGTCATGAACGGAGTCATACATGAGCTAAACCGGGCCGCGGCGGCATGGTGGGAGTGGACCCTGACCTCCACAGCGCAAGGGACGCTCCTGCTGCTGATTGTGGGGGCGATTCTGGTCGCGGGCAAGTCCCTGCGGTCAAGTCTTCGCTACGGACTCTTGCTGGTGGTCTTGTTGAAGTTCGCCGTGCCCCCGGTCTTCGGCGTGGCCTATGGATTCTCGGACCTGCTGGCGCGCGCCTTCACCAACGAGCCCGCGCCGTTGCTGAACTCGGACCTGCGCGTGACCGTGGAATCGACGCCAGTATCGGCTACGCCGTCCCCGGCAGTCGCGCCTGCGTCCTTCGTGCCGCAGGCGCCCGTCCTCTCCACGAAGGCATGGCTGCTGCTCCTGGAGGCTGCGGGGGCCGCCATAATCGTCTTTTTGATCGCGCGTCAATGTCTCGTAGCGAGAACACTGGTATGGAACGGCGCGGTAGCCGAGGAGACGCTCCAGGAGCGCTTCCACGCAATGGCCCGATCCCTGAAACTCCGTCGTACGCCCCGGCTCTGCCTGAGTGAAGCAGCGGGTGCCCCGCAGTCGGGCGGCATCCTCCGTCCCTTCATCATCCTGCCCGCCTGGGCCGCCACAATGCCCGAAGACGAACTCGATATCCTCCTCGCCCACGAACTGGCCCACGTGCGCCGCATGGACGCCCTGGTGAATGGCCTTCAAGCGGCGGCGCAGGCCCTCCTCTGGTGGAACCCGGCCATCTGGTGGCTCAACCGCCGCATCCGCGAAGAGCGCGA
>JBHEKR010000155.1:0-11228 GCA_041859365.1 Candidatus Hydrogenedentales bacterium
TATGCCGAGCAATGGCCCGCCGAAGAGACGCACGACCCCGTATACGGGCTGGATGCGACCAAAGGGCTGAGTGGCGGCCTGGCCCAGATTGGCTACGCGGCGGTGAGGAGCGCGGGAATCAAGACGGAGGGCGCGTTGACCCCAGAAGATCTCGGCGAAGTCGTCCGGCGCTATCTTGGATTGCTCGCGAAGACGGCCGCGGATGCCGGGTTGCCGCAGGAAAAGGTCTACGTCCACGGGGGCGGAACCCTGGAGCCTTTCGAACTTCATACCCCCTTCGAGGCCGTTTTCAACGATTGGTCCACGCCCGGCTGGAGTATTTACTGGAAGGGCCCTGCGGACATGGCCCCGATTGAAGAGGCGATGGCGCAGGCGGATCGGACCCGCTGGGCCGCCGTGGAGTGGCTCTGGCCCGGTCAGGACCGCGCGACCTGGGCGGATCATTTTGTGAAGACCTTTGAGTTTCGCGACTGTCGGCACATTACCGTGTACAACTGGGAGGGTATCGAACCGGACGCCGGAGCGCTGGAAGCGATCCGGCAGGTGGTGGGGGAATGGGTGGAACCGTCCGGGGCGCGCTGAGGTGGACGCGGAAGATATTCTCACCGCGAAGCACTTGGAGTAGCCTCCGGCCGCAACCAAATGATTCACCACGAAGGCCACGAAGAGCACGAAGAAGAAAAAGCAAGAGTAAAAGGAAACGTTACTCGCCTATCGATTCCCCCTGCAATTCTGGTGACCCCAAATTGAACCCGCATCCAAATATTCTTCGCGCCTTCGCGCCTTTGCGTGCAGATCGATTTGTTGGTGTGGATTCGTGTCCATTCGTGTTCATGAGACATTTGCCTATCAATTGGCTCACGTCTCAAGATCGATCACTTCCTCCCCGCACGGTCCACGGCCTGCCGGAGGGCGGGGCGGACGCGGTGGTGGTAGGGGTCGTCGGTTTCCAACTGGCAGTGGTATATTTCGACCAGACGCAGGAGCGCCGTTTCAGCGGCGGGACTCTCCAGGCCCGCGCCTGCGAAACGCTCGCGGTCGAGCAGGGCGCGCAAGTATAGGATTTCCCAGCGCCAGCTTGTGCGTGCCCACTCCGGCAAGCGGGCATGAACACCCTCCGCCAGTGCGAAGGCGCGCTGCACTTCTTCGGCGTTGGCCGGCTCCTTTCGGAAGGCGCGACTTGCGGCGCTTTCGAGAAGATCCACCAGCGCCAGCACGTCGTCCGTAACACCGGAACCGAATTCATAGGCGATGTATTCTTCCAGCGTGGCCCGTGCGGATTGATCGCGATTCCAGTAGAACTGGAGAACGATGACCTTGCTCATGTCCTCGTAAATGCCTTCACTATAGGGAAAACCACCTTCCACCTTGTGCTTCACCTGATCCCACAATCGCTGGAAACGCGCGGGCAGGGGGTGGGCGCCGACGCCCCCCCAGGGCCAGTTGCCCCACATGCTGATCTCCGGAAAGTTGATGAGGGGCAGGTTGCCGGGGACGGTGACGTCCAGCGGATAGCGGGGGAAATCCTCGTGGGAATCGGCCAGGATGTAGTTCGCCCAGTCATTCTGCCCGGCCAGCACGTCCGTCAGGCCCTGCCACTCCCCTTCGGGCGGTGTGTCGAACATCCAGGTGCTCACGATCGTCTTCAGGTCCGGGAAATACTTCCGGCCGAGGATCGTGAGGTCGCGGGAAATCTTCACGTAACCATTGCTGCCCCAGGGCGCGCATTTCTCGCAGGAGCAGCCCCCTTCATCGTAGGGCCACATACAGACCAGATCCAGTCCCACGTCCGCCAGCTTCTGGTAGAGAATTTCGGTGTTCTCCATGAGGTAGGCGTGGCCCTTGGGATTGCTGGGGCAGATGGGGTGGCCGCTGTTTCCCCGGCGCTTTGTCGGGTCGGGCAGGCGACCGGCGCGGATGTCCTCCGGCGCGCCGATGAACATGCAGTTGTTCAATCCGGTAACAAACTGCAGCCCCAACTCCCGGGCGGACACCACATACTGGCGCAGCTTTGCCATGGCGGGTTCCGCTTCGGGGTCGTCCCAGCCCTGAAGGTTGATCATGGGGTAGATGACCATGATGGCGTTTACGCCCCAGAGGGCAAGGTCTTCCATGTAGCGAATCACTTCCGCTTCCGACGCTTCGTGATACCAATTGTGGAAGTGCGAGGCAAAGTACATACCCCGGAGGGAGCCCTGCGGCTCCGAAGTGCCGCGCCAGTTCGAGGGCTGAAAGCCGCCATCGTAGCCGCTGGTGCGGAGGAATTTTCCAACACCATAAAGCAGGCCGCTCGGTGAGCCGCCCGCAATCCGTACAGCGCCACGTTTTTCATCAATACGGAAGGCTTCCAGAGGGAGTTCCTTGTCCACCGTCAAGATAATCGTTGCGCCGCTTAGACCTTCGATAACGCGAACCGCACAACGCTGCTCGATACGATCTTTCAAGATCGCGAAGCCCCGGGCGACCAGCGGATCCCCATTCGCGTTTATTCGAACCTTCAGGGTCGGTGCGGTGGAATTCTTCTCAGCCGCGTGGGCGGCGCCAGTCACGTCGGCGAAGCCGGCCAGGCCCAGCGCGGTGGCGCCCTTCAGGAAAGTTCTGCGGTTGTGTAGGTTCATGAGTTACTCTCTCCTTTTTCGTGGAGCCCCGATTCGCTCCAGTATCCCCCGTGTATCGCAAGGCTGGCGCCCGGGGCGCGCCGACCTATTGTAACCCATGGAACTCGGATACGCGATCACCACTTTGTTAAACTGAGTTATGCAGCGTGAGCGGCCTATCCGTTCTATGAGAGGAGTCCATGTGAGCGTCCATACCAGATGTGTCATTGCCGTGTGTTTCGCGCTGCTCCTCGGCGGATGCCGGAGCGTGCCCCATGGGGTACTTTCCGAATCCGCGGCGTCGCGTTCGGCTCATTTCTATGTCGCGGTCGATGGATCGGATGGATGGTCCGGTCGCCTCGCCGAGCCGAATCGGGAAAGAAGTGACGGGCCCTTTGCGACCCTCGGGCGTGCGCGGGATGCGGTGCGTCAATTGAAAGTTGAAGGTGGCGGGCGCGATATCGGTGTCTTGATTCGCGGTGGGACCTATCGACTGGACGAAACGGTGGTCTTTTCTCTGGCGGACGCCGCACCGGAAGGGGGGACGATTACCTATGCGGCCTTTGAAGACGAGCGGCCCGTGTTTACCTCCGCCATTCCGATCACGGGTTGGAAGCGGCTAGGAAAGAAGCACCCGCTCCTGCCCGAGAAGGCCCGCGAGGAAATCTGGATCGCCGAGGCGCCCGCCGGGTTGAATGTCGTTCGCTCGCTCTTCGATGGGGACGAGCGCCTGCCCCGCGCGCGCTCCGAGGGTTTTACCCCGCTGCCGCTTCAGGCGAAAGACGCGCTCCCGCCGGATCAAATGGTTTTTCCGCCGGGCGCGGTGGAGAATTGGCCCGATCTCGCGAACGGCGAACTCCGGGTCATGCCCAATTGCGACTACGAAATGTGTCTGCTGCCCCTGGCCGCCGTGGATGAGGAGAAGGGCGTCCTCCGCACCGCCGCGCCCGCATCGCGCACCATGGGCCGGGTGAAATTTTTCGATGAGTCGGCGTGGGTGGAGAACGTCCTCGAAGTGCTGGACGAGCCGGGGGAGTGGGTCTACAGCGCAGCGGAGCGCAGGCTCTACCTGTGGCCCATCGGCGGCACGCCATCGAGCCTCATTAGCGCGCCGAAGCTAACAGAACTGATCCGCGTGGAGGGGGAGATCGACTACGAGGGCCCCGCAGACACACCGGTGAGCGGGCTGACCTTTCGGGGCCTCACCTTCACCGGCGGTGAGCGCCGCCCGTGGGACGGGGACACCCAGGGGGAGTTGCAACACAAATGGGAGCATTTCGACTCGCCCACCGCACTGGTGCGATTCCGCGGCACGCAAAATTGTATCGTCGAGTCGTGTCGTTTCATCAATTCAAGTGGCGCGGGGCTGCGCCTGGACCTCACCAGCCTGAACAACCGCGTCGTGGGCAACGAAATGGCGCATCTGGGCGGCGTGGGCATACTCGTCGCGGGTTATGGCCCCGGCACGAAGGACGTGAGCAAGCACAACGACGTGTCCAACAACTGGGTGCACCACATCGGTGAAGAGTACTGGGCTTCGCCCGCGATCATGGTCTGGCAGAGCGGCGAAAATCGTGTCACCCACAACCTCATCCACAATACGCCCTATTCGGGCATTACCGTGAGCGGGCGCACGGGCTGGACCGCCGAGACGGAAGACACCTTTCGCCCCCATGAGGCGAAGCCGCCGGCCTACGAAGACCTGCTGAAGCACAAGCCCGGTGCGACCTCGGCCTGTCGAGAATGGTGGGAGGGACGCGAGCCCTACATGCATGGTCGGCGGAATTTCGTGGCGTGGAACGACATTCACACGATCATGGAGGTCATGGGCGATGGTAACGCCATCTACATCTCGGGCACCGGCCGGGAAAACCACATCTACCAGAACTACATCCACCATATCGACGGCGACGGCACGGCCTCGGGGATCCGCTGCGACAACGACCAATACGAGACCATCATCGAAGGCAACGTGCTTTACAAGATCCGAAGCGCACAAACCGGCATCTCCACCACGGAGATGAACCACATCATCAACAACATGATCGTAGACTTGATACCCAGCCGCCGCCCGATCACGCGGCCGAACATCGTGCACGGATATGTCTCCGTGCCCAACGTAACATGGCCCTTTGAGGGCTCGCGCATCCAGCGCAACATCATCTGGTCGCCTCGCCCGGACTATTGGCCCATCGTGGAGCACAAGAGCCTCGCCACCGGCGCGGGCGAAAGGCTGAAAGGCACCCATACCGACCAGAATCTGTACTGGTGTCCGGCGGACCCCGCGTGGGGCCAGCGCCACATCGACGAACAGCGGGACAAGGGCTACGGCGTCGAGACGAACAGTATTTCCGCCGATCCCATGTTCGTGGATCTGGAGAAGGGCGACCTGCGCCTGCGGCCCGAGTCACCCGCGCACCGATTGGGCTTCGACGTGTGGGATATATCCACGGCGGGCCTGGAGCCGGGCCACCCGTACTACCTGCCGAGGCCTTGAACACCGACTCATAAACCGCGACGCGCGGGAGAATGATTTCCCGCTTGCTCGCCGAGGGAGGCGTGCCGTAGACTACTGGTGCGCTGTGTAATCGCAACGATCACAAGGCCCGACGGGCGCGCATCGACGGGGGAGTCGATGTCGAGCGAACGCCGTCGAACCGGGGAGATCCCTATGAAGTCCATTCGTGAAAGAATAAAGGAAAAAGGCGTCCTCGTGTCCGATGGCGCCTGGGGAACCCTGCTGATGGCCCAGGGGCTGAAAGCAGGGGAGTGTCCAGAGCTTTGGAATGTGGAGCATCCCGATGCGGTGCGTAGTATTGCCCAGCGCTATGTGGATGCCGGCTCCGACATCGTGACCACCAACAGCTTTGGCGGCTCGCGCATCAAGCTCGCGGCCTATGGCCTGGACGGAAGAGTGGCCGAGCTCAATCGCGCCGCCGCGCGACTGTCCCGTGAGGCCGCCGGCGATGGCGTGAATGTGGCCGCGTCCATTGGACCGACCGGCAAGATTCTGATGATGGGCGATATCAGCGAAGAAGAACTTTCGGAAGTGTTCGGTGAGCAGGCCTGTGCGCTGGAAGAGGGTGGCGCGGATGCCTGCATCATCGAGACCTTTTCGGCCATCGACGAGGCCGTGGTGGCGGTAAAAGCGGTGAAAGCCTGCACCTCCCTCGAAATCATCTGTTCCTTCACCTACGACAGTTGTGCGCGGGACACCTACTACACGATGATGGGCGCATCGCCCGCCGACATGGCGGCGGCGCTGCTGGACGCCGGTGCGGATATTCTGGGCACCAATTGCAGCCAGGGTTCCGAGCCCATGATCGGGGTGGTCCAGGCCTTGCGCGCGGCCGCGCCGGATACGCCCATACTGGTGCATCCCAATGCCGGGTTGCCCGTCCTGACGGCCGATGGTGAATCCTATCCGGAGACGCCCGAATTCATGTCCGGCTGTGTGCCCGCCATGATAGCCGCCGGAGCGGGTATCATTGGCGGTTGCTGCGGCACTTCGCCGGCCCACATTCGCGCGATTCGCGAGGCCATTGCCCGGGGATGAATCTGCCAACGGCAGCGATTACCCAATAGAGGAACCGTCATGAGCACAATCACGGAATGCCCCATGTCCACCACCGGCCAGTTGCGCAGCTACATCGCGCCCGCCGCGCCGGCCACGCGCACGCCCTGCGATGGATCTGAGTCCGACCTGCGCGTCGAATACGGCTTCACGCCCCTGTGGTATCGGGAAAACTGCGACGTAGACTTTTCGGAGCGCTGGCACCTCGATCCGATTTATCGCGGTGAGACGCTGGTGCGCATGCGCCAGGAGTTGAATCGTCGCTTTCCGAGTCTGCAACTCGGCGGCGCCAATCCCGAGGCGGCGCCGTCCACGCTGGACGGTGTCCACGGGGCGGTGACCATTTCGAGAATCTTCGGTGTCGGCGCGGAGTACTATCCCGACAATTGGCCCGCCGCCCGGCACGAGTACCTGAGCGAAGCCCAGATCAGGACGCTGGAAGTGCCGGACCTCTCCTCCAATCCGGTATTCGTGCAAATCATGGAGCAGGTGGATCTCATCGAGCGCCACTTTGGACGTATCGAAGGCTACATTAACTGGCAGGGCGTATTGAACAACGCCTTCCGGATTCGGGGCGACCAGGTATTTCTCGATTTAATGATGGATCCCGAGCTCGCGCGCCATCTCTTTGAGGTGGTGACCCAGACCATGATCAGCGGCATGAAGCTGCTTTACGCGCGACAGCGTGAAACGGGCGTCATAATTCGCCATGCCACCGTGAGCAATTGCGTGGTGAACATGGTTTCACCGGATCAGTATCGCCAATTTGTACTGCCCTATGACCGGATGCTGTCCGAAGCCTTTGAACACTTCGGGATCCACAATTGCGCTTGGAATGTCGACCCCTATATCGAGGACTATGCCACCATCCAGAAACTTGGCTATGTGGATATGGGAATGGATTCCGACCTGCGGCGCGCGCGGGATCTGTGCCCCCAGGCGCGTCGCGCGGTGATGTATCGACCGACCGACCTCACGGGCAAGTCACTGGACGAACTGGCAGCCGACATGGCGCGTATTCGACGTGAACTGAGTCCCTGCGACATTGTCATGGCCGACATCGAGGCTGGTACCCCCGACGAGCGGGTGCTGGACCTCGCCCGGCTGGTGGAAGCAACGCTGGAAATCCCACCCGACGCGTGAGTGTCAGGCAGGGCTTCAGTGGGAGCGGGCGTAGTCCCGAAGGCACTCCACATTGGCCATTGGTGTGCCGCGAGGCACCTCGCACCCGGCACCCACAATGTAGAGGGGTCCGGCGTCCCGATAGCAGTTTTCCAGGGTGTCCGCAACGGTGGCCGTGGGACTGTTGCGCAGCACCGAAACCGGATCCATGTTTCCGAGAAGCACCTGCCTGGGCGGCATGGCGTGACGGGCGTCCGCGAGGGAGGCCATGTAGTCCAGGTCCACGATGTCGCAACCCAGGCGGCCCATCCCATCGAGGATTGCGGAGGTGTTGCCGCAGATGTGGAGACGGACCAGGGTGCCCATGGCATGAAGGCCATCCACCAGTTTCTTCTCGTGGGGGAAGACGAACTCTTCATAGAGCTGGGGGCCGATCAGGGAAGCGGCGGCATCACCCACGCCAATGATGTCGGCCCCGGCATCGACCTGCGCCTTTGCGAAAGCCAGAGCCATTTCCACATTGAACGCGAACAGGTCGTGGATGAAGGCCGGGTCGTCGTAGAAGTCCATCATGAGGGTGTTGATCCCCCGCAGGTCCGCGCCCTCGGCGCAGGGGCCCTCCACCCAGCCTTCGATGAGCTTTTCCCCGCCCACACGATCCTTGAAAAGGGACGCGGCGAGCACCCGGTCATTCATTCGTCCACCGCCGAGGGGATCGGGCATTTTCAGCGTGAGCAGGTCGGCCTTGTTGGCCAGCCGCGCATTCATCTCGTCAATCGCGGGGGGCTGGTCGTCGAAGTACACCACCGTGGCGCCACAATCCGCGGCTTCCCGGCCGGGGTCGGAGATGCACGAAACATGATCAAAGTCGAAGCGCTCCGCCGTACGAATCTGAGCCTCCACGAGCACGCGGTGGTCGCTGGCGTATTCTCGATAAGGTACGCCGATCTGGTCGGCGGCGTACATCATGGTAATGGGCATGAGCGGCAAAGAATCCGGTGTTTTTCCGGAAAGCATGGCCAGAACCCGTTCTCGACCCGTCATTGTCGTTCTCCTCCATCGTCCGCCTTAGAAGGAAAGCAGACATTGCCAGACATACATGTTCGCCAGAGAGTCCACATTGTCCCAGACCCGCTCCACGATTCGCTCGTCGCCCTGAATTGGCGCCAGATCCTCTCGCTTCACCGCCCACGGAACGCACGCGCCCGCCCTCAGATTGGGGGCGGGAATCCGGGCCATGGCGTCGGCAATCGAGATGGGCGGGTTGAGGCCGGGGTTCGGGGGAATCGCATAGGAACCCGTGGCGCTGTAAACGCCGTAGGCGCGGGTGAACTCGGTCATGGCGCGAACGTTTTCCACACGGGCGTCGTTCTGGATGATCGCACTCGCGTCCATGATATAGCCGCCGTCCCCCGCTACCGCATCAATGACATCCTTGCAGCGGGCCTTGACCTGCTCCGGCGTGCCATAGGACAGCAGCGCATTGGGAATGCCGCCGCTGATACAGAACTTCTTGCCCAGCACCCGATGGGCCTCGATGATGTCGCCGCGATCTACGTGGTACTGGATGCTGCCGGGCGGTAGCTCCGCAAAGGCTTCCAGATGGGCGTCCCAGTCGCCTTCGGCGTAAAAGAGGGTCTGGTGGCCGTGTGCCCAGAGGGCTTCGATAATCGGCTTCAGCGTGGGCCAGTTAATCGTGTTGAAATGCTCCAGCTTCACGAAGGGCGCGCCGCCCCGATGGAGCCAGAATCCGATGGGCACATTTTTGTCCGGGTCGGCGGTGGTTAGCGCCACATGGAACAGATGGGGCATGAGGGCCTTGCAGGCTTCCAGCACCAGCTCGGGTCGTTCCAGCAGGTCCATGGTCAGGCCCATATAGCCTCGGAGCTTGTCCCCCAGGATGTCCAGGGGAGACTTGAAGATGCCCGCGATGGCGGAGACCGTGCCGCATTCGGTCTTCAATTGCTCGATAGCGGGTGGGAAGGCATTGAAGTAGGCCAGCATGGCCATACCGCCCTTGAGGAAGGACAAATTGTTGCGCGTGGTGACGGGGTCGCCAATGGGGCACACGTCTCGCGAAACGCGGGGAAGCCAGACATTCATCAGAAACCCGGTGGGGTCCGCGATGAGTTGCTCGTACTCGTCCGCCCGCATGAAGGATTCACCCTCCGGCGGTTCCAGGAACTGGAAAGCCGTATCGGCGGAAATCTCGATACCCGGAGTGGCGTAGTACTTCAGGCCAATCGCCTGGGTGAGCCCGGTCCACACGTACACCATGCTCGCGGGAACGGCGTCCCAGTCAAAGTCCGAGGCGCACTTGCGCATGGCGCGAAAGGCCAGCTCGTAGTCGTGCGTGACCTCCTGGCAGGTATAGCCCGCATAGGTAGCCGTGAACTCAGCGGCAAAGGGGCGAATCGGAATACGGTCGGGCTTGCCGTTTCGAAGGGCGGTGGTATAGCGGTTGAAGCGTTCCGCGTAGCGTTCGGCGGGATCGTTCCCCATGGCACTGTTCCCCAAATTGGTGGCGCGCCCACTTCCCCAAGGGGGCGCTTCTGCCCCCTATCATAGATCGGCGGAGTAGCGTTTACAATCTTAATCTGTATCCGTAATGATCTCTCGCGTGAATGTCGGTGAATTTTTGGTGGTCTCGATGCGCCGGTGAGGAGTATGATCGGGTCAGACGCTCCGCCCGGGAGTACCCGACACGGCATAGAGGCCGTGCCCCAGACTTCCGCCGCAACGGAGTTGCCATGGAGAGACGGGAATATGGAATCATTACTTGAACTCATTGCGTTGCACACGGAACGGGGCAAAGTAAACCGGGATGCCCCCTATCCCCCCGACCTGAAAGGGCAGGAGGGGGTGGACGAACTGACGGCCAGGGCCCTCGCGGAGGGCGTGGATCCCAACAGCGTCCTCAACGACGGGCTGATGACCGGGATGAGCCGGATCGGAGAAAAATTCAGTCGGCATCAGGCCTTCGTTCCCGATCTGCTCATGGCCGCCCGCGCCATGGGGGCCGGCATGGCCCACCTCAAGCCTTATTTCGACTCCGGCGTCACGAAGCACAAGGGCGTCTTCGTCATCGGAACGGTTCAGGGTGATCTGCACGACATCGGCAAGAATCTTGTCGCCATGATCATGGAAGGCGGCGGCTGGGAAGTCATCGATCTGGGGGTGACGCGTCCGCCGAAAAATTTATCGCGGCCATCGACGCCCATCCCGGCTGCATCGTCGGGCTGAGCGCCCTCTTGACGACGACGATGATGAACATGGAGAAAATCGTCCAGGCCATCAAGACGCAGCGGCCCGACACAAAGGTCATTGTAGGTGGGGCCCCACTGACCCAGGAATTCTGCGAGAAGATTGGCGCGGACCACTATTCGCGCGATCCCCAGTCCGCATTACACTTCCTTGCGGCGGCGGTCAACTGATCGACGTATCTGGAAAGGTCGTGCGAGATGGGCGAGCCGCGCTCACAGATGACACCCGAAACGTTTCACTTTGAAGTGGAAGCGAGTTCGCTCGGACTGACCAGCGACCTGGTCGCCAGGGGAATGGGCTATGCGGACGGCGTGGCGTCCACCCATTTCGGGGAAGATCTCGACCGTCTGGTATACGCGGCCCACACCCATGCCCGGATTCAGGGTGGATTTCGTGTTTTTCCGCCCGAGGAGGTCCTTCTCGAACACGAGGGGTTTCGCGTTCAGGATCATTTTTTCGAAACCGGTCGCGTTATCGCAAGGCCCCTGCAAGGGGCGGGCACCCTGGCCTTTTTTGTCGTTACTGCGGGCAAGGGCATGACCGAGTGGTCCCAGAAACTCATGGGCGAGGGCGATTATCTTCAGGCCTATTTTGTGGATGCTCTCGGTTCGGAGCTGGTGGAAAAAGCGGCGGACTGGGTGGAAGAGCGCATCATCGAGTGGGCCCGGAAA
>JBHEKR010000238.1:0-15888 GCA_041859365.1 Candidatus Hydrogenedentales bacterium
GCCTTCACCTTCACCTTCACCTTCGCCTTCGCCTTCACCTTCACCTTCACCTTCACCTTCGCCTTCACCCTCACCCTCACCCTCACCCTCACCCTCACCCTCACCGACGTTCACGGTTACGGTGCCGGGAGTCACCTGCGCCGTGAGGGCAAACCCGAAAGGATCGGACAACTGCACGTTGGCCAGCGTAACGAGGTAGGTCCCGCCTGGTGCAGCGCTGTTGACGCCAAAGTCGGCGAGAGCAATGGTTCCCGAAGCAAGCGAATTTTGATTGAATCCGATGAGCAGTACACGAATGCTGCCATCAGGCTGGACGGTAACGGTGGCGGTTTTCAGCGCGGCTTCCGATACGGGGCCGACAACAACACCGCCCCCACTCAATGCAGCGGTATCGAAGAGCAGATCGAACTGGACCGCCGACACGTCTTCTTCATCCGTCACGGCGATTTCGATGGGCAGGGTGAACTGGGTGGACGGAACCGTGGTGAAATCTCCCACGGTCAGGGTAATAGCGTGGGCGGCGGCGGCGAGCAGTAGCAACAGGCTGGAGCAAAAAATGTAGACAAGACGATTCAACGGGCACGACCTTTCCGGGGTGGGCGGCGCGCAACGATGGCGGCACCCGCAATGAATAACGTTGCGAGGAGCAAGGCGCGGTAGCGAACGAGCATTTCGCCAACCGATGCGCCGTGCGGATCCACGCCGGTTTCGGTGGCCATTGCCACCGAGGTAACGGGATCGACCGACAGGGTATCCGGTGTGGCGTGGGCGTCGACGGCCGTGCCGAAAGGATCACTGAGCACGACACCGGATAGCCTCAGGGTAAACGGGGGTTGGGCTCCGGGGATTGGGGAAAAGCGAGCCCAGGCAACGACACCATCCACCAGAGCGTTCCGGTTCAAGCCGGCGACGATAACGCGGGCGACACCGGGCTTGATCGGATTGGCGTGGGATGATTTCGCGCCGTTCAGTGCGGAAGGGCCGGGTTCGACGCTGTCGAAGCGCAACTGATTCGTTTCGAATAGAAGGTCGAATTGCAGGGCGGCGACACTCTCCGAGCCAAGGGGGCCTATCACCACGGGCACACGAAAGGCGCCCTCCGCGCCAAATTCAGGTTTATCCCCGAGACCAAAGAGCACTTCGTGTTCCGTTGCGGCAGGTGAGATTACCAGAAGAGCCGCGGCCAGCAGGCACAATGGACTCATCGAGATTTCCTCCATAGGGGACGGCTCATCCGACCGAAAAGTAGATTGGCGATTGCCAGCAGGGCCACAGTAAGTGAAAGGGTCAACGCGGCGATGAGAGAGCGCGTTCCACTGACCTCCTCCTTCACTTCCGCCGCGTCCGGCGCAAGCGTGTAGGCGGCGTCACCCAAACTGGGTGGGTCAACCAGGCCGCTTGCGGGGCGCAACAAAGCCATCTCCGTCGGAACGGACGCATTTTGCTGTGGGGCGCGCAGGCCCCCGCCTTCTTTCGAATTGTCCGGACGCTGGGGTCGCACGCCATCCCTCGTGGGGGGCGTATTCAACGCGTGCGTGGGGCGGCTGGTCGAGCGCGGATCGTCATTCCTCGAAAAGCCCGCGTCGCCGCCGCGGTCCGTCCTGACGGATAAACCCGAAGTCCGATCGGTCGCCCCGGAGGACCTGTCATTTCGTGCCGATCGGGCGCCGCCATTCGTTGTCTTGGCGGCCTCGCCGCCGTCGGTGGAATTCAGTCCTCCATCGCCGAAGCCCGCAAAGCCGCTTCCGAAGCGTCCGGAAAGTGTGCCCGTACCACCATCCCCGGATTCCACACCGCTCTCGCCATCGACCGGATCGCCGGCGCCCCCGGTCCCTTCCTCATCAGGGGAACCGGCAGGGGAGTCATCGATCGGTTCAGCCTCCGTATCGATAGCCACCGGGACCTCCTCTTCTTCGAGCGGTGGGGCCGGGGGATACTGATACAGGTCGGCATAATCAATCGGTATACTGTTGCCATCCGGGTCCGAAGCGAGCACCTGACCCAGAGAAATATCGTGCTGCGGCGCACTGCCATTCAAGGGCCGCAAGGTCAGCGTGGCGACCTGGCCGTCGGTCATGCCATTGTTGTTGAAGCCCGTAATCAGGACGCGTCCCTGGCCGGGCGTGACCTCCGAAAGAATGACCTCTTTGCCCGCACCCGTAGCCGCGTCACCCGCAGTGATGCCCACAAGCTCAAACTGAGTCGGGTCATACGCCAGATCAAACTGCAGCCCGGACACGTACTCGTCGGGGTCTCCATGTAGCATCACCGGGATTTGCAGTTCGCCGGCGCCGGAAGGGGGGTGCATGCTCACCACGGCCGCCATGGCCACCCAAGAGGCCAAAAGGCTGCCCGCCAGAACGACGAGGAAGCGCCTCCGTCGTGCGGGAGTGCGCAGCGATTGCCGTGTTCCTGTGGTTGGTGACGCCATGCGTATCATATTTCCTGAAACACAAGCCCCGTTCATTTGGTGCCGTGTCGGAGAGAATTAAGTCAAATTGATCCTGGACGACGTGCGGGGGCGGCCCGATAGCGCAGGTAAATGGACTCAGCAAAATCCGCCCATGCGGCCTGATTTCCTGAGGCAACCCAGCTCAGGCGGCCAGCGGCGGTGCATGGGGGGCGAGGCGATAGGAAAAGCGCACGCCCGGGGGAGGCCCCGAGAGGGTTGGGGCTCCAACGACGTGTGGGGTGGAATCAACCACAATGGATGGGAGCTGGAGTGCCCACAGGGCAGGCGCCGTGTTGTGCGCAGAGCACGGCAGGCAGACGCGCGATGGGTCTACCGTAACAAAAAGAGCAGGCGATCCAAGATCCGCAGTGCTGGTTGCGCCAGAATTCATGGCGCCCAGCGCGCGCTGAAAATCACACACGAGGGCCGAAGCGTGGGGGCGTTCCGACGAAAAAGAGGCGATTTGAGCCTGAGCATCACAGACGTCGGCAGATGCGTCCACAGAGTAAATCGGGCCAAAGCCACGGCCCTCCGCCGCGCAGGAAAGCAGCGCAAAAAGTGCAACCCAGATGGCTAGCGGCGGAAACTTCATGTAAACCCTCTCCGACTGAGCCTACCACGGATGGAGTTAATTGTCAATTTGGCTGTGGGAGCCCCCCATACTTCCAGGGCGACAAAAAAAGGCGGCCCTCCTCATGTGGGGAGAATCCGCCATTCCTGCATATTCAGAGTGTCTCAACCGCGTACATCGCGGCGCACCACGACTTAGCTGTGGCGCTTCTCGCGGGCGTCAAACATCTCGTCGATCGTCCTGCGTCCGTCGCCCGGCACCGCAACCGCTTCGGGGGCCTTCGTCGACCCCTCTTCCGCGACCACGCTCTCGACCTCGGCCGGCGCGGCGGACTGGATGGCGGCCTTCAGCGCGGGAGCCACGGCAGAATCCCGGGGGGCCGAGTCGAAGTTCACCATGCCATAGGAGAGTATCAGGGCGATCAAGACGCCCACGACCAAAGTTTTGTTGCCCAGATTTACGTCCAACATCTCAGGACCCCTTCTTGTTTGCGCCGCGCCCGATCGTCCGGTCCGCCGGAATCCTGGCGCGCGGTGATTGTCTTGCCTATCCACCCCAATTGTACACGGGGATACAGAAAAAGTCAAATTTGTATTGCCGTAAAAATGTAATTAATGAAGCCGGACCCGAGGAGCCGAAGTGAACTGCCCACCCCAACGCGCAACGCCGTCACAAAAAGCGCACGACTGGGTGCTTCAAAAGGGATTCCTGGGGTGGGGGGCTTGACCCTGTGGCACGATTCTCCAGGAAAAATCGGAGCCATCTCGCCCCAATCCTCCCGCGAGAGGCCGGTCCTCGTCGGGCATTGACGATGAACCAACCCTCTGCTAGACTGCCCCTGACGCTGCAAACAGCGGCAGGGCAAACTCAGGAGGGCGACACCATGACACGAGTGCAACGCACACGCCAGCGACACGAGGCGGGAGGCGAAAGAGACGGGGGGAGTCGCCGTGTGTTGGGGATTCGACGCTGGCGTTCATCCGCTCTGAGCCTCACTTTTCTCTTGGTTCTCGTGCTGCTGTTCACGAGCGGTTGTTTCATGAACAAAGCGGCCCGGAATGACACGGTGTCCGCGCCTCCGTTGGAAGAGAACAGGTCCATCGGGCCCCTCCCAGCCATCGACCCAGGTAAGGTCGAGACGATCATTTCTGGAAACCCTGAAGCGGCGGCGGAAGCCCTGCTGGAAATCACGCTGGATGAACGCAGCGCACTGGCCAGTGTTGATCTGCTGCTGCCCAGGCTGGGCGAGTGCGGCGAGAAGATGGATGACGCGGTCCTGGTCCGTGAAGAGGGTCAGCCGGTCTGGATGCGGCTGTATCGAAATAGTTACGACTATTCCCATGGCTTGCCCGGTCGCAAGCAGCAGATCTTGCTGCGACTCGCGGACTGTATTCGGGAAGCCACGCCGAGCCTGGAACGCGCGAAGGCGAGGGGACGTCTGCTTACTGCAATAAGAAACAATCTACTGGTTGACGCAACGAGCCATATAGAGATCGCTACGAGATCGGTGATGTTTACCGCACCTTTCTCTTTGGGTGTAGATGCAGAAACTGGTTGGAATGGCTTGTTTGAACTGCTTGACGGCTGCATATTTTCAACCACCACGGCTTCCGAGCCAACTCGGGACCAGGCAATGAGAATTGCGAGCGTATATTCGCATTATTGTTTAGAGCATCCCGATTCCGAGGACCGGATTGTCGAAAAGATCAGGCGCGCTCCGAGGTACTTTACTGAATTCTCCAAACAAGTGGAATTCCAACAGGAGATGGCGAGGGCTCCTTCTCTTGGGCGAGCCAAGCCATGCAGCGAAAGTCTATATCGAGCCATTCTCAAGAAATCGACCCATGAACTCATAGATTTGTATGCCGCAGAAAAGCATAACGAAGCGACAGGTGTTGTCGAAGCTCTCCTTACTGGCACGCGTCAGGCACGTCTCGAAAGTTTTCCTCTGGTGAAACCCTATTTGGAAACGTATCGCGAGAGTAGAACGTCCTATTATCAGTGGGTTTCCCTGCTGGCTGGTTACTGTGTACCGCTGGCGGAGAACTCCTCTGCTGAAGAAATCGATCGGCAAGCGTGGATAATGGACGAGCTGACTGGTCAGATTGAGCGTGGTGACCGGGGTGACCCGAGGTTCGGCACGGATCCGATTCGGTTGCTTCGGTTCCTGATTGTCACGGTCGGCGAGGCCGACAGAGATCCCAGAGATAGGGTCGTTCAGCGCCCGTACGGCCGGGATCGAGTTCTCCAGGTTCTGCTGGAGCAGACCATCTCCACGAACACTAGCGCGGCGGAATCGGCCCTCCGGGAACTGGATGTGTTGTGCTCCTTCGATGCCAGCACGGCCAGGGCTATCGAACAAGGTTTGACCGCGAGAAAGGATAGGATTTTGACGAATCAGTATCCTTCGGATGACTTCTCGGCGTCGTCGAAGGAAGACCTCTACCAGGCGATGGAGCTTGGTATTAAGCGAGCACAATCCAGGTTAAAGAAGTATTAGGCAAACCGACGGAGGAAGGTCGAACCAGTACGTAGGTTTTCGCTATTGGACCCCATGGCGCGGTGCCGTCGACACGACCGCGTCGGCCGTCGAACGAGAATGCGAACGTACACCTTGGGCGCCCGTACAGGATTTCGGCTGCTTTCGCGCCAGCATCGGACGCAAGATCCCGATTGAACTCGCGGCGTTTTTGTGTTAGCGTCTCGCATCGCTGTAAATGCAGCAGGACGGCCCCCTCGAGTGGTGGGAACGGTCGCCTGCAGCCACGTCACGAAACGTCGGGCGCAATCCCATGTGCGCCCATGGACCAATGGAGAGCTTAAGGCATGCCCGCAAAAGTCGATTTCGAGAAAGATCTGCCCAAGGCCGAGAAGCGTGTTGACGACCTTGACAAGGGCCTCAAGAAGCTGGCGACGATGCAGAACAAGAAGTATGCCGAATTCGAGACGCTGCGGGGGGCGCTGATGGAGGGCAAAGACGTAATCGCCGAGAACCAGAAAGCCATCAAGAAAGAGAAGGACCCGAAGAAGATTTCGGCGCTTGCGACGGAAATGGAGGAGCAGGAGAAGACCTTCGAAAAGATCGCGGCCAAGCTGAAGCCCATCGTGAAGGAGCTGGGCGACATGGGCACGACGGCGGGCAATCTCAAACGCTCCATGCAGGAGGAATACAAGGCGCTTCAGGAGATGGAGAAGGAGCTCAAGCGCACGGGGGGCGACATGAAGGAGATCAAGGCATGGGCGGACACGATCAAGACGCTCTGCAAGACGCTCGATACCGCCGCGGACAAGGCGGCTTCACTGGCGGAGGAGCCCAAGAGCCTGCCGGACATTCCAAAACTTTAGGTCACGGATTCGCGCCGGACGCCAGCGCCAGCACTTCCGTCACGGTGCGCCAGTTGCGGGCGGTGGCCTCCACGCCCAACAGGCGTTCGGCGCGCTCGGCGAGTTTGGATTTTCCGATGCCGTCGGGCGCGTGAAGGTAAAATACGGTGCCGAGGAGCGTGTAGGACTCCGTCGAAGATTTGATGCGCTCCATCGCCTCAAGATCGGGCGATTTCGGTTTCGCCGCGAGGAAAAAGAGGTGGAGGGTCTTATGATCCGCTTCCGCCTTCGGATAAGGATTGGCGGCCGCCGCCCTGGCCAGCGCGGCCGCTTCCATCACCAGCACCCACGGTGAAAAGCCGAACCGACCCTCCACCGCCGTGCGGATTGTCGCGGACCAATGGGCAGCCGTACCTTTGGAGGCTTGGAACACTACATTGCCGCTCTGGATATACGTGCGCACGCCCACAAGGCCCAGGCCCTCCAGCAGCGCGGCCAGTTCCTTCATGGGCATCTTGTTGTGACCGCCGACATTGATGCCGCGGAATAGTGCGATGTAAGTTTTCATTTCCAGGTCTCGTTCCTACTTCTGGTCCCACAGCGTCTCGGGGTCGTCCCAGCGTTTCATCTCGGCCTGGAGCAGCGCTTCCATCCGCGCGCGCTGGTCGGCGTAGCGCGGGTCCTCCGCGAGGTCCACCTGAGTCGCGTGCGGCGTGTGGCCCGTGGCGACGATGACCTCCGGGGTCTGGTGCTCTTTCAGGTACTCGTTGGGATTCTCCTTCAGGTTGAAGAGCTGGGTTTCATGGAGTTTGCCATCGATCCCGTCATACTTAATCAGTTTCCAATCGCCCTGCTTCACCGAGCGCATCCCGGGCCTTGTACCACCCGCGTAGACGCCATAGAGTACGTCGCGGATGGTCGGCTGCTTGCCTTCCAGCACGCCGCGAAAGCTCTGGCCCTCCGTGGTGGATGGGGCGTCAAAGCCCGCCAGGTCGCAGAGCGTGGGGAGCACATCCATAAGATAGATATTGCCCACGGCGCGGCCTCCAGGTGCGATGCCCGGACCGCGCACGATGAAAGGCACGCGCCAGGTGTGCTCGTAGAGGTTTTGCTTGCCCATGAGCCCGTGGCGGCCTACAGACATGCCATGGTCCGACGTATAGAAGATATAGGTGTTGTCCAGTTCGCCCATGGCCTCCAGCTTCGCAAGCACGCGGCCCACCTGTTGATCGATGTTCTCGATACAGGCGTATTCCCGGCCGGTTTCATTGCGCACCGTGGCGGGGTCCCGCGCCGTCATCACGCTCTGGACCGCCACCTCGTCGCGGAGCTCCGGGTGACCGTGGGGAAAGGGATGGGCGGGCAGCCAGGTGTCCGGCAGGGGCGGTGCGGCGGGGTTCGCCTCGGCGGGGTGGGCGGGATCCCAGTCATTCCGCGCGCCATATTTTGCCATCAGCTCCGGCGTGCCGTTGCGCGGGTCGTGGGGGTGGGAGAAGCCGAGGTAGATGAGGAAAGGCTCTACGGGTTTCGCGGTCTCGCGCCCGGCCAGGTAGTCCAGCACCTGGTCCGCATGCCACGCGCTGCCCTCGGCGGCATTGCCCTCGCGGCTGGTCTTGTCCTTGACCGTCTTGAAGCGTTTGTTCGCCTCATCGTAGCTGTTGCCCAGCTTGCAGGATCGGAAGGTGTCGTAGCCCGCCCGGTTGAAGACCGCCGGGAGGGTCTGGTCCGCGATATCGACCGGAATCCGGGCCGCGTCGCCTTCGTAGGGGTTGCCCCGGCCCGGTATATGCCACAGGGAGCGGCCCGTCATGATCATGGTGCGGGATGGACGGCACACGGCCCCGACCCACGCGCCCATGTGGTATGCGCCATCGAAGGTCATGCCCTCCGCCGAGAGCCGGTCCAGGTTGGGGGTCTGGCAGACGGTGTTGCCATAGGCCCGGAGGGTGCCGGGGGCCTGGTCGTCCGAAATGATGAAGAGAATATTGGGTCGCCGGGCCGGGGGCTCCTGGGCGGTGGCGGTGAGGCAGGTCAGCGCAACGGACAGCGGCAATAGAATCGATTTTACGTAGTGCATTTCACCTCCCGGGAAGGCCTGGCCACGAAATTCGACCGGTCGCAGGCCGGTCGTCTGGCTAATGATTTCACGGACAGGCGGGGGAGTCAAGTACGGGGCGCGGCGGGAAAATTTTCCGAGTGTAAAAACCTATTGCGAGATACCGCCCTTCGGTGGTAGCATCATGCGCTTCGATGCCTCTCCCTCGTCTCAAGGGTATCTTTTTCCGATGCTCCGGGAAGGTCCGCAGCACGTATCTTGGCCGGTTTGAATGTGTCCCGTGGATCGTTTTGCCGAGGGCCTCCTTTCTCCCGCTTCGCGCGGAAAAGTCGGTGCCACTCGTGGTATGGAAGGGATAAGGGTAGGGCCCATGAATGATCAATGCCTGCGCACACAGCGCTGGGGGAAGGCGGCCGGTCCGTGGAGCGAGGTGCCGGACGAGCAATGGCGCGATTGCCGATGGCAGCTCCGCAATCTGGTGCGGACCCCGGAGCAATTATCCGAATTGCTGGACCTCCCGCCGGAGGAGACGGAATCTATCCGTGCGCTCCAGGCAAAATTCCGTTTTGCGGTATCGCCCTATTATTTTTCCCTCATCGATCCCAAGGACCCGCTCGACCCGATCCGACGGATGATCGTGCCCAGTTCCCTGGAGCACGCGCCCATCGGCGTGCTGGATCCTCTCGCGGAAAAGAAAGACAAGGCCGCGCCGGGCCTCACCCACCGGTATCCGGATCGCGTGTTGTTCGTGGTAACCTCCTTCTGCTCCAGCTATTGCCGCTTCTGCATCCGCAAGCGCAACTGGAAGGAAAGTGGTGAAGCTTCCAGCCGGGAGGAGATCGATCAGGCGCTCGCCTACATCCGTGATCACGAGGAAATAGAAGACGTGCTCATCAGCGGCGGCGATCCCCTGACCCTTCCGCTCGAGCGGCTGGAATATATCCTCCAGGCCTTGCGCGAAATCGACCATGTCCAGTTCGTGCGCATCGGGTCCCGCGAGCCTGTCATGATGCCCATGCGCATCGGCGACGACCTTCTGCGCGTGCTCGATCGCAATGGCCCCATCTGGATCAATACCCATTTCAACCATCCCCGCGAAATCACCGAGGAGTCGGCCGCGGCCTGCGAGCGCCTCGTGCGCGCGGGCGTCCCCGTGAACAATCAGTCGGTCCTGCTCGCGGGTGTGAACGACAGCGTCGAGACCATGCGCGCTCTGGTGAAGGGGCTCCTGCGGATCCGCGTGCGCCCCTATTACCTGTACCACGCCGATCCCGTCGTGGGCGCCGGACACCTCCGCACCAGTCTCTGGAAGGGCATGGAAATCATGGAGTCCATGATCGGCCACATTACCGGCCTGGCCGTGCCGCGCTTCGTGATGGATGCGCCCGACGGCGGCGGCAAGATTCCCGTCATGCCCAACTACGTCGTCAGTGCGGCGCCGGGCCGCATCGTGCTGCGGAATTTTGAAGGCGCTCTTTTCAGCTACCCGGAGGTAGCGGACGATGTGAGCACCACCAAACCCGCCCAGTCCGTGGCGGATCTCCTCTCCGGCGCCAGTAGCAAGATTTCCCCGGCCGGCAACAAGCACTACGAGCGTCGGAATGGAAAGAATGATAATAACGGCCACAACGGCCACAATGGCCACAATGGCCACAATGGGCGCTCGGGTCATTCATGAAGGTTGCGATCCTGCACAATCCCCGGCCCGAAGAGATTCCGGCGGGGTTTCCCGATGATACCTTCGAAGAATACGACGGGCAGGTAACGGTCCAGGCCATCGCGAGCGCCCTGAAAGGATTGGGGCTCGAATCGGACCCCGTCATCGCGGATAAAACCATGGTGCGGCGCCTGGAAGAAGGCGGATTCGGATTCGTCTTCAATATTGCCGAGGGCAGCGGACGGCGCTGCCGCGAAGCGGTGCCAGCCGCCGTGTGCGAACTGTTGGGCATTCCCTTCACGGGATCGGATGCCCTGACCCTCGCCGTGACCCTGGACAAGGCCACCGCGCGGCGGGTGGTCTCGCCCGATGTGCCCGTGGCGGCCGGGGCGCTGGTGGAGCGCGATGAAGATTTTGTGCGCCTGGACACCCTGCGCTATCCCGTGCTGGTGAAGCCCAACGACGAAGGCAGCAGCAAGGGCATTCGCAGCAATCCCATCGCGCAAGATGCCGACGAGGCCGTCGCACGATGTCGGTGGCTTCGGGATCAGTACGGCTGCGCCGCCCTCGTGGAAGAGTTTATCAGCGGCGTGGAAGTCACGGTCGGCATCACCGGAAATGGTCCCGAGGCGAGATGTCTGGGCGCGATGGAGATTGCCCCCGTCAAAACGAACGCGCCTTTTGTCTATTCCCTGGAAGTGAAGCGCAACTGGCGCGAGGAAGTGCGCTATTTCGTGCCGCCGCGGCTGGATGCCGATGTGATGGGCGAAGTGCATCGTCTGGCCCTGAGGGCCTACCGACTGCTGGGATGCCTGGACTTCGCGCGCATGGATTTTCGATTGGACGCCGCAGGCCGGCCCCACTTTCTGGAGTGCAACGCCCTGCCGGGCCTGAACCCCGAGTCGAGCGATATCGTTTTTCTCTCGCGCGACACGGTGCCCTATGATTCGCTGGTCCAGGGCATTTTTCTGGACGCGGCGCGGAGACAAGGAGTAGTTATCGCGTGAAGGTGTTGATTATTCATTCGCTCGCGCCCGAAGGCGCGGAACCGGGGCGGATGACCGATGAGTTTGATCTGAGCAGTGCCGTGAGCGGACTACGCGGCGCCCTGCCCGAGGCGGCCGTGGCGGGCGTTCGCGGCGAGCTCCACGAAGTGCTGGAGGCGCTCGACGCGCATCAGCCTGACGTGGTTTTCAACGCCTGCGAAGCGCCCCTGGGGCGACCCGATCTGGAGGCCCATGTGGCCGCGCTGCTGGAGTGGCTTCACATCCCATTTACCGGATCGGGCAGCGCCACACTGGCCCTCTGCCGCCGGAAAGACCGGACGAGCGCCGTGCTCGCGGCCGCCGGCGTACCCGTGCCGCGTGCGGGCGTGTTTCCCTGCATCGTGAAGCCCGCGGACGAAGACGGCTCCGCCGGTATCGACGAACAATCCATCTGCGAGAATGAGGGGGGGCTGGCCCGCGCCCGCGCGCGGATCAACGGTCCCGTGGTGGTGGAGGAGTACCTCGCCGGTGCGGAATACACCATTTCCGTCTGGGGAAGGGACGAACCGGAATACTTTTCGCCCGCGCGGATGGATTTTTCGAATGGGCTTCGCGTGAACACCTACGCGTCGAAATGGGACATTGAAAGCGCAGATTTTGGCTGCACCAAGCTGGTCTACGACCTGTCGCTCACGCCGGAGTTCAGGCGCCTTTTGGAGGAGACGACCCGGGCGGCCTGGCGGGCCGTGGGCGCACGGGGCTACATGCGAATCGATCTGCGCCTGGACGGAAATGGCGTTCCCCGCGTGCTGGACGTCAACCCGAACCCCGAACTGGGGGAAGACGTAGGCATCTATCGTGGCGTCACCGAAGCGGGCTGGAACTGGGAACAGTTTGTCCGCAAGCAGATTGAGTGGGCGCAATGATCCGCGCGCTTACCCCGGAGGATCGCGACGCCATTCGCGCCATGCTGGCCGACTGTGGCGCCTTTAGCGAGGAAGAGGTGGAGGTGGGCCTGGAAGTCTTCGACGATGGCGTGGCCGGAGGCCTCGACGGCCCCTATCCCCATTTCGGCCTTGTTCACGACGGTGCGCTCCGCGGCTACGTGTGTGTCGGCAGCACGCCACTCACTGCCGCCACCTGGCACCTCTACTGGATCTGCGTCCACCCCGATGCCCAGCGCCACGGATGCGGCAAAGCACTCCTGCGGCATGCCGAAGATTTCGTACGAAGCATGGGCGGCGAGATGATGGTTATCGAAACCGGCGGTCGACCCGACTACGCTGGACAACGCAACTTCTACGAACGAAACAGCTACCAGGAAGTGGGCAGAATCCCCGACTTTTACAAGCCCGGCGACGACGGCGTAATCTACTGGCGACGGCTCTGATGCAATACTTCCAATACACCGCCCCATACGCCCCATAAGACCAATTCGCCCATGACAAAACCAGCAAAATTCCTCAATCTCGACGACGCCCAATTCGAATGCACCTTCGGCCGCGGCTGCGAGGGCATCTGCTGCCGCAACGGACGCCCGCCCGTGCGAACCGACGAGGCCGAGCGTATCGATGGCGTTCTCGAACGCGTCCTGCCGCTCCTTCGGCCCGAGGCCAGGGCCCTCGTCGAGCGCGAAGGCTTCCTTTCCAATCGCGTCAAGAGTGGATTGCCCATGCTCCGCGTCACGGGAGGATGGTGCGTCTTCTTTTCCCAGGGCTGCACCCTCCACACCCTCGGTATGGCCGATGGTGATTCCTACCGCTACAAGCCAAGAGTATGCAGCCTGTTTCCCATCGAACGCGCCGACGCCAGCCAATGGTACGTGCGGCAGGCAGGCTACCGGGGCGAGCAATGGAACGAACTCCCCTGCCTCAATCCTTCGAAGAGCACCCCCATGGCGCGGGACACGCTGAAGGAGGAACTGGAGATCGCGAAGCGGGTGACCGAGGAAGAATCGAACGGCTGATTTGAAGCGCGGTCGCAATCGGCTTGAGAGACTCAGCATAAAGTTGGCACAGCCGCCCCGTATCGAGCCCGTTCCCGCCCAAGAATTTCCTCGCCAACTGGCTTTCGAATCCGCCAATCGAGCATGGTCAATGCCGCATTGACCGCCGGGGACACGTTTGTTCTCGTTACTTCCACAAGGCGGCGAACATCATTCACCAGTTCCCGTGATACGGTATCCTGCTCTGCCCGAACCGACCGCCGCTTTGTTTTTTCGCGCATTGGTAGCCTCTCATGGTTTATGGGATGGCGCGCTGAAAGTGTAGGTCCTGACTCAGGGGAATTGTGATGCTCAATGGGCCAAGAAAACCCACGTCGCACTGCGATTTCTTTAAGTTCCTCGCAAAGCCCCCGGTCTCGAACCTTTGGCGGAACGTTAACCCGCAGCTTCGGAATATCATAGAATGAATGGTGGTTAGGCTCGGAGTATTGTTCCAGAACATAGATTAGAAGTTTGGCCACGTGATCGGGAAACTTGCCAATTAGACTGCTCTCACTGAGATCGTGTAAAAAGTTTTTGGCAGCGCCCCTACACCGCCAGCTCCATTGCGGGTTCACGCGTATACGCCAGGACTCCCACCCCATTCCACCAGAGTCCGCGGTCGCCGTTGTAACGCGCGGGGAGTTCATAGAGCAACCGCATCCGGCTATCCGACTCCGCGACGGCCTGAAGGGTGCCGTCCTTCGCGTAGGACCCCGAATCGGGCGCGAGGCGCCAGTCGTCCACGAGAATCAGCGCCTCATCCGCCAGAAAGGGCTCCACGAGCTTCATGCCGAAGTACTGGCTTTCAAAGTCGTGACCACCGTCGTAGAAATAAAGTCCGATGGGGTCCTGGATAATGTTGGGATTGAAAATCTCGCGGAAATCGCCATTGCAGAAGTTGACTCGGTCATAAAGGTCATAGCGCTCCAGATTGGCCTTCAGGACGGGGAAAGAGTTCTCTTCAAACTGGGAGAAGTTGTCCACCGCGTAGACCGGCCGTTCCGGATTGCCGATCATGGCGGACAGGAGGCTCTTGCCCATGTAGGTGCCCACTTCGAGATAGGCTTCGCCCTCGGGGAGCAGGGAAAAGGCCAGATTGAGCAGGCGCTGCTTCTTCAGCGAAAGCATGCCCTGTACATCCGGGCAGAGGTCATGGGCGATCTGGACGCTGGCGTCCAGCAGGGAATCATCCGGCTGGTTTCGTTTGGAACCGTTGAATTCGGTCCAAAAAGCCCTGCGAAAAGCGTTGGTATCCATGGCTGCTGCTCCGTTGTTGGCGGGGAAAAATCACCGTGGACTGATTATCGGCAGAAAAGGTCGGGGGCTTTAGAGGGGGGATCGGGCTCCAATTTCCTGAACGCCGGTGCGTTTCGGGGCCTGTCTCGAATTGAGGAATGCCCGGACTCCGTCGTACTATGCAAGGGACGACCCTCCACAGGCGGGGGGCAACCCAATCAACATCATCGGGAAGTGGGAGTCTCGTTTATGCCGACAACACACCGCGCCATACCGGCCTTCACTTTCGCGCTGGCATTGCTACTCGCGTGGAGCAGCGGGGCCGCGAGCGCGAAGCCAACCTTGCAGGCTGGCGGGGCATCCATCGTAATCACGCCGCCGCTGGGAAGCTGGCAACAGGGCGCCGGTGTCACGAAGAAGGGTGAACGCATCCTGGACGAGTTGGAGGCGAATGCTCTCTATCTGAGTGACGGCGCCACACCGCTCCTTCTGCTTAGTTGTGATCTGGTGGGGCTGACGCTGGAAACGGTGATACCGATACGCGATGCGATCGCCGCCGAGACCGGGGTGCCCGCGCGCCAGGCCATCATCACCTGCACCCACAACCACTCAGGCCCATCACTCGTGAAAACGAACTTCTACATGCCGGTGGACGATGGGTACATTGCCACGCTCGGTCCGAAACTGGTCCAGATCTCGAAGGAGGCCGTTGCGTCGGCGAAGCCCGCGAAGCTGGGCTGGGGAAAAGGAGAAGCGAGGATCGGATACAACCGCCGCGTCTGCTGGGAGGATGGCTCACACACGATGCATGGCGATACGAAGCGCCCTGACTTCGCGGGTTTGGAAGGGCCGGACGATCCCGACCACCTCGCGATTTTTGCGGTAGACCTCGAAGGCCGGCCCATCGCCGTGGTCTACAACAACACCTCGCATCCCACGAACTTCTATGGCGCGGGGTTTTTCTCCGCGGACTATCCCGGAGCCGCGCGGTCCCTGCTTCGAAACGAGCTGGGCGCCATTCCCGTGCTCTACCTCAACGGCGCCCAGGGCGACATCAACATGGCGAACCTGCTCGAAGAGGCGCAGGAGGCCCCGGAGGCGCGGATGGCCCGGATCGGCAAGGTGCTCGCCGACGAGACCCTGCGCCTCTATCGCGCGGCAGAGTTTCATGAACAGGCGACGCTCGGTCACGAAGTGAAGGATCTGGCGTTGGCGGTGCGTCTGCCCGACCCGGTCGCCCTCGACGAAGCAAAGCAGGTGGTGGCGCGCATGGCGGCGGGGGAGATGATCCTGGGCATGCCCGGCATCCTCGCCTTTGGCACGGTCCACCTGCAGGAAATCTACGGGGCGAATCCCGTAGACACCATGCCGGTTCACGCCCTGCGCATCGGAGACGTGGCGCTCCTCACCCAGCCCTGCGAACTCTACTGCCAGTTCGGCATCGACATCAAACGCCGCAGCCCCACACATTTCACCGCCGTGGTCGGCCTCGCCGACGGCTATTGCGGCTATTGCCCCACCATCGCGGGAATCCTCGGCGGCGGTTATTCCGGCCAGCCCATCAGTTGGGCCCGTCTGGAGCCCTACGCGGGCTACAAACTTGTGGAAGCCGCCGGGCC
>JBHEKR010000279.1:0-22250 GCA_041859365.1 Candidatus Hydrogenedentales bacterium
GCGATGCGCCCGCCCGGAATTCAGAACCCGGAAACCCGAACCCGTCAGACTCGCAATCATATTGCTGCCGGGGCAGCGGCACTCCGGGATTTCCTGCTCCCGGCACTCCGGTAGCGATGCTTCCGGGGGAAAGCCAAAACAGATATTTGCAGAGGGCGCGCCCAGCGCCCCGGCCCGGACTCGTCGCACAATCGGATAGAAGTCAATCTCATAGCTTGTATGTAACCTTTGTTCCAGTAACGACAATCTTGCCCTGTTGCCTAAGTTTTTCGATCAGAGCGTTTACCTCGGTATCTGTTCGCCCGAGCTTCTGTGATTTTATGTCGGAGGATAGGGTTTGCAATTTCGCCGGCTTGCCCTTCGCTCTTGATTTCAAATTGGCTACCAGCACTGTGATGGGATCGGTTGGTTTCACCGCGGTTGGTTTCACCGCGCTTGGCTTCCTGGATTGCGCAGGTGTTTTCGGTGCCGCTTGTTCCTTTGTGGATGGCAACGGTGGTGCCTCGACTGGCGCTGGGGCTGGCGCTGGGGCTGGGGCTGGCGCTGGCGCTGGCGCTGGGGCTGGCGCTGGCGCTGGGGCTGGGCGCTGGGGGGCGAGGCCGCCCATAAGACCCATAAGACCCATCGCCCTTGACGAAATCTGGCCCTTCGTATAGTCTGAAGCGGGCCGAGGGGGCCGAAATTGTCGCCAGGGAGCACACCATGCGCAAGTTATACACAACCACCCTCCTGCCACTGACCGCACTGGCGCTGTTTTGCACCAGCCCCGGCTGGGCCGAGGAAAAGCCCGCCCACAAGCCCGGAGGCCGCACGGAAATCGGCGGGACACCCTGGAAACCTCAAACGGATCCGTCCGGCAAGGTAGTCTACGGCACGGACGACCGCCACGACGTCTTCGAAGACACCGACGCCAACCGCCGGGCCTGGGCCGACTCCACCTGCGCCCTGGTCGATGCCATCAACCTCACGGAAGCGGAAGACGGCACCTTTGCCCTCCAGACCTACGACTATGAATATTACGGCTTTGAACCCTGCGAAACTGAGCCATTCGCCAGCCAGCCCGTGGCGGCGTATTGCACCGCCTTTGTCGTGGGGCCCGACCTCATCGCCACGGCCGGACATTGCTTCAGCGAATCCGACCTGGCCTATGCCCGCTTCGTCTTCGGATTTCGCATGATCGACGCAGAAACGCCCCGCACCTCCTTCAGCGCCGATGAAGTCTACACGGGTGTGGAAGTTGTGGCCCGCCAGCTCGAAGGTGAATACGACTACGCGATCATCCGCGTTGACCGGCCCATCGTGGCGCCCGGTGCAAGGATACTGCGCCTGCGCGGCGCGGGAACGATTCCAGAGGGCACCCGGATCGGCGTCATCGGCCACCCGGCCGGTCTGCCGACCAAGATCGCCTTCGGCGACACCACCGTCGTTAGGGACAGCAGCGGGGCGGGATACTTCGTGACCAATCTGGACACCTACGGCGGGAATTCGGGCTCGCCCGTGTTCAACGCGGACACCGGGCTCGTTGAAGGAATCCTGGTGCGGGGCGAGGAAGATTTCGAGCTGGAAGGCGACTGCTTCCGCTCGCGGGTGCTGGAGGATGAAGCCGGCTTCGGGGAAGACGTGAGCAAGGCCGCCACCTTTGCCCGCTTTGTCCAGGCGGGCCGGGGCACGCTCAGCTTGGATCAGGCAGCCTACCAGTGCAGCGACACGGTGGCGCTCAGCCTCTTCGACGATGACCTGCGGGAGGAAGAAAGCGCCCAAGCGACCATTTACACCAGCGGCGGCGATGTTGAAACCTTCGAATTGGCGGCCTCCGGCGCGCCGGGCAACTTCAGCACCACCATCCCGCTGGCGTCGGGCAAACCCGTCGAGGGTGATGGCATCCTCCAGGCCCTCGAAGGCGATTCCATCATCGCGAGCTATCGCGACGCCAACACGGGCAACGGTGCGCCGGGCGACTCGGTCGTCACCGCGCGGGTGGACTGCACGGTCCCCACGATATCCGATGTTTCGGTGGCGTACGTTGGCGGGCGCCGGGCCCGAGTTTCCTTCACGACCAGCGAAGCCGCCACCGGTACGGTATACGCCGGGCTGGACTGCACCACACTGGACCTTTCGGCTTCGGGCGATGTGACCACGGATCACGCCATCGAAGTGCAGGGACTAACCCCCCTGACCGAGTATCACTTCCGCGTGGAGGCGGAGGACCCGGCGGGCAACGGCGCCGCGGACGACAATGGCGGCGCCTGCTTCACCTTCACCACCTCAGATTTTCGCGACTACCTTACCCAGGGCCTCTTTGACGGCCTCTCCGATCTCACGGGCATGTCCGTGACCTTCACGCCCGACGGCTCAGCCTCTGGCTATGAGGCCTGCATGGCGCCCGCGGACGGATTCTCCACCTCGCCCTTCTGCGGCGAGGCCCTCTTCCCTGGCGATGACGAGAACGCCGAATACAACCTCGCCGCCGGACGCACGGTGACCTTTTTCGGTCAGGAATATGATTCCCTTTTCGTCAATGGAAATGGCTATGTGACCTTTGGCAGTGAGGATTTCTCCTACGACCCTGTTTTCGAAACCCACTTTTCCCTGCCCAGGATCAGCGGCTTTTTCACCGACCTCTACTCGCCCGCGGGCGGCCTGATCAGCGTGGCCGAGCTGGATGACCGCGTGGCCATCTCTTACTACAATGTCCTCGACTATTACGGCGATCTCCAGAGCTTCCAGATCGAGATCTTCGACGACGGCGCCATCCGGCTGACCTGGGTCATGCTGACCTACCCCTACGGCATCGTGGGGCTCTCCGATGGCTCGGGACTGGACCCGGAATTTGAGCCGAGCGCTCTGGAAAGCGCCCCGGAATGCGTCGATTCGCCCTACGAAGACGTCGTCTGTGAGGTCGAAATCGACAACGACACCTGCGACACCGCCCTGCCCGTGGCCCTGGGCGAAGCGCTCAGCGGCGCGACCCACGCCGCCATGGGCAGCAGCGAGGTCCCCGGCTGCGAGTACTGCTACAGCCCCGACGTCTGGTATACCTTCACTCCGCCCACTTCGGACACCTATTCCGTCTCCCTCTGCGGCAGCACCTTCGACACCATCGTCGAGATCTTCAGCGGCGACTGCGGCGGCCTCGAATTCGTCGAAGGCAACGACGACGGGAACTGCGAATACGCCTCCACCGCCGTGGCCACGCTGAACGCCGGAGAGACCTACTGGATCCGCATCTCCGGCTACGGCGCAACCACCGGCGCCTACGAACTCGAAGTCACCCAGGGCGCCAAAGCAAGTACCGGCTGCAACGCCGGAAGCGGCAAACCGGGCAATCCCTGGACGGAAATTCTGATCGCCTGCGGGCTCGTGTCCCTCCTCGCCTGGCGGGCACGCGAACGCCGCGTCATGAAGAACTGACGAAGCAATCGAGGGGCATTCCTGCGACACGCAACAAAGGATCTTGGACATTCCTGTCCAAATAGATATCGCAGAATAGCCTTTATTTCTGGCATTTTTGCGACAACTGGTATCTGTTTAAGTCCTTTTTAAGTCCAGTTGACCCAAACAAAACGCCCCGGCTCCATGAAGGATACCGGGGCGAAGTCCTACTTATACCCGTGAAAATGGTTTAGGTTCGCAATTGCCGTTAGCATGTGCGCCATTGCATCGTGATACGCCGCCGGGGTAACGTCGCTCTTTATCGTATCCGCCATCTGTTTTGCGAATTCTAGAATTACCCGTTCTTCGTAGGGTGCTACGGTTTCCCTGAACTCATCGATCATGTCTTGCGGTATTGAGCCGGGAACCGGAAGTTGTCTTGGTGGATCTTTCAAACGCTGCAACCAAGTCAGGATCTTTTCCGCCTGTAGAACCTTCTCCCTTTCCTCTTCCATAATCGCTCCCTTTCCTGTTGAGTGGACGATCATAATAATCCACTCAGGACAGGGAAGCAATCCACCCATGCCATACCCTTGCCGCGCCCGAGTTCGTGCCTTGTGGGGCATTCTAGGGCCTCGCTCTACGAGAGAAAGCCCGACTATCGGGTCTCTTCGTTGTTCGTAGTGCCGCCGCCGGGTTTTGCGGTCTTGCCAGCGCCCGACACCGTCTTGGTCAGCTTATCGATTGCAGCCGTGTTCCTGTCCGTGCTGGCGATGATTGCCGCCGGGTCAGCATAGGGATACTTCGCCGCCTCGCTGGTCGCATTGAAGGACGAAGCCCGTGTGCTGTCCAGTTGAGCCGACGCAGGTGCCGAGATGATCGGAGGAGCGCCACCCATGCCGCCGGGTGTGACTAACTGCCGGATCTGCTCGCTCTTGGTCGCGTTGAAGTTCTCCTCCAGCAGCACGTCACGAAGTGGGCCGGGGGCCGTGTTCACGATTTCAGCACGACGGCCAGCGGCTCGAAGTGATTCATTACCAAGAGCGCCGCGCCAGCCACCCAGCCACGCAGTCCAAGAGTCTTCAGGAGCGCCGCTCTGTATCTGAGCACCAAGAGCACCAAGACCCTTGCCACGTTGCCAGCGTGCCGCTATGCTGTTCTCTGCGCCCGCCTCTGCCAAGTTCGGGGCCTCGGCTCGGAGACTGGCATTAAGTTCGTTTACCCTCGCCATCCGCGCTATGGGATCCTGTAGGCGTTGCTCGATGATCGAAGCCGCCTTGCTGTCCGTGCCACCCATCTCTTCCAACGACTTCAACGATGCCTTGACGACATCAATCTTGTTGACCAAGTCGCTGGCAACAGCAAGGTTTTCTTTGCCGAAAAGATCCTGCATTGCTTCCGGGTTCGTGGCAAACATTTGCCGCAACTGGCCCAGCTTTTCAATATACGTGCCGCTCAGCACAATACCTTTCTTGTGCGCCTCTTCCATCGTCAAGAGGATATTACGCAGCCCGGTCAATGACTTGGCAATGTCGCCCGATTGAACCGAAGCGCCGATAATCGACGCCAGCGCCTCATTCATGCTGACACCAACGACTTGCCCAGCGCTCAGTATTTCCGGCGCTCGTGTCGCCAGATCCTCAAAGCTTAGCGCCGCCTGGTCTTGAGTGTACATCAACTTATTCGACAGTTGCGTAAGGTTCGCAACCTCTTTCCCGCTGATCTGGTACGACTTCGTCAAAAGATTCTGAGCCGTGACAAGGTCGCCACCCGTGGCCTCGGCCATCTCGACAATGGACGACTTGAGATCGCCACGCAATTCCTTGGAGAGGTTGCCGGTGCTGGATTGCAGATCGAATAAAAACCGTCCAACGGTGCCGGTGTCGGTCCCGGTCGCAGCCGCAAGTTGAACAACCTCTTTGCGGATGCTGGCGAGGTTGCCAGCGTTATCGCCAAGGCTCGACAGTGGTGTAATGGCCTTCGCCAGTTCGGATCGTTTTGCGGCAATGCTGGCAATGCTTTGATCCATCTTTTGTAGTATCGTCGCGATACTCGTTAGGCCGACAGCGGACACCGCGCCCATGACTGCATTCTTGCCCATGGCGAACATGCGCTTACCCTGGGCCTTCTCCAATAGCGCCGTCTGCTCCATCGCCCGTTGCTTCGCCCGTTCGTCCTGCAACCATTGTGTGTAAAGCGCCTTTCCCTTTTGACGACGAAGGGAATCTTCGGAAGTCATCCGGTTACTGATAGCGCGTTGCTTTGTTGCCGCCTGCTCCATTGCCTTCGTGCCGGTCGCGTACACATCTTGCACGACCAATTTTGCAGCCGACGCGCCGCCGGTCTCGAAGTCGATCCTTACTGTGGTGTCGCCTTTACTCATGATCGGGATTCTCCATATGGTACTTCACGTAGGCGACGAAGCCGCCGTGCATCTCGCGGCGTACTTCGTGCCATCTGCAAAAGTCTTCAATGCGGTCCAGTCGCTCCACCAGACTATTCAATTTTTCGATGATTGAATTCAGTATCGGCAATGGGATCTTATAGCAGATCAATTCAAGCATGTGCTGTCCGTCCTGTTGTTAAAAAACCCCTCACCCACAAGGGCGAGGGGCTTCGGCGCATCTACGACTCCGCAGTCGTAAAATTCTTAAATGCGGCGGTGTAGTGATCCACCGCCGCGCTCGCGTATGGAGCCGCGAGTATCCATCATCCGTGTACGCAGACATCGCAGGTCCGCGCCCGGAATGATCGGTGCCTGGCGGAAAGGAACACCAGACACCGAGGGAGGATTCAACTGTATTACTGACCTACTGAAGCCCAGCCCGCACGCTTGTCAATGGTCGTGCCACCGAAAACTGACTTAACTCGCCAGCTCAGGCAATCCCGATCTTCGGCATCGCCGTGAAGGGCTTTCACCTGTGGCGAGTCATAACCTGCCAACGTGCCAAACTCGCCCGCCGGGATATTCGCGGGGTCAGTGAAGAGCGCCCAACTGGTCGCGCCCTTGGTGCCTGAACTCACGAGGGCCGGGATCCACGGGTTGACAAGCAACTCGATATTGAGATCGGCAAGCACGTTGCGCCCGCCGTGAGCAAGCGCCGTGCCGGGGCCACTTCCAGATCCATCAACGACGTGGTTCAATGAAATGCTGTTCAGCAATTCCATGCCCTTGATCATGAGCGCCGGGGGCACCATGAGATAGCGTGGCATGGCGGCAATGGGATCGCTCGAACTGTCCTGATACGCTGCCATCTGGCCTACAGCCGTCCGCAAGTTTTCAATGGTCAGTGGCAACGTGCTGGGAGCAGCGCCGGTCTGCTGGGCAAAGAAAGACGTGCTTGGTCCGGTGCTGGAGAAAAAGAGGCTCGTCAAAAACGCCTCTTCGGTTCTGATCGCTCCACGCAGCATACGTGTTGGCAGCGTCTCGAAGACCCTCACAGGATCGGCCATCAAGGCTTCCTCGGTGATCTCGAAGCGAGCGCCATATTTCAAAACCCTGTAGACGTCCGTCTGCGCCTGGGACAGCGTGATCTGTCCGTATTCGCCAGACTCGCGGACAATGGGAAGGGTCGATTCTGCGCCATCGAATCTAATCGCCTCAATTTCATTATAGGACGGGATCCCTTTCCGCACGCGCACGACGTTGCGCATGATACGGGGGGTGTGCTGGTACAGTTGCTGCATCTCGCGCGCAGCAACATCCGCGGTCAATACAGCCGCCGATCCGGTGGTCGTTGCGAACTGGCGCAGACGGTCAGCACGCCGGGACTGATCGCCACCCGTGCCGAGGATCAGTTGAGTCGCCGCCGCGAGTTCGCCATCGCTGAAGCGAGACACGCGCTTGGCATCTTCAGCCGCCCAACCTTGGGAAAGTTCGAGAATGCTCTTGTGTTTCATATGGGATACCTCAATGGGTTGAGTGATTAAACAGTGGCCAATTTGACGCAAATATTGCTGGCACTGGCGGAGCCGCTTAGGGCGCTCAGCGCGTAGCCAAAAGGCACGTCATCGGTATCAACACTAATCACAGCAGTGGTCGCGTTGATGTAAAGCAGTTCGCCGACAGATACCGCAGCCGTCGTGGTTCCGTCATGCGCCTTCACGGGTTGCGAAAAGATCCCGCTGGTCTGAAGCACAAGGTCTTCATTGTTGCCGGTCGGAGCCGTTACGACGACACCGACAATGCCGCCGCATACAGCCGCCTGGCCTACGGTCGGAGGATTCGATGGAGCAACGACATTGGCTTCATTCAAAGTCAGCAGGCTGCCGCCCTGTACCGGGGTCGGAGAAATTTCATAGCCGGTCGCAAGTCCGGCGGGATATTGTACGCGGGGATAGGACATAATCAGATTCCTTTTTGTGCGGCATCAATCGCCATGGACTGCGCCTGTTCATTGCTATAACCAAGACTCAAAAATCGCTTGTAAAATTGTTCGGAGAGACATGCACCTCGCGGCGCTTGACGTGCCTCGGGATCGCAGGATTCGACGAGTATCTCGTCGGAGGCTTCATGGAGCGCCGCCAGTTGCGCGGCTTTGTTGGCGAGGTTCAGGGCCTCGCGCATGAAGTCGTTTTCAGTCATGCCGGATTCGAGTGCATGACGCATCAAGCCCTTCGGGAATTCCTTCGTTGCGGCGCTCAGGTGTCCGTGTCCTTCACAGGCTTCCATAATGGCCGCCACGCGCTCACGTTCGCCCAGTGCGTCGCTGACAGGCTCCACGTGTGAAGTGGTCGCCACGGTCAAGCCGAGGGCCTTTGCGCGGTCTTCCAGAATGCCAAGCGCCCGCTCTACAAATTGCGGATTATCCAGCGCGTGTTTGATGCCTACCATCTCGCGAGCCGAGAGGCTGATGCCTTCAATCGGAGCGCCGAAGAGACCATCGCCAGCCGCTGGATCGTCCACGATATCGACAGCGTTCAGGGCCGTAACTCGGAGCAGTGGAAGCAGCGGGTTGCCGTCCGTGTCCTGGCCTTCGCGTTTCAGTTCGGTGCCAGCAACGACCACGGAGGATCCGATCAAGTCGGGGTCGCTCTTCGCCAGTTCGAGAATGTGGCGCTTGTATTCAGGGTTCGCCGCCTCGGAGAAATGAAGATCCGCAACGACATAATCGCCAACGCGTCGAAAATTCTTGCGCCGTCCAATAGTCGTGCCGACGCCGGGATTACAGAGATCGGGGTGTCCGAAACGGGTCTTGACGCCGTTCGGCTTTGCGTTGCCGAGGGCGACAACTTGATCAAGGGTTTCGCCGTCCAAGAAAACGCCGTGGCCCTTGGCTTCGCCCGCCTTCATGACTTGGGTTCCACGAAGGACATTAGCCTCGGCATCGACCTTCACGGGCGACTCTAAGCCGAGGGCTTCAAGGGAGTACGTGCTCATACTGCCACCTTCCTGAGCGCCGCATTCAGCGCCTCGGGTGCATCGGCTTCAGCCGGGATCGCAGTCAGCGTGCCGACGCTGTCCTGCCAGTCCTGCAATGCGGATTCGCCGAAGACGGAGCCGAGGACATACATCGTCCGCGCAAACGGATCGGCAATTCGAATGCCGCTGAATAACTGCTCGAAGCGATCCTGCTCTTCGGCGCTCTTCGTCCGTTCGATCCACGAGAGGATCGCCGTGATGGTTTCCAATTGGAAGAGGCGCTTGTATGCCGCGTATCCAAGAGGCGCTTTGTCGTTCAGTACGCGGTTCAGATGGCCTCTACTTAATCCCAACTGAGCCGCCACCTCGGCCTGCGTCCGTCCGGTGCTTTTGACGTACCACGACAGCCGGAGCGCCGCGATTCGGTTCGCAATGTCCAGCCGCACATGGGTGCTTTGGGGATCTTCGCCAAGGGTGACAGCATCGTGCTCGGCTTCAAGTTGAATGCTCGCGGCGGCAATGCTGAATTCAGACTCGCCCGCGTTGCCGATGCCGTCCGGTGTTTCTTCAATCAAGTATCTCATTTTGACCTCGCTGGTGAAGTGTAACTATCATGCCAAGATAGTATCACACGTTACACAGTGAGATCAAGCCGTCCTAGTTCTTGACATTCCTGTCAAGATGGTACAGCCAAGAGGATCGAAGACCTTAAGGAAAAATTGCCTGAAGGTTCGGGTTTACCATCCGCCTCGACGTGGAGCCGGTCGCCGGATCCGAAATGAAGCCGGGACGACGACGACCTCGGGACGGGCGACGACGACAGGCTCGACGACGACCTCGACGACGACCTCGACGACAGGCTCGACCTCGGGGATGGGTTCGTCCTGGGTCTCGGGTTCGGGTTCGGGGTCGGGGTCGGGGTCGGGGTCGCCCTGGGCCACGCGGATCCGCCGGGTCAGGGTCTCGCGGTCGCCATCGGGGGACAGAGACCAATCCACCGCGATCACGCGCAACTCGGCAAGGCTGCACTTCTCCAGATCGACGAAGGGATCCTCGACGACCTCCACGGCGGTGACTTCGGGGGCGACGACCTCCACGGGTTCGGGGACGGGTTCGCGGCGCTTACCGTCTCGACCTATTGCGTAGGTCAACGGGGACGGTTCACGAACGACCCTCGGCAGTCGCAGTGCCGCCGCAGCCTGACGTTTCTGCTTTTCGTGGATTGAAGACTTGCACGCCGGGGAGCAATAGGTCCGTTTTCGACCACGGGCAGGTTGTTCGACGGGTCCGGAGCATCGGGGGCATAAATCAGACATCGGAAATCCTCATGGCCTCAAAAACGGGCCTTTAGTACTGAAATGATACCACGAGGGGGTGAATTTCGTCATAGGGGGCCGGGGCATTGAGGTCTCGGGCGACGCAAACCGACGAAAACCACGACTAAACCTATCCACTAATATAGCAGAGCGACGCAGTACCTCGACCCCCACCCCCCGGAAGAGGACCCGCGACTTTCAGCCCCCCCCTCGACCATGCCGCGGTCGCCGTGAAGGGGTCTAGGTTGCCCCGTGTGCCACGTTCGCCGGTCTGGCGTGTCCCGTGTTGGGTTCAGCACACTTCGTGCCTTATGGGTCATTCTGCGTGGTCATGCGACAGCAGATAGCGCCGAAGGTCATGCCGTGCCGCTTCCAGACGTTCTTCGCATCTGGCGACCTCGGCTTGCAAGACGGCCAGCAACGGCACGACAGGCTGTCCGTCACTGGCAACGACCCGATGGTCGGGAGTTCTCCTCGGCACTCGTATGGTCGCGTCGATGCTGTCATCCTCGCCTATATCCTGAAGCCGGGAGAGTCGGTCGTATTTGCTGGTGTAGGTGGTCATCGCTGTGACCCTCCTTTCATCTCGAATTTTTCAATAGGTTTCAGCCGGTCAAGTGTCGCATCGGCCAAGCTGGAGTTAGTGATCTCGCCCTTCGTGGAGCAGGCTCTGAAGAGGGTCGTTAATTCCGATGGCGAGAGGTTGCACGTGATGATCGTCCGCCTAGACTTCGATGCAGCACGACGATCCAGCAATTCCAATAGCGCGGTCAATCGGGAGAAATTCCAATCGGCTTTATCCACGTCGTCGATAAGCAGATATTGCGCCTTCGCCCATTCGTCCAATATGCCGTTGCCTTCGTCGAATCGGTCAACGATTTTCGTAAACCGTCTGGCGCTCAACTCGGCAACGGTACAATCTTTCGTGAATGCGGCATAGAGGATGCAACGGGCCAGAAACGACTTTCCGACACCTACGGACCCATGTAGACAGAGATTCTTCTCCACGGGCCATTCGCGCCCCTTCGCCCATGCGCCCGCGTTCAGTGCCTCAATGGCGGGATCGGAGTTCTTGAAACGAGTATCGCGAAAGTCATCTCGAAGTAGACCATCTTTTTTAAGTTGCTCAAACTCAGAGCGCTTTTTCTCCCGCCTCCTTTCTCTATCGATTTTTTGCTGCCACTTCTCGGCACATGTCGGGCAGAATTTCATAAATCCCGTGGTGTCTACATACACATGCTTCATTTCACCCTCTTCCAGCGCGACTTCGCATGAATAGCACTTGGCCTCTACCATGGTTCATCTCCTTCGTTTTGCAAGCCAGCGCCAAGCCGGATTGTTGCGGGTTTGTTATCGTCGTAATTACCTTCTAGGATTTTGGCGAAGTTCTCGGGTTCGAGAAACCAATCGATGGTGACTTTCCACGGCTTTCCCGGTACCTTGCCTTGGAGAAATGGGGAGACCCTGATCTTGTCCATGGCCTCGGTGCTCTCGGCTTCCCAATTGGGATCCTTGGCCATTGCCTTGTAGGCATTCAGGCGGTCCGCTGGTTTCGTTCTTGTTTTCTTCAATCCGCACTCTGACGCCAACTTGTTCCATTGCTCCTCAAAAGCCAAATAGTCCGGGTCGCACGCATCGGCGCAGCCGGTTTTCTTTTTCGCCGTTTCGCGTTTCAAGTTATTGGGTTTCAGAGTTAAAGAGTTAACGGGTAACGTCCGCGTAACGTCTGGTAACGTCCGCGTAACATCCTGTAACGTCTCTGTAACATCCTGTAACGTGCCTGTAACCTCTCCGTGGCCCTTGTAAATGTAGACCGCTGCAACCTTCGCGGTGTGATCTGGATCACCTACGCGCTCCAGAAATCCACGACCTACCAGTACCAGTAGAAGCCGAGACACCTGCATTTTCGACAGCCCAAGGATCGCCCCGACCTTTTCACCGGGGAGGGTAAATTCATCGCCGCCTATGGCATCGTGGCGACAGTGAGCGAGGGTTGCTAGCTTGTTCAGGTTTTCATTGTGCGCCGATACCCGTATCAGTTGCGGGTTGCGCTCCCATCGCTGCAATGCGCCCGACCACGGATCCCTGTGTGGCCCATAGGAGACTGGCCAGAGCAATTCCACCTCAGCCGCCAGATCGCTAAAGGGGAGGTTGTGGCGCTTGGCATATCGCTCTAGGATCGGCTCTATGCTGTCCATGCCCAGAGGGGGGGCATAGGGCTCGGCCTCGGCTCCCATCACCCGGCGGATAGCACGGGCGATCTCGTATGCCGTGGCGTTGCAGACCATCTGCTCCTCGGAGAAGTCGCCCTTAGCCTTCGCCTGGACGGGGCGAATTGCCGTGATCGCCATGGTTATTTCTGCAATGGGTGTGCTATAATCACCTTGCTGATTTTCGTCTTTGGCCCCGACGTGTCCACCAACACGCGGGGCCGTTTCTTTTTGTGAAGTCATCGGCTCGCCTCCCGATAACCGCGGATCTCGCGTAAGAGCGCCGCCAGCGTGTTTAATGGGAGGGTGACGTATTCGCCGTGCTGGCCCTCGTGCTTCGTGACCAGCACGGGTGTCTGGCCTTCGTCGCAGTACTTTTTCTGGATGGCGTCCAGAAGGGTGTGGTGTGAGAATCTGGCGTGTGCCTTGGCATCAACGACGAGATGAAAGTCATCGACCAGAACGTCTGGCGCAGACTCGTAAAAGTCCGCCCGGATGATTCGCCGCCCGCCTAGTTTCCGTGCCGCAGTGCGCTCTAAATCTTTCCAACGCTGGGATCGGGTCGTTGTCATCGTTCAGCCCCCCACACGCTGGGCCGCTACGACGGCATAAAGATCACTGAGCGCGTAGCGGATCGCCTTGTCGCCGAGTTTGATAAACGGGATTTCCACCACACTGCCCGGTGCCGTGCCCCTGCTCCTTTGCTGGCGCAAAGTAATCGGGGATAATCCCAAAAATGCCGCCGCCTCTTTTTCAGAAAGTAGCCGGTTTTGGAACACTGCCTTTTCGTTGTTTTTGGTTTTCATGTCGTTTGTCCATAAGCGTGATCCTTGTGGTTGAACGTGAAGGGTTTAATAGTTCGCCCGCCGGGTACATCCCGACGTGACGTTGATTACTGCGCAACCAAACAATACCACATCGCACAAGAGAATGCAACACCGTACTAGTACACTTGTTTTTCTTGTCAAGAACAACGAAAAAGCCCTTAGATCTCGCAGATCCAAGGGCCTCGAATGATGGGCGAATGGGGTTTACTTCGCTGTCCGTTGTGCCAGTCGCTCTATCGCGGCTCGGCTCTGGGTCTCGCCTGTCCGCAAATATTTCTGGGTGACGGCCAGCGTTGCGTGGCCGCATAGGCGCATAACAACGTGTGCCCCTTCTCCAGCATCGAATAGCCGGGTTGCGAATGTCGCCCGGATATCGTGCCACCGTGGCCGGTCGGTAATTCCAGCCGAGACGCATGTGTCACGCCATCGGAGAAATACATTCGCGGGACTCATCGGAAACACGCGCCCGGATGGCCCACGCTGCGCCTGTATTGCCTCCAGAGCCGCTTTAGCCCTCGGGGTCAAGTAGCAGGTCCGGGTCTGGCTGGACTTCGCTGTAGCGCCTTCTACGCGAAAGGAGCCGTCCGCCAGATCGACGCTGGACCATTCTAGGCTCAGCAGTTCACCACGCCGCGCCCCGGTATCCAGCGCCACGATGAAGAGCGCCCTGAAGACATCGTGCGATTGCTCCAGCGCCTTCAGTATCGCCACCTCTTCGGCATCGGTCAGCGCCCGGAAGTGTGGCCGGGAGTCCTCCTTTTCGCGGGTCATCCGCTCCAGCGGGTTGAACTTCACCACGCCCTGCTCCACGCCCCATTGGAACGCCGCTCGAAGTACGCGCAGGTCCGTGTTTGTCGTCTTGATTCCCGCCGGTCCAGCAGCGCCCGGTATTGTCGTGCTTTTCCTCCATGTCCTCCATCCCGTGAAGTCCGCCGCGTGCAGGCTTCCGATCTTGCGGTCCAGCAGTTCGGAGAATGCAGCCTCTATACGGTTCGCTGTCAACCGTCCGCTCTTCCGGTGCGCCTCGACCCATGGCCGGTAGTGGTCGGTAATGAATGCTCGAATGGTGCCAGACTCGCGCACGACACGACGGTCAGCGGCTGGATCCTTGCCCGCAAGTAGTTCGTTGCGTTTCTTCACCACGGCATTCTGCGCCTTGGTGACGGACATGTCGGGATAGGTGCCTAACTTCGTCCGGGTCTTCCTACCATGCTGGCGATACTCGTAATACCATGTCCTTAGATTTGTGCCGGGTTGGATTCTAAGGACAAGACCTCGTGTGCTACCATCGCGCAATTCGAGGGGCTTGTCTGGCATCGGGACTTTTTCAATGTCCTTCGCCGTTAGCGCCTCTTTTCGTTTTCTCTTCATGGTGTCCGCTCCGTGGTTTAAGTACTTTCTTAAGTCCACCTATAGGATACACCAAGATACAATAGGATTCACAATATCCAATGTTTACGGGACGGCCATACAATGAGATACAAGCGAATACGGGTTCTACTTGGACATTCATGTCCGAGGCATAGCACGCTTCGGCATGAAGACGCACTACGTTGTGTATAGATGATTTCAGGGCCCGAAGGTCATGACGTCGGCAACGCGAGTGCTCTGAACACGCTCGTCGGGCCCTATGGCGTTGGGGGCAGGTTCTGCCTCGGACAGGAATGTCCAAGATCCTCCATTTCGCGAACGCTGCATAGTTGCATGGCGGACACGCGAACGAAGCGCCTGGACTGGAGTTGCGCGCGACTTCCAGGTTTTGTGGCTCCCGGTTGTCTGGGTTCTCTGGCAATCTGAAGCCTACTGAAGTCAACCTGGAATGGGGAGGTGCACCAACGTGGCTTGGCCTTCCAGGCTGAGGCAGAGCGCTCTTTAATTTTCAAGCGGACCTTTCTTTTTTTCACTTGACTTTGGTCCTCCAACGAATCGCAAGGCCTGTCGGCATTCAAAATACGCCTTGCCTCAGCCTGGAAGGCTAAGCCACGTTGGTGCACGACTTTATTTGAAGTCCCGATACAACCACGAGGCATTCTTCGCCAGACGACAGGCTGAATTTGACGTCAAAGACCACTTCCATCAGTTAGCGCCTTACGATGTCGGATAGCTCAGGCCTCATACACGCCATTACGCCCTTCGGAGTTTGCGCAGGCCCCGCCTTGGACGGCTCGAAGATGCGTCAGGGCGGAAGTGTCCAAGATCCTTCATTGCACGAACGCCGCGCGTGGGAGAGAACATTCCCCGCGCGGCGTGCGTGACAACCGCCCTGCCTCGGTCGGCGCGGTGATGGTCGAGATCACGGCGTCAGATTGAAATCCAGATTCAGCGCGCGGCTTTCGGGCACCTCCACGACGCGATAGTCGCGGTGAACGCGCTGGGTGCTGTCATTTTCCGGACAGGTGTAGAGAACGACGGTGTAGGTCCCCGGCTTCTGGAGCGGCGCCTCGAATGCGCCCGATTCGTCGATTTGAGGTTTAGACGCCACGGTGGGGTCCACAGGGTGCCCAATGCCGATACTCAAGGCCTCCTCGAGTGCTATTGTCCCACGGTATACGACGATCTGCGCCGCTTCGTTCGCCGCAACGCCATTCACCACACCCTGCAATTGGGCCGCTTCCGTCACATCCAGATCGACGGTGGTCACCTGGCCCGCCGTCAGGGCGATATCGTCCACGAGAGCCCACCGTCGCGGCGCGCCGGTGACTACGCCCAATTGCGCCTTCCCCACCGGAACCTGGGCAAATCGAAACTCGCCGCTCGCCGTGACGCTCTGGCTCAAGGTCTCGGAGCCCGCTGCCGTTTCGACAAAGAGTCTGACCATGGCACTGGATACCGGTTCGCCATCCAGATACACCATGCCCTCCACACTGGCCTCGGCGGGCGCGATGTCGACGCGCACGATTTTCTCTTCTCCCGGCGCCAGCACGGTGTTCGTGGACTTCAATCGAGCGTCGTCGGGCCGGACTTCGATCAGTAGCTCGCCCCCTGGGACCTTGTCGAATATAGCTCGGCCAGCATCATCCGTCCTTACGGCCTCGTCGTATTCGCCGCCTTCCGATCGGACACCAGTACCTGCTTTCAGCATGGGCACCCCATCGGAATAAACCTCGACAACGACGCGGCCCGCCTGCGCCATGACGATGGTCGTATCTTCCGATACCGCCGCAGATGCGGAGGCAAAGTCCGGATGTGCCGCATAGAGTTTTTCAATTCCCGGCAGCGCGTTGGGTATTTCAAATCGGCCCTGGGCATCACTCCCGGCATCGCCTTCGCTGTCGTAAACCGGAATCCTCCTGGTGTAGATTCGGGCACCTTCCACGGGTTGTCCGTCTTCGGTCACGACGCTGCCGGCAAGGGTAATGACATGGGCGGGTTCCATGGCCACTTCGAGATTGCCCACCGTCTTTCCCTCTTCGACGGTGACCGGCGCCAGGGTAATCTCATACCCCACGGCGCGAACTGCAACGGTGAGATCGCCCGCGGGAACAGGGGCCAATTGAAACATTCCTTCGGGCTCATAGGAACTGCGCCACCCGAAGGCACGCGACTGTTCAAACTCGAGTACGTGCCCCTGCATGTAAGTGGTCTCGAAACGTGCAATTGGCTTATGCGTTTTCGCGTCGATAGCGCGCCCTTGAATTTCCCCGTCCAACGTAACCACCAGCCGCACATTCTGGTCCCCTGCCCTCACTTTCGTCACGGCCTGATTGCGTTCAAGGGAAGGTACGTGAACGGTAAACGGCTCGTCGGGCAGATAAGGCAGTGTAAACTGACCCTCATCATCACTCACAGCCGTCCGCCGAACGGATCCCACTGTGGCAACCTGGATTCCCTTCAGCGGATTACCCGCAGTACCCACGACGATGCCCGAAATCGCTAGATCGCCTTCCATGCCATAGTGGAGTTCCAGTCCGGACTTATGCTCGCCCGGCGCTAGGGTTACTTTCGCAAGCTCGCTGTCCCAGGCATATCCGTCCGAATTCGGCTCCGTCACGAGCACCATGTACTCCGCGGGAAGCATTTCCGTCTGTGTAAAGCGTCCCGAGGCGTCGGCAGGCAGGTTGAAGTACATTCCCCTCGGGCTACTCTGTGGTTCGTACCCCCCTGCGATCAGCCACACCGTGGCATGGGCGTAGGGCGCGCCATCGGGTAGCAATACCACACCTGAAAGGGAGGCCCGACTTGAATCGGTGACCAACGTCGCAACAGGTTCCACGTCGACAGTCGGGTCGGCTCCCGCTTTGGGGACGGAATCCGGCGCGACAACGGGCATCGCTGCCACGACCCGCGCAGCAGGCGCCCCAAGCTCCGACAACGCGTCCGACGCGGCAATCGGGGACTCCGGCACTCGCGTTAGGTCCAGATTGTCCCCCAGCACGACGGCCGTGGTCGCCGCCCCCACCACCAGCACGGCCGCAGCCACTTTCAACGCCGCCCCCGACGTGTAGGTCGCCACCACGGCCCACACCGACGGCGTACCCGCGAGGGCGATGCGCCCCATCTCCGCCATGAGCGTTGCAGGCATGGCGTGAACCGAATTCTCGTGGATCAGCGCCACCAGCGCCGCCCCGGCGGGCGCGACGACCCCCTTGCTGGCGAGGCGTTTGCGCACGAGGGCGATTCCCTTCTCGATGCGCTGGGCCACGGCCTGGCGCGTGATGCCGAGTCGCTCGCCGATGGCCGCGTGGGTCTGCTCTTCGAAGAAGTAGAGCACGATGCATTCCCGGCAGGCATCGGGCAATCCCGCCACGGCCTCGTCCACGAGATCGCGGATATCGTCCCACTCGGTGCGGGTGCTGTCGGGCTGCGTGGCGGCGTAGGCTTGATCCCGCGCGGTGCGGCGGTTTCGCGCCCGGGTAAGGTTGAGCGCGGCGTGATAGGCCGTGCGGTGGAGCCATGCGGCCACGTTGCCCGAAGGCGGGCGGCGCGTCTGCGCGAGGGCGAGGAAACTCTGCTGCGACACCTCCTCCGCGTCGTGGGGATTACGCAGGATGCGCAGGGCCGTGGCGTAGACCATGCGCGCATGGCGCGTGGCCAGCACGCGGAAGGCCTCGGCGTTCCGGTGGCGATACCAGTGGGTGAGGAGACTTTGATCGTTCAATTCGGTCATGGCGGCAATCCTTACGTAGTGTTATACGTAAAGAAACCGCCGGGCGCAATGATGCAAGGAGATATTTTCCGGTGAACGCTTCCTCAGTTCCGGTTAAGCACCTCCCGGATGGTCTTGAGCAGGTCGCGATGGGTGTAGGGCTTCTGAATAAGGGTCAGCCCATCATCGAGCACGAAGTTCTTGTGGATGGCGTCCTCGCTGTATCCGCTTGCAAAAAAAGCCTTGATGTCGGGGTACTCGGCCTGCATCCGCTGGTAGGCTTCGTGGCCGCCCATATTGGGCATGACCACATCGAGAATGGCGAGATCGACCCGACCCGGGTAGTCCTTCAACACGGCGAGGGCGTCCGCGCCGTCGGCCGCAGTGACCACGGTGTAGCCCGCGCTCTCAAGAATCTGGCGAACCATGATGCGCACCGCCTCGTCGTCTTCGGCGAGCAGAATGGTCTCGGTACCGCCAGCCATGGGCTCCTCGACCACGTCAATTGCGAGCGTGCGCTGACCTTCGGCCTGAACGGGCCAATAGAGCTTGAACGTTGCCCCTTTTCCCGGCTGGCTCTGCACATCGATCACGCCGTTGTGCTGCTTGACGATACCGTAGACCGTGGCCAGGCCCAGGCCGGTGCCTTTGCCCACGGGCTTGGTGGTGAAGAAGGGCTCGAACAGGTGGTTGAGGGTCTCCTCCCCCATGCCGCATCCCGTGTCGTTCACGCTGAGGAGCACATAGTCTCCGGGCTGGGCCTCCGGATTGCTCGCACAGTCCTCGGCGCTCAGGGTGACTTCCCGGGTCTCGATGGTTACGATGCCGCCGTCGGGCATGGCGTCGCGGGCGTTCACACAGAGGTTGGTGAGGGCCTGCTCGATCATACTGCGATCCGCGAAGACGTAGCTCAAGTGAGAAGCGGGATGCCAGCGAATTTGGACCTGTTCGCCGATGATCCGGCCCAGCATTTTCATGAGGTCGGCCGTGGTCTCATTCAGGCTCAGCGTCTCGGGCCGCATGATCTGGCGTCGGCTGAACAGGAGAAGCTGCGAGACCAGCCGAGCGGCGCGGTGGCCGGCGGTGGCGATCTGATCCACCAGGTCGCGCGTCTGTTCGGGCGAAATATTGTGGAGCAGGAGGATATCGGAATAGCCGATGATGATCTGGAGCAGATTGTTGAAATCGTGGGCCACGCCGCCGGTGAGTTGCCCAATGGCTTCCATCTTCTGAGACTGGCGGAACTGGGCCTCCAGCCGCTCGTGTTCCTCCTCCTTGCGAATCCGCTCCAGATAAGCATTCAGCACCGGGGCCGTTTGCAGGGCAGCACTCTCGAGAAGGCCCACCTCGTCGGCGCCGTAGCCGCCCAATCGGTTGGCAAGCACGAAGAGCCCTATGGCGCGGTCCTGGTGAATCAAGGGCGTAGCGATGGCGTTGTCAAGACTCAGATGCCCCTCGGGAACGCTCAAATTTTCGTTTAACAGAAAGGTCTTCGACTCCCGCAACGCGCTACCCCAGATCCCGCCCCATTGCTCCGGTCGGAATACCGCCTTCCCGTCCGCATACTCGGAGTAGCCCAAGAGAAGCTGCGAAAGGGCCGGGCAAGCGAGATTCCCGTTGTCGTCGATGTAGCCAAAAAGTCCAAAATGACTCTCCGTCGCCTTCTTCACCACATCGAGCAGGTCCGTAAACACATTTTCCGGGCTGGCGGTGAGAAACACGGTTGTCATGTTCTTGGTCAGGTCGATCGCGCGGTGCTGGCGATGCAGGGCGATTTCTGACAAGCGCCGCTCGGTAATATCCTGAAAGAGTCCGTACATCCTTACGCAACGGCCCCCCTCCAACACAGGCAGCCCATTGGTCCGCACGAAGCGCTCTTCACCAAGGGCCGTGCACACGACCGACTCAAAGTCGAAAGCCTCGCCCCAGGAAAGCACATCGCCCACGGACCTGACCGTACCCTGGACCGGCTCCCCGTGAACATAGAAGCTCAACCACTGGTCAATGCTCACTGTGGTTTCGGGAAAGAGCCCGAAAATCTCGCAGGCAACCCGACTCCAGGTGATTTCCATCGTGCCGAGGTTAATTTCCCAGCTTCCGATGCGGGCGGCTTCATTGGAGCGCTCCAGCAGCTCGTAGGCGTGGGCCAGCTTATGTTCCGCGCGCTTCCGCTCCGTGATGTCGACGGCTGTGGAAAGAATCCGCTTTTCGCCGCCCACTTCCACCAAAACGCCGGAGTAGAGTGCGGTCATGGGCGATCCATCTGCGCGGTGAATCTCCATTTCGACCTCCCGGGCGTGTCCCTCGCGCTCGAATATCTCAACCAGTGTTTCCCGAACCGCCGGAGAGATGAAGCCCAGATCGGTCCCATTACGTCCCAGCACCTGTTCCGGGGTGAAGCCGGTCAGACTGTAGAAAGCATCATTGGCTTCCAGGCAGCGTCCATCTTCCGGTGCTGTCAGGGTCATGAGGAAAGGGGCGTTCCAGAAGGCCTTGGAGAATTTGGACTCCGACGCCTGAAGGGCCTCCTCCGCCCGCATGCGCACCACCGTGTCCCAGGCGATATCGGCCAGTTCCACGATCATATCGCAGTCGTACTCGCCATAGTTGGTGGGCTTGTTGCCCACGCCAAGAATCGCCACCACCTGACCGGAGCGGAAGACGGGCACCACCACTTGACGGATGATGGGCGAGTGCCCTTCCGGCAGGCCCTTCCGGTGCGGCAGTTGGGCATAGTCGTTGTGGATAACCGGTTTCCTCTCGCGGACGCAGTCCACCCACACACCCGCCTTACTGATGGGGTAGTGCTGGCCCGCGCCTTCGGCGGTGCACATATGCTGAAGCGTGTTCGTGGACCAGGCTTGAAGCGACAGCGTTTCCTGATCCGCCTCCACGAAATGGAAAAAGCCAATCCTGCTGTCGGTGAGCTTCTCCGCCTCGTCCAGGAAGGTCTGGAGCAGGTCATGGGAACTGTGTCCCTGACTCGCAAACTCGATGAGACGAAGGCGTGCTGCGGATACGTTCTGCTGGCGCTTGCGCTCCGTAATGTCCTGGACCACGCCAAGCGACCGGAAGACCCGCCCGCGATCATCGCACTCGTGTTCATAGCGTGATTCCACCACCCGCACATCCCCATCGCCCGCGCGGATGATTCGAAATTCGGTTGAATTCAGCCCCTCCCGGTTCTTGAGGGATTTGAAGTACGCCTTTCGCGCGGCGTACCAGTCTTCCGGATGGATACACTGGAAAATATACCGCGCACTCACACTTGCACCGGGCGACGCGTATTGAAAAATCCTGCAGAATTCGTCGGAGCAGGTCACCTCGCCTGTCGCCAGTTCAAATTCCCAACTACCGATATGCCCCACCGACTGAGAGCGCTTGAGGAAGGATTCGCTCTTTCTCAGGGACAGCTCGGCCAGTTTGCGTTCGGTTATGTCGCGAATAAAAGCAAACTGATAGCCTGGCAAGCTCGGATGATGGCTGACGCTTACCTCCACATCGATCACGCGACCGTCTTTTCGACGGTGCCGGGACTCGAAACGGAGATGTCTCCGCTCGAATACGGTCTGGATTCGCTCACGTGTTTCTTTCGGCTGTTCTTCCGCGTCAATATCGAAGATGGAAAGTTGAAGCAGCTCCTCAATCGTATAGCCGAGGGCTTCGGCGGCGGCGGCATTTACTTCGACCAGTTTCCCGGCCCCGTCAACCACCCAGAATCCGTCTATCGCCGTTTCCAGGATCTGAGCGTTTCGAAGTGTGCTCTCCATCCGTTCAGTTAGATCACGCGCCGTGCCGATGATCAGGGGACCGTGTTCTGTCTGTATATAGGCCGTGCGCACCTCCACCGGGAATATGGAGCCATCCTTACGGCGATGAGCGGTCTGGATAAGTTGCACCTTCGTTTCATTCAGCCGCTCGGAAAAAACTTCAAACTCGGGAATTGTCGCCGTGTGAACATCGATGTCGGTGGCACGCATGGCGAGTAACTCATCGCGCGTGTATCCCGTGGAACGGCACGCCTGTTCGTTCACCTGAACCAGCTTGCCCCCCGGCTCCGCCACGAAAATGGCGTCG
>JBHEKR010000139.1:0-3372 GCA_041859365.1 Candidatus Hydrogenedentales bacterium
GGCGGAGCTGGATTTCCCCTGCTTCGTGGAGACGGGCAGCATCACGAACTGCACCCTGAGCCATCTCTACTCGCCCATCGCCCTGGGCGATCACCTCACCGAGCATAGTCAGCAGGACGCCTACGCCACCATGCTCGCCGCGCTGGACTATGGCTGTGTGTATCACTGGTACAACGACATGACCGTGACCCCCACGCACCCGACGATCACTTCGCAAATGTTCCCCATCACACCACTGGAGTTGCGCCGGGGCTACATCATCGGTGAAGAGCGCATCGTGACAAAAACCAGCGGAAAATACGGCTGGGGCGACGCCGGGCAACACGAAGTCCACGTCTACAACGAGCGCGGGGAAGAAGTGCCGGAATTTGTGGCCCCATTTACCACCGAGGACGGAAAGACCTGGACGGAGCTTCGGATAGGCGAGGACTGGTCGGCGGTGATTGTGCGGAAGTGAGGGGCGGGAAGAAGCGAACCGCAAATTTTCGCGAATGAACGCAAACTATCGGCTGAGCAGGCAATCCAACCAAATCGGACGTGCCACACGATCGCGAGGTAAGAGCGTTATTTTGTCAAGTGTGACGTTCGCTCAATCGCAGAGGCGGGAACTTCGGTGGGCGAAGTGTTCGGAGGATCGCAAGCCGCCGGTCAGGCCGCGCCTTCGAAATAGTGTCCAGATGCAGGTGCGGTGCGCTCCTGTCACACGAATGCTCGTACCTCGCAATCGTGTGGCACGTTTGTCTGACTCAGTGGGCTGCCAGTCTCTGGAAGGTGTCCTTCGCGCTCCCAATCACATCCCGTAGTCGCGCAGTTTGTAGACCAAGTTGCGGCGGCTGATACCGAGGAGCTGGGCCGCGCGGGTTTTGTTGTTGCCGGTCTTTTCCAGCGCTTCGATGATCGCCTGGCGCTGAATCGCCTGCATGTCGCCCACGAGCACGCCCGCGTTTTTTCGGGGCAGGTGCTCGCTCTTGCGCACGGCCTCGGGAAGATCGTCGGGCAGAATCTGGTGGCCCTCCGAGAGGATGGCCGCGCGCTCCAGAGCGTTGCGCAGTTCGCGGACGTTCCCCGGCCAGGGGTGGGCGAGGAGGCAGCGTTCAGCCGCGGGGCTCAGGCGCTTTCGGTGGGGCGTGAGCACGAGATTCGCCAGGGGCAGGATGTCCTCCGGGCGATCCGCAAGGCTGGGCACGTGCAGCGGGAACACGTTGATCCGGTAGTACAGGTCCTCGCGGAAGCGGCCCGCCGCCACGGCCTCTTCCAGGTTTCGGTTGGTCGCCGCGATGAGGCGCACGTCGGCGTGGCGCTCTTCCGCGCCGCCCACGCGCCGGAAGGCGCCCGATTCGAGCACGCGCAGAAAGGCCGGTTGCAAGGCCAGGGGCAGCTCGCCGATTTCGTCCAGAAAGAGCGTGCCGCGGTGGGCTTCCTCAAAGCGCCCGGTGTGCTGGCGATCGGCGCTGGTGAAGGCGCCTTTCTCATGCCCGAAGAGTTCACTTTCGATCAGGTGCTCGGGTAGCGCGCCGCAATTTACGGTGACGAAGGGCCCCGATGCGCGCTGGCTCCCACGCTGGATGTATTCGGCCAACACTTGTTTGCCCGCGCCGCTTTCCCCCGTGATGAGTACCGTGGCGTCGCTCCCTGCGGCCCGCGCGGCTTGGTGAAAAACCAGTCGCAAGGCGGGACTCTCCGCCACCACCCCGGGGGGTAGTTCGGCATGTTCCTGATCGGCGGCGCGGTGCGGCGGCGACCCCAGGGCATCGTCCACCGCCGCGATGAGCTCGTCCAGATCCACCGGCTTTTCCAGGTAATCCAACGCGCCCTGCTTCATGGCGGCGACGGCGTCGCGCACGTGGATATAGGCCGTGAGGAGGATCACGGGCAGGGCGGGATGGGCCGCCTTCACCCTCTCCAACACCTCCAGACCGCTCATGCCGGGCATACGAACATCCAGCAGCATCAGCGCACAATCGGGTGCCGCCGCGAGGCCCGCCGGGCCATCGGCGCAGAGCACTGTGGCAAAGCCCGCGCGCTGAAGGGCATTGTCGAGCAATTGGCGCTGGCCGGGATCGTCGTCGACGATGGCGATGGGCAGGTGGTCCGTCATGGCCTCACGATACCCTTTCCAGACCGCGCAAGGAAACCATCGTGCCTTCGCCGGGTGTGGATTGAATTTCCAGCGTCCAGCCGTGGCCCTCGGCGATCTGTTGCACCAGTGCGAGGCCGAGGCCGCAGCCCTTCTCCGAGCGCGTGAAATAGGGCTCGGTCACCCTTGCGAGATCCTCTGGTGCGATGCCCCGGCCCGTGTCGCGCACCGTAAGCGCCACATTTCCGTTCGACGAGGTCACCGCGATGTCGATCCGGTCGCCCGGTGCGCAGGCGGCGAGGGCATTCAGTACGAGATTGAGCAGGGCCTTGCGGAGCTGGCCTCCGTCGGCCCGCACGGTGATTTCACTTGATTCAAAAGCGATTTCCACGCCTTTCTGACGTCCCTCTTCCTCCATGAGTGCCACAAAGGCTTCAAGAAAAGGCCGGAGCGCCAGGGGCGCGATTTCGAGTTCACGAGGCCGCGAGAGGCTCAGGAATCCGTTGATATGGCCCACGGCGCGGTCGATTTCGTCCACGATGCGCTCGGCGCGGGCGCGATTTTCCTCATGGTCTTCGGGCGATTCCGCGATAAGCTGGGCGTGGCCGCGCACGACGCTGAGCGGGTTCTTCGTCTCGTGCGCCAGGCCGGCACCCAGAAGGGCGAGTCGCTCCTGTTGCGCCGCCTGTTCGCGTGAGGCGTTCAGCGCGGTCTGGAGTCCCCGGCGACGGATCCAGCCAATCGCCGCGAAACTGCCGAGTGTGACCAGCAGCACGGCGAGCAGGAAGATGGCGGTATGTCGGACGCGCTCAGCCGCAATAGCCTCCCGCAGGATCAGGGTGTCCAGCGCGATTGCGAGCCGATGGGCTCCCGGCGGGAGGGCTTCAAAACCTTCCGCTTCCCACCGCTGCGCACCCCGTCCCTGTCCCTGCGCTGGACCGTGTCCACCGGTATCGAGATCCACCATACGGCTCAGCACGAGCGCCGCAATCTCCCAGTGGATCGGGACCGTTTCCGATCCGCTCAGCAACGTCGCCTCGCCTCCTGAGGCCAGGATGGCGTCATCGGCGCCGACAAGCGCCACGCCCGTAATGCCGGGAGCGGCGGCGAGTTCCTCGAAAATATAGTTTAGTCGGTCCGTGCGAAAACGTCCCATGCGTCCCTGGGCGCGGATGCCCGCGGCCAGCGCATCGAGGGCCGTCTCGCCCCGGGCCAGCAATACTGCGCGGTGATTCTCCACCGCCGCGCGGTAGTCCGCCACGAGCACAAGGAGGCTGGCTGCCATCACCGTGATG
>JBHEKR010000264.1:0-6804 GCA_041859365.1 Candidatus Hydrogenedentales bacterium
GACCACTTCAATCCATCGGCACGCCTATGCGATAGCATCATCGATTATAGTTGCGGGGTCGCCGGATCGGGCGCGCCGACCATTTTACGATACCGATTGGTAGTGAACAATGCTTCCCCCTGGCCACGATTGAGAGCGGCGGGATATCCCCACTCGTGGCACCCAAACCCGCTTAGGCGGGATTGAGGTGGCACCCGGAGTCGTCTTCCGCTTTTGGGTGGACATGAAAAACGCCTCTGTGTTTTTCCAGACAAATCACAGCCGGGACGGCTGTGCCACATTCTTTTCCCAACTTGCTTTACCACATCAGCCCACCGTCAGCGTAAACCACCGCAGCACGGACACGCAGTCCTCATAGCACCAGAATGCCCCGTAGATCACGCCATCGTCCAGCTTCACCAGGCAGGGCGCGCCGAAGCGGAGTACGGCGAAGTTGTTGGCCATGTTGCCCGTGTCGCCGATGAGCCCGGCAGCCCGTTGTCCCCAGATGGGCGTCGTCGTCTCGTTGATCCAGGTGGTGCCTTCCACGCGGCTGAGGTTGGCCCAGAGCCCCGGTTCATCGGTGCGGCGATAGACGCTGAGGACGCGGCCATCATCGAGGGTGATGGGCGTCATGGTCTGGCCGTGGAGGCCGGTGGACATGGGCGCGGTCCAGGATTCACCGCTATCGCCGCTCAGGGCGTATTCATTGGGCCGATCTGCCTTCGCCACGTCGTCGTAGACCCAGGCGTTGGCCAGCAATTGCCCGTCTTTCAAGGCGATGATCTTGGATTCCCAGAAAAAGGTCCGGTTGCCCGCCTCGTGCATCACGTCCATGTAGCTGGACCAGGTTTTTCCCTCATCTTCCGAGATCCAGCCAACGAGCCGGAGTCCATCGGGACAATTACCCGCCCAGTCGAACCATGTGGACGTGCTCCACACCCAGCGGCCATCGGGCAGCACGTTGATGGGGCTGCACAATTCAAATTCCGGGCCGTCCAGCGGCGGCGTCTGGCGCACAGGCTCGCTCCAGGTCTTTCCGTAGTCGTCCGAGCGCAGCATCAGTACTTCACTCGGTGCAAAGCCCATGGTCTCGGGATTCGCGAGGCCCTCATCGGGCAATTCGCGACGATCCTGACGAACCATCATGGCGACCACCTTGCCATTGCCCAGCGCGGTGATGCGGGAAAAATCCGACATCAGTGGATGGGGCGGTCCGGGGTAGATCGGTCCCTCGTGCACCCAGGTCTCGCCGCGATCCGTGGAGCGAAATACATGGGTGCGGCAGTTGTGCGCCTCGAATGCCTCGCCGAGCACGCCCGTGCAGAGCAAGTCGCCATTGTCCAGCGCCGCGAGGGAGGGAAAGTACGCGTGGACACTGCGCACGTGGGGCTTGGGGTTGCGGTAGATGATGCCGGTGGATTGCACGGTGATTGAGGACATTGGGTTCACGAAGGCCTTTCTAATGAAACAACGTGCCACACGATTCCGAGGAACGAGGATTCGTGTGCCCGTCGCAGGGGGAACGGCGGCAATCAAAGAATATAGATACGAGCGGCTTGAACTCCGGGACTCTTCTCCGAAGCCAAACCGCTCGTTTACAATCACTATAACGGAAACCAATCGCCGGCGCGACCCGCACACGAATCCTCGTTCCTCGGAATCGTGTGGCACGTCCGCGAATCGTGAGTTCGTGATGAACGTTACTCCGCCGTCTCTTCACCCGTCAGGGTCAGGCCCATGATGTTGTAGCCGCAGTCCACGTGGTGCGTCTCACCGGTGACGCCGGAGGACATATCCGAGAGCAGGTAGACCGTGCTTTTCGCCACGTCTTCCACGGTGGTGTTGCGGCGGAGCGGGGCGGTGTCGGCGTTGGCCTTGAGCATCTTGCGCATGCCGGCGATGGCGCTGGCGGAGAGGGTGCGCAGGGGTCCGGCGCTGACGCAGTTGACGCGGATGCCAACCGGGCCGAGGTCGTTGGCAAGGTAGCGGCAGGTCGCTTCGAGGGCCGCCTTGGCAACGCCCATCATGTTGTAATTTGGGAGCACCTTTTCGGCGCCGTAGTAGGTCATGGCCACCACGCTGCCGCCGTTGGTCATGAGCGGCGCGGCTTCGCGGCACAGCCCCACGAGGGAGTAGGCGGAAACGTCCATCGCCAGCGCAAAATTCTTACGTGGTGTCTGCACGAAAGGATTCTTCAGATCATCGCGCTCGGCAAAAGCGATGGAATGAATCACAAAGTCAATCGTGCCCCATTTTTCCTTAATTGCAGCGAAGAAAGAAGCGATTTCCTCGTCCTTCGTCACGTCGCACTCGAGCACATCGGAGCCGGGGATGGTTCCTGCGAGGTCGCGCACGCGCTTTTCCAGCGGCCCGAGATAATTGAAGACCAGTTCGGCGCCCTGGGCGGCGCATTCCTGGGCGCAGGCCCAGGCGATGGATTTGTCATTGGCCACGCCGAAAATCAGGCCGCGCTTGCCGGCCAGCAGTCCTTGAGACATGGGAATCCTCCTGTACATGGTGTGAATCGGACCGCCGCGACGGACGCAGGGCCGGGTGTTTGCATGGCAATGCGCGATCCGGCTGATCCGGGACGCGCGGGAATCCGGGAATCATAGCATTACCGGGAATTGGGATCCTACTTGCGGCGGAGGCTTCAGGCTGGACAATGGACAATGGACAATGGCAAGTTAGTTTCCGCCGTCAACTGTCAACTGTCAACTGTCAACTGCCATGTCCCGCCCTTTCATCACTCTCGACAACATCACGCTGCGCCTCGGCGATCAACTCCTTTTCCCAAATACCACCTGGCGCATCCATGAGGGTGAACAGTGGGTCGTGATTGGGCCGAATGGCAGTGGAAAGAGCACCCTGCTGGGGGCCTTCGATGGTCGGACGCCGGTGGTGGGCGGCGAGGTTTGGTATCACTTCGCGTGCATGGATCCCGCCGAGAGTTATCCCATGGATGGAACGATTCCGGAGGACCGCATCGCGTGGGTATCGCAGGAGGACCAATCGGCCCTCGCCCACGCGGGCTCCGACTACCACCAGGCCCGCTGGAACACTTCGGACGCCGAGGCGGCCCCGAGAGTGTTGGAAATTCTCGTCAAGCGTACAGGTGCGTCGGAGAGCGCGATCAAGCGCGCCGTGGCGCGCGTGGGCATCACCCACCGGTTGAAGCACCCCCTCCCCGCCCTCTCCAATGGCGAACTGCGCCGTGTGCTCATCGCCGAAGCCCTGCTTAAGCAACCGCGTTTGCTGATCCTCGACGACCCTTTCGCGGGCCTCGACGCCGACGCCAGGGAACGCCTGAGCGCGCTGATCCGTGATCTCATGAGCCAGGGCATGCATTTGATCGTCGTGGTGCGGCGACCGGAAGAGATACCGCCCGGTACGACCCATTTGGTCCACATCGCCAACGGCACGGTGCACCTCCTGGGCAGCTTGGAAGCCCTGCGCGGTCATCGGCTACTGCGGCGCTTTTTCACGCGCCCCAAAGTACCCGTGCGGGCCAACATGGCACTCCCATCCTCCCCGAGCGCAGCCGAGATCTTCTCGCTTACGGATGTCACGGTGCGCTATGACAAAACCGTTGCCCTCGACCGCGTCTCCTGGACCGTTCGGGCAGGCGAGCGCTGGGCGCTGATGGGCCCCAACGGGTCGGGCAAAAGCACGTTACTCAGCTTGCTCACGGGGGACAATCTGCAGGCCTACAACAACGACGTGCGGATTTTTGGAAAGCAGCGCGGCACGGGCGAAAGCATCTGGGACATCCGCGCGCGCATCGGCTGGCTGTCGCCGGAGTTGCAGTGGCACTATCCCGGCAGCACCCCGGTTGCCGAGATCATCGCTTCGGGCCTCTTCGACACCATCGGGCTCCAACGACCGCTGACGGCGAAACAGCGCGCGCGGGTAAAGGCATGGCTAGCGCGCTTTGACCTTCCTGCGAAGGCCGATTTTTCCGCATTGGGCGCGGGGGAACAACGCATGGCCCTGCTGGCCCGGGCGCTGATCAAGACCCCGGATCTGATATTGCTGGACGAGCCCTGCCAGGGCCTGGACGCCCCCCACCGGGAGGCCTTCCACCGCGCGCTGGCGAGGGCGCTCGACGGACACGCCTGTGCACTGGTGTATATTACGCACCATGCGGAGGAGCTGCCCACGGTGGTGGATCGGATATTACGGCTGGAGCGAGGGCGAGTGGTGGACTGAGCGGTCGATTGTCTCCTTGTACGGAAACTGAAAAAATGCAATACTGTATTCAGGTTCGGACAGCGCCCGTAAACCCCACCACTTGAGGTACCATTCCATGGAAGACAACAGACTCCTGATCGGCGGACTCATCATCATTGCCCTGGTCATTGCGATTCCCGTGCTCGGCCCGATGATCCGGGGCAATGGTTATGACCCTGTGGCCGACAGCCACAAACTGGACACGCTCAACAAGGCCGTGGCCACCTATGCGCGGGCCCACAATCAGTATCCGCCCTCGCTCCACCATCTGGTGCCCCAATATCTGGCGGAGGTGCCGCTGAACTCCACCAACACGCAGTTTCAGTATGACCCGCGCACCGGAACGGTGATCAATCCCGCGGCGGTGGCCACCGAGGCTGCGGAAGGGAAAACCGCGGGTGGCGGTCAGGGCCGGGGCGGCGGCATCAGCCCAGCCACGGATGCCATGACCGGATTGAGTGTCTCAGAAGAGTTGAACTTTTAGCGGGCGGGCGCGGCCTCGGGCGTGAAATCCTCGCCGGGGTTGATGAACTGGTTGCTCTCGAACTGGTACTGGCGGTCGTGCAGATCGCGGTAGCGCCCGTTCATTGCCATGAGTTCCGCGTGGGTCCCCTGCTCCACAATCTCGCCATGCTCCAGCACCAGAATCTGATCCGCGCTGCGGATGGTGGAGAGCCGGTGGGCGATGACGAAGCTCGTGCGGCCGGTGCGGAGAGAGCGGAGACCGTCCTGAATGTAGGCCTCGCTCTCGCTGTCAAGGCTGGAAGTCGCCTCGTCCAGTATCAATATCTTCGGATCGGCCAGAATCGCCCGGGCGATGGCGATGCGCTGCCGCTGGCCACCGGAGAGCTTCACCCCCCGCTCGCCCACGACCGTGTCGTAGCCGTTTTCGAAGCCCATGATGAATTCGTCGCAGTGGGCCAGCTTGCTGACGCGGACAATTTCATCGCGCGCCGCATTGGGCCGGGAGAAGGCGATGTTTTCCGCGATGGTGCCGTCGAAAAGGAAATTCTCCTGCAACACCAGCCCGAGGTGGCTCCGGTAGTCCCGCAGTTTCACGGTGGAGAGGTCCTTGCCGTCCACGGTGACACGTCCGTGTTTCGGGCGGTTGAAGGCCATCACCAGTCCGATGAGCGTGCTCTTGCCCGAGCCGCTGGAGCCGACCAGAGCGGTGGTGGTTCCCGAGGGCGCATTGAACGAAACGCCCTTGAGCACCGGCACCCCTTCGTCGTACTCAAAGTGGACTCCCTCAAAGGCGATATCGCCGTTCACCGGGCCCGTGGCCTCGCGAGACTGGTCTTCATCGTCTTCCGTAGCCATGCTGCGAATCTCGCGGATGCGGTCCAGCCCGGCAAAGGCCTCGCTGAATTGCGTGGAGATATTGGCGATCTGGACCAGGGGCATGACCACCATGGCGACGAAGGCGAGAAACATGAAGAGGTCACCAGGCGTCATGGCTCCGGTGAGCACGAAGTGGCCGCCCAGCATGATCATGACCGTGGCGATGATGCCGATGAGGGCCGTGGATACGGAGGAAATGGCGGAGACGCCGGTCACGGCGGCTGCCACATTGCGGAAAAGACGGTGGATACCTTTGGCGAAGATGAGATCTTCGCGGCGTTCCGCGGTGTAGCCCTTCACGACGCGGACGCCGCCCAGCGATTCCGTGAGGCGACCGGTGACCTGGGCGTTGATCTCGCCCCTTTCGCGGAATAGGGGACGCAGGCGGTTGAAGGCATAGGCCATGGAAAAGCCAAAGGCCGCCAGGACCACGATAATCACCGCCGTCAGGATCCAGTTCAGCCAGAAAAGAATACCCAGGGCGATGGCGGCGCCGAACATGCCGCCACTGACTTGTACCAGCCCTGTGCCGATGAGATTGCGGATGCCTTCCGCGTCGGTCATGACGCGGGAGATAAGTACGCCCGTCTTGGTGGAGTCGAAATACTGGACGGGTAGGCGCATGACATGCTGCTGCACTTTTTTGCGCATGTCGGTAATGGATTTCTGTGCGGCTACGCCGAGGACTTGAGACAGGGCGAAGGTCGTGACGGCCTGAACGAGGCATGCCACGGCCACGGCAAGCCCGAGCACCTTGAGGAGCTGTCCCGGATCGCTGATGCCAAAGAGGGGCTCGGTGTGGGCGCCGGGCGCGAGAATATTATCGACCAGATACTTCGTGCTGCCCGGTGCGACAAATCCACAGAGACGGTTGATCACTACCAGCACCATGCCAAGGGCGATGCGCTTTCGGTGGGACCACATGATCGTCCTGGCTTCCGCCCAGGAACTCTTGAAATTGATGCCGCGCTTGGCCATGAGAAGGTGTCCTTCGGGGTAATACAGGGTACGGGATGCAATACGAGGGAAATTCGCGGGGAGCGTGATCCCGTGTTGCTGCCTGGGGGCGTATTATACGGGAACGGGGACCGTCCTGCACGCAACACGACACCGTCCGAACAGCACAACCCGCTCCTTGGTGGTCACAAGACCGAGGGTGGACTACCGCGCGTGCGGGACCGTCCCCCGCATTCGACTACGAAATTCCACCCCACCTTGCCCAAAGACCCGCCCGGCGTTGTCATTACGGTA
>JBHEKR010000146.1:0-14119 GCA_041859365.1 Candidatus Hydrogenedentales bacterium
CGTGACGGAATCCTTCAGCAGGGGATGGGAAAGTTCGAAACCTAGGGTGTCGAGGCAGTGGAGGATGCGTTCGTGCTCGGCTTCGTCCAGCCAGCCCTGGAGGCGCGCATAGGTCACATCCAGCGCAAGGCCAATGGCCACCGCAGCGCCATGGCGGATGCCATAGTGGCTCATCTGCTCCAGTTTGTGGGCGGCCCAGTGGCCAAAGTCCAGGGGGCGCGCTTCGCCCCGCTCGAAAGGGTCGCCGTTTTTCGTAATGTGATCGAAGTGATGCTTCGCCGAGGCGCGGAGGATGGGAATGGCCGCTTCTTCGTCCCGCAGGCGAATGGCCTCGGCGTGGCGCTCGATTTCTTCGAAAAGCGCGGGGTCCTTCAGCAGGGCCACCTTGACCGCTTCGCTGAAACCGCAGATCCAATCGCCCTGGCTTAGGTCGGCAAGCATGGATTCGTCGTTGATGACGGCCCAGGGTACTTCATAGACCCCGAGGTAGTTCTTCTGACCGAATGCGTTGATACTGTTCTTCACACCGAGGGCGGAGTCCGCCTGACTGAGGGTGGTGGTGGCCACGCGGATGAGTCGGACACCGCGATGGGCGAGCGAGGCCGCGAGCCCAACCGCATCGAGCAGGGCACCGCCGCCAATCACCACCACATAAGAGCGTCGGCAGAGGTGGGCGTGGCTGATGATTTCCAGGGCCTTGTCGAGGGTGTGTCGGTCCTGCTTGGCCCGCTCGCCGCCGGGAAGGAGGTGGGGCACGCCGATGAGCTCCACGCGCTCGTTGTGGGCTTCGAACCAGGCCGTAATCTGGCTCAGAAATTCGATCTGCGCGTGCGCCAGGCCCTCGTCCACCATGACCACCATCCGCGCCCGGCCCGTCTCCGAAGTCCCGGCCAATTCGGCAAGGAGTGGATTGTCGGGACGAAAGAGGCCGTGGGTACACCGGAGCCGGTGGGTGTAGGCCACGGTGAAGGTGGAGTCCAAATACATGTCGATCTGCCCTGTGCTGGCGCCGCCTCGGGCGCGGGAAATGGAGAACGGGCGTGAGGGGAGAACGTCAATGTTCCCAGTGTCTTACGCGCGAGCGCCTCGGAGTTGGCAGGCTGCTGTGCGTCCGCGAAAAAACCGCAATCGCAGACCACGACTATCTTACGCGGTGCGCTGGGGCCTGTCAACTTCGAGACGCTGGACATTTGACTGGTTATGTTCGGTTGTGTAGTATTGAAAACATAATCGAACACGAATGAACATTGCCTAAACACCGGAATCTTGGCCCCATGCCCCCTGAAAAGACCGAATTTGTTCCCGTCAATCGATCGCTGGCCGACCTGTGCGGCGCGGATTATGCGGAGGCCGTCTGTCGCGCGCGGGGCCTCCTGACCGGCGAGGATGTGTCCGCGCTGATGGCCCTGGCCATGGAGCCCGTGGCGTTTTTCCCGGATTCGTTTCAAGAACGCTGCCTTTCGTTGCTGGACAGCGTGGGCGAGACGATCGCTCCCGCGCTGGCGGACTCGTCGGGCGGAGCCTCGACCAAGGCCTTCAACGCCGCGACGAAGACGGTCATGGCGCCGCTGAGCGCGCTGGGATGCTTTCGCCTGGGTGAGGATGGGCGGCTCTATCTGGCCGCGAAGAGCGAGCACTATCACGCTTCGCTGGGCCACAGTTTTCCGGGCTATGACTTGATCGACCGTGCACGGCGACTGGGCGTGCCCAACGCGACGCACAACAACACGCGGGGACAGATGACGCGGGTGCTGGAAGAGCGCCTGGTGGCGGCGGCGAATGGACTCGCTGTGGATGATCGCGCGGGTCTGGATGCGGTGTTGGCGGAGAATAGGCTGGACGTGATGAATCGCGTGCTGAATTTGGAGACGGGGAGCCTGGCGGTGGAGGCGGCGCTGAAAATGATCCTGGCGCGCTTCTATCGCATGCAGCGTGAGTTGGCGGAGCCCGCCTACGCAGGTAAGACGCCGGTGATTCTGGTGATCGGTGATGACGAAGGCGGTCTGGGCGGCAATTACCACGGCACGACGATCATTACCCAAATGATGCGGGGGATGTGGCCGGAGCTGACGGCGCGGCTGGACGTAGCGGGCGCAATTCAGGTTCGCACGATACGGCCGAATAATCTGGCGGATCTGGACACGGCCTTCGCCGAGTTTGAAGGCGGCTTCACGAAGATCGCGGGCTTGTTTCACGAGATCGTGATGATGAACTATGGTGGCCTGACCTTGACGCGCGAATTCCTGCACCATGCCTATGACCTCTGCGCGAAGCATGATGTACCCGTGGTGTGCGATGAGATTCAGTCTTGCATCTGGAGTTCGGAGATTTTTCTCTTCCGCGAATATGGATTGAAGCCGAGTTTCGTGTCGGCGGGCAAGGGATTTCCCGGCGGGGAGTATCCGGCATCGCGCATTGTGTTCAGCGCGGCGATGGACGTGAACTTGCCGCAGTTTGGCGCGCTGGTGACGAATGGCCAGGAAGAACTGGCCTCGCTGGCCTATCTGGTGACCTTGACCTGGGCCCAGGCGAACGCGGGCGTGACGAAGGCCGTGGGGGACTACTACGCCGGACGCTTGCGCGCGGTGGCGGATCGCTATGCAGGGCTGGTGACGGCGGTGGAGGGGCACCGGCACATGTCCACGCTCTTCATAGAAGATCTGGAATCGGCAAAGGCCATCGCGGCGCTGCTCGTGGAGGCGGGGCTGGACATCAGCGCCCAGACCTACAAGCCCGATTGCCCCCCGGCGCTGCTGACGAAGTTGCCGCTGATCGCCGGTTACGAGGTGGTGGATTGTGTGGTGGATAAGATTGATGCGGCGATGGCAACGTACACTGCGTCGCGGGCCATGGCGAAGACTTGACTTTTTACTACGGATTGCACGGATACGCACAGATGAAGAGAAAAGGGATCGACCACTGAAGGCAGGCGTTAAGCACTTTGGCTGCGATGGGCTGTAATTCGAAAATTGGGTACATGGTATTCCGGCCCGAAGGGCCACCGACATGCTAGCCCAGGGCAACGCCCTGGGGAAACGACGCCGACCGACCCTGAGCCCTGAAAGGGCGACACAACGTGCCTCATTGTTTCGCCCTTTCAGGGCTGGACGTTCAAGACTATCGTTAACCCAGGGCGTGCCCTGAGCTAATATGTATTGCCCCTTTGGGGCGGAATACACAAGAATAAACGCCACAAATTTGAGACGCTTCGTGCCGGAAGCGGACCAGTGCGAATGATGCGTTCGCCGCGAAGCGGTTGAGCGGTTAGCCCCAGCTTTGAAGGACCTGAACCCAATGCAACTTGGCGCCATCGACATTTCAATTTTCGTGGTCTATTTTGGCGTGGTGCTTTTTCTGGGCTACTGGGCCACGCGGAAGGGCGAGGGCACGAAGCGGGATTACTTTCTCGCGGGGGACAAGCTGCCGTGGTGGATGGTGGGCGGGAGTATCGTGGCGTCGAACTTGAGCAGCCACCAGTTCGTGGGCATGACAGGTGCGGCCTATGACCGAGGCTTTGTCGCGATTACGGCGGAGTGGGGCGCGGTGCTCATCGGGCTCAACGTGCTGCTGTGGATCTTCCTTCCCTTCTACATGCGCAACGGCTTTTACACCATGCCGGAGTTTCTGCAGCGGCGCTTCGGCGATGCCTCGCGGGTGGCTTATGCCGGGCTAATCATTTTGATTTATATTTTTATCGAGATTGCATCGGTGCTCTATCTGGGGGCCTTTACCCTGCATGCGCTGTTGGGCGTGGACATGCTGACGAGTATCATCGTGCTGGCGGTGTGTACTTCGGTCTATACGATTGCCGGTGGCCTGCGCGCGGTGGTGTGGACGGAGATGCTGCAACTGACGGTGTTGCTCGTGGGCGGCGTGGCCCTTTCTATCGCGGTGATCAACGCGGCGGGCGGCTGGGGCAATGTGATGGCGACGCAGACGGAGTGGGACTTGATTCTGCCGGCGAGCGATATGGACTATCCCTGGACGCAGTACCTGGGCGGCGTACTGTGCATCAGCGCGTTTTACTGGGCGACAAACCAGTTTATCGTGCAGCGGGCGCTCGCGGCGAAGAACGAAAACCACGCGCGGATGGGCGTGGTGTTTGCCCAGTACATCAAGTTCTTTCTGCCTTTTATGACGGTAGTGCCGGGGCTGATGGCGGCGAAGCTGTTTCCCGAGATTCAGAAGGCCGACGAGGCCTTCCCCGTACTGGTGGAGCGCCTGCTTCCCCATGGCCTTGTTGGGCTGGTGCTGGCGGGGCTGACCGCCGCGATCATGTCCCACGTGTCGGGCGCCATCAACTCCTGCACGACGATTGCAAGCATGGATTTTTACGTGCCCTACGTAAACAAAAAGGCGACGGAGCGGCAGGTGGTGCGCTTCGGAAAGATCGTGGGCGCGATAATTTCCGTGTTGGGCATTTTCTGGGCCTGGGTACTGATTAGTTACTCGGATAAACCAATTTTCATCTACCTTATGAATGCCTACGGCTATTTTGCCGCGGGCATCGCGGCCATGTTCCTGCTGGGCATCTTCTGGAAGCGCGCGACCCATGCGGGTGCCCTCGTGGCGGGTGGACTCACACTGCCCTTGAGCGCGCTGATCGACTTTATAGGCTCAATTGACATCAATCTACATTCTGACATGCAACCCTGGATGATAAGCACGATAGAACTGTTCAACATGCCCTTCGCCAATCGGACGGGTATCGTTTTCTGGGCCTGTATGGGGGCAGGCGTCCTCGTGAGTTTGGTTACGACGCCGAAGTCGGAAGCGGATCTGAAGGGGCTCATCTGGGACTGGCGGTCCGCCTTTGCGACCAGAGGCGATGAGCAGCCAAGCGGCTGGATGCGTCCTGCCATCTGGTGCGCGATTATTAATGGTATAGTGATTTTTATGTTTTTCCGGTATTCGTGACGCGAGTAGTGCAGTGAAGACGAGCCAGGACAAGAAACAGACCTCCACCCAGCGACGTGCGCGCATCCTTGAATGCTTGGCCGCCGAGGGGGAGATTTTTGTGTTGGATCTCGCCGAGCGCTTCGGCGTGACGCCCATGACGGTGCGGCGCGATCTGGAGGCGCTGGAGGGGGAGAACGCCCTGACGCGCACCCACGGCGGGGCCATCTTCTCGAAGCAGTCCGTTGCCGAGTTCGCCTTTCTGGAGCGCAACCGGACGAGCATACGCGAGAAGCAGGCCATTGCGCGGGAGGCGGCCTCGCTGGTATCGCCGGGCATGACCATTGTCATCGATACGGGCACCACCACGCTCGAAGTGGCGCGTGCGCTCAGTGGCGTGGCGGGATTGCGGGTATTGACCTCGTCGCTTGCCGTGGCATCGGCCTTGCACACGCACCCCAACATGGAGGTGGTTTTGCTGGGCGGGAGCGTGGGGAAGAACAGTCCCGATCTTTCCGGGGCATTGACGGAGGACAACCTGCGGCGCTTTCGGGTGCAGCTTGCCTTTCTTGGCGCGGACGCGCTGGACGAGCGCGGACTTTATACCACGGACATGGGCATTGCGCGCGTATCGGAGGCGATGATCGACGTAGCGGAGGATACGGTGCTCGTGGCGGACAGCCGGAAGTTTAAACGGACCTCCTTTGTGAAGTTCGCCGAGTGGACCCAGATTCGCCGGGTCATCACGGACCATCATGCCCATCCGGAGCACCGGGCCTGGCTGAAACAATGCGTGGGCGATGTGCGCTATACGAAGCCGGGAGGCAATGGACGTGCCTGAGAAATTGTACATTGGCATCGATCTGGGCACGACGGCACTCAAGGTGGCGGCGTATGATGCGGGCACGGGTCAGCGCGTGTCGGGCAAGGAAATCGCCCTGCGCGTGAGCACCGATGTCGATGGACGACGTGAACAATCGCCCGAATCCATCCGGAAGGCGCTCGCGAAATTGATGAGCCAGATCGCCGCCGAATGTGGTGGGCTGGATCGCGTGGTGGGCATCGGCTTGGCCTCGCAAGGTGGTAGCGGCATCGTGGTCGAGCGGGCGACGGGCAAGGCCCTCACGCCGATGACGCTGTGGAATGATGCCCGGGCGTTTGGCGAATATCAGCAGCTCATCGACGGGCTTCCGCCCCATTTCTGGAGTCTGCGGACGCGACGAGACGAGCCCGGCATGGGCCTGGCTCGTTTGACCCGGTTGCGCCGTGAAACGCCGGAATTGTTGAGCGACAAGAACCTCTATGTCGGCGCCGGGGACTACACCTACTTTCATCTGACGGGCGTGTGGCGTCAGGATGCATGTCATGCCTTACAGACCGGCATCTACGATGCACGAACCAACATCGTGAGCGATGAACTGGCCGGCATCGTTGGACTTTCGTCGGACTTCTTCCCGCCATTGCGCGAAGGGAACACCGCGCACCCGCTATCGAAGTCCGCGGCGAAAGCGCTTGGCTTGACCGAGGGTACTCCCGTGGCCGGGCCCTATATGGATCACGAAGCGGGCTTTCTTTCCGCGGCGCAGGTGTCGGCGCGCCCCATGCAGTGTTCTCTGGGAACGGCCTGGGTGGGCAATTTCCAACTGCCGGGCGATTCCATGGGGCATACACCCTTTCAGCTTGCGATTCCGTCGCCCGCGTCGGACGGTACGCTGGTGATTCAGCCCCTCATGACCGGCAACGTAACGTGGAACTGGGCGCTGGAAAATTTTGTCGGCGGGAGTGCTTCATCGGCGTTGAGTATGCAGGCGCGCCTGCTCCACGCGGCTTTGTTGCCGAGTGCGGCGCTCACCTGCGTGCCCTGGCTGAACCGGCCCCATCCGCTGGATCCGTCGCTGCTGGGTGGATGCAGTTTTGCCGGAGTCGGGCCCTCCACGGATCGCAGCGAAATGTTCCGCGCGGTGGTGGCGGGCATGGGCTATGAACTGCATCGGGTGTTCGAGCAAGTAGCGTCGGGTGGCGTGATCGACAGCATCGTGCTCAGTGGCGGCACGAGCCAGAGTCCCCATTTTCAGCAGCTCATCGCGTCGCTTTTTGCGCCGCTGCCGGCCTGGATCCTCGAAGACGCGGGCTGGATGGGCACGCGGGGATGCCTCCATGCTTTCAGTCCCGAGTCGGCGCGCGCCGGGGCCACGCCCATCAAGCTCGATGGCACCGTGGATCGGGATGCCCTTGGCGCAGGCCGATCCATGTACAATGACGTTTTCAACCGGCTCTACGGCCACGTCCGCGCGGGAAGCGCGTATACCCTCGGAGAACATTGAATCGCATGGTGATTGATCGTCCGCGCATCGGGTTGTTGCCCTTGTATCTTGCGCTGTATGACTCGGCGCTGCCGAGTCTGCTGGCCGAACTCCAACCTTTCTTGAAGGGGGTGGGTGCGGCCTTTCAGGCCCATGGCGTCGATGTGACGGAAGCCCCGGTCTGCCGGATCAAGGCGGATGTGGCCGGTGCCGTGGAGCAGTTTCGGGCCGAGGGCGTGGATCTGATCGTTACGCTGCACCTCGCCTACTCTCCCTCGATGGAGGCGGTGGGGCCGTTGGTGGAGTCGCGCCTGCCGGTGTTGATGCTCGACACCACGCCCGATTTGGCCTTCGGGCTCGACACCGATCCGCTGCGCCTGCTGTATAACCACGGCATCCATGGTTTGCAGGACCTCGCTTCGATGCTGCGCCGTCGTGGAAAGGACTACTGGATCGTGGCGGGGCACTTGAGTAATCCTTCGGTGATGGAACGGGCCTGCGCCATTGCCCGGGGTGCCCGCGCGGCCACGCGCCTGCGCACCAGCCGGACCCTGCGCATCGGGTCGTCTTTTGAAGGTATGGGCGATTTTCGCGTGGCGGATTTGGAGCTTTTTGGTACGCTGCGCGTCGACGTGGACGAGATACTGCCGGCTTCGTTGCTGGATGACGTGCGCTCGATCAGCGACGAAGCGGTGGCGGAGGAAATTGCCGACGACCAGGCGCGCTTCGCAGTGGACGCGCCCCACGAGGTCCACGTTCGCACGGCCCGTCTCGGCCTGGGACTTCGTCAGTATCTTGACCGCAATGGATACACGGCCTTTTCCATGAACTTTCTCGCCTTTCAGGAATCGGAGGGACCGCTCAGCACCGTGCCCTTTCTGGAGTGTTGCAAGGCCATGGCGCGCGGCGTGGGCTATGCGGGCGAGGGCGATGTGTTGACGGCGGCCTTTGTTGGCGCGTTGTCCACCGCGATTGGCGAGACGACCTTCACCGAGATGTTTTGTCCCGACTGGGAAGGGGGTAGTGTTTTCCTTTCCCACATGGGCGAATTTAATCCGGCGGTGGCGGCGGGCACGCCCCGGCTCTATGAGAAAGAGTTTCCCTTTACCCCCGCACAAAACCCCGCGACGCTGGCCTGCGCGCCGCGCGCGGGTGCGGCCACGCTGGTGAATCTCGCGCCGGGGCCGGACAGCAGCTTCACCTTAGTAGCCGCGCCGGTGGAAGTGCTGGGGGATGGCACCCACGCTTCGTGTCGCGATTGGATTCGCGGATGGGTTAAACCGGTCGTGCCGCTTGAGGATTTTCTGGAGACCTATTCGCGCCACGGCGGCACGCACCACAACGCGCTGGTTTACGAGTGTCAGCGAGATGCGCTGGAGGCTTTCGCGCGTGCAGCGGGCCTGGGCTTTGTAATGATTGGAGAATGTCAGTGACCGCCATACCGTTGCACCACGTTTACACCTACACTGACGTTGACCGCGCCTTCTGGGCGGAGCACCTGGAAGACTGGGTGCCCCGGACCATTATCGACAGCCATGTCCACATGGCCGATCCGCGCTTCAAAATTGAGACGATCACCGAGGCCATGCGGCGCGATTATTGGGTGAACGAGCTTTCCCATGCGGAAGACCCCGACTCGGCGGAGCGCAATCACGCGATTGTTTATCCCGGTCGCGAGGTAAGCGCACTCGCCTTCACGGTACCCAATCTGAGCTGGGAAATCGAGGGGGCCAATCTTGACCTCATGCCCCGCGCCCATGCGAAGGGGTGGCATACGCTGGCGGTGGTGCGGCCTACATGGCGCGCAGAGCAAATCGCGTGGTGGCTCGATCAGCCCGGCTGCATCGGCGTGAAGCCTTATTACTCGCTTATCGGTTACGATGCGGAGTCGCGGGACCGCTATATCGAAGCGAGCATTTTCGATTTTCTGCCGCACCATCAGTTTGAAGTGCTCGACGAACGTGGGGCGTGGGTCACCATGCACGTGCCCAAGGCGGATCGCCTGGGGCACCCGGACAACATTCGGGAGATCCAGGAGATTCGCACGCGATACCCTCGCGTGAAACTCGTGATCGCCCACCTGGGCCGGTGCTACACGCTGCCCCACGCGCAGGAGGGCCTCGCGCCGTTGAAGGACGATCCCGGTCTCTACTTCGACAACTCGGCCGTGCTGAATCCCGAGGTGCATCGCTATGCGCTGGAGACGATTGGCCCAGAGCGGATCATGTACGCGACGGATAATCCGATCTTTTACATGCGTGGTCGCCGGCAATGGTCGGGCCGAACCTACACGAACCGGACGAGCCACGATTTCTACTTCAACAAGGTGCGTGAAGCACCGGAGATCGAAGCACAGTACACGCTTTATATGTACGAGGCGATGAAGGCGTTGAAGGGCGCCTGCGAGGATCTGGGAATTGGTCGCGCGCAGGTGGAGGCGATGTTTCATGACACGGCGGCGCGATTGATTGGCGAGATCGCGGCGGGAAAGTCTTGACAGTGTGTCGAAGATTTTGTATCGTTGAGAACATAAATTAACACAATCGAACATCTTGATGGCGCGCCTTTTACGGGCGAGCAAGGAGCCAGAAATCATGAAGCCCGATTCACGACGCAGTTTCCTGAAGCAATTGTCCCTCGGGGCCGGTCTGGCGGGCGTTGGGGGAGCCGCCTTTGCCGCGGAGGAAAAGATTCAGGGCTTTGATGAAACCGCCACCACGGTCCAGCAGGGCAAGGTGTGGCAGCCAGTTTCGGATCGCAAGGTGCGGGTGGGTATCGTGGGCTATGGCGTGTGTCGCTTCGGTGCGGCCTTTGGCTTTCAGGATCACCCGAATGTGGAAGTGGCTGCCGTGAGCGATCTTTTTCCCGAGCGCTGTGCGGAGCTGGCGAAGGCCTGCCGCTGCGAGAAGACGTACCCATCACTCGAAGAAATGGTGAAGGACGACACGCTGGAGGCGATATTCCTCGCGACGGATGCGCCGAGCCATGCGCGTCATGCGATGCTTGCCTTGGAGCATGGCAAGCACGTGGGCTGCGCGGTACCGGCGACCTGGGGCTCGCTGGAAGAGGGCGCGGCGCTCTATGAGGCGGTGAAGAAGTCGGGCAAAAACTACCAGATGTTTGAGACATCGGCCTATCACGACGATTGCTACGCCATGCGCACGCTGTACAACGCGGGAAAGCTCGGGCGCATTGTCTACAGCGAGGGTGAGTACTACCACTACGTGGACACGCCCATCGACTCTTACAAAGGCTGGCGCATCGCCTGTCCGCCGATCTGGTATCCCACCCACTCGACGGCCTATCACGTGGCCGTGTGTGGCGAGCACTACACCGAAGTTTCCTGCATGGGCCTGCCCAGCATCCTGGCGGATCGGGCCAGCGGGGACAATCAATACAAGAATAAGTTCGGCACCCAGATCGCCCTCTTCCGCACGAGCGGCGGCGGTATGTCGCGCATGCTGGTGAGCCTGGATTCTCCAGGCTACGGCGGCGAGGTGGGCCGCGTGCGTGGTGAGAAGGGCTCGGTCATTGGAACGACCTATCAGGGCCTCGAAGACATAACCGGGCTGGAACTGGCGAAGCCGCCTCTTCCGACGAGTGTGGACCCGGGCGGTCATGGCGGATCCCATGGTTACCTTATGGACGAATTCATCACCGCGATTCTCCAGGAGCGCCGCCCACTGATCGATATTGCCTGGAGCCTGAACATGACCGTGTGTGGGATTGTGGCGCACGAGTCGGCGTTGAAGGACGGGGAGTTGTTGAAGATTCCGCACTTTGAATCGCTGGCTTAAACTAAAAAATTTGTACCACGAAGAAACGAAGAACACGAAGCAAGAATGCAGATTGAATAAAGTGGACTGAACCGCTAGTGGATACGAATAAGAGGGACAAATCACCTGGTTCGATGGAATAAGAATGCGGAGTCAGCAACAGAGTTGCGGTTTCTTATTCGTGTGGATTCGTGTCCACTCGTGGTTGAATATTTTTTTGAAAAACATAACACGGGTACCGAAGTAGCGGACGCCCGACACCCCATAGGAGAACTATTACCATGAGTTCACGCCGCAGCTTTTTGAAACATCTTTCCCTGGGGGCTGGTTTTGCCGGCGCCAGCGGCTTCGCTTTTGCCGCCGAGGAGAAGATTCAGGGTTTCGACGAAACCTCCACCACGGTGCAGACGGAAAAGGTCTGGACGCCCGTTTCTGATCGGAAGATCCGTTTCGGTATTGTGGGCTACGGTGTCTGTCGCTTCGGCGCCGCCTTCGGCTTCCAGGATCACCCCAATGTGGAGATCGTGGCGGTGAGCGATCTCATCCCCGAGAACTGCGCGGGCCTGGCTCAGGCGGTGCGCTGCGAAAAGACCTATCCGTCGCTGGAGGAACTGGTGAAGGACGACAACGTCGAGGCGGTCTTCGTGGCCACGGACGCGCCGAGCCATGCGCGACACTGCATTGAAGTGATGAAGCACGGCAAGCACGTGTGCTGCGCGGTTCCCGCCACCTTTGGCTCGCTGGAAGAGGCGGAGGAGCTGTACAAGACGGTGAAGGAGACGGGCCTGAACTACATGATGATGGAGACCTCGTCGTTCCATGATGATCTGTACGCGATGCGCCTGCTGTTTCAACAGGGTCACTTCGGACGGATGCTTTACACCGAGGGCGAATACTACCACTTCATGGATGTGCCCATTGATTCCTACAAGGGTTGGCGCATCGGCCTGCCGCCCCAGTATTACCCCACGCACTCCAACGCCTACCACACCTGCGTGACGGGCGAGAGCTTCACGGAAGTGTCCTGCATGGGTATTCCGAGCATCATCGATCACCTGAAGCCGGAGAACAATATTTACAAGAACCCCTTCGGCACGGAGATCGCCATGTTCCACACGAGCGGCGGCGGCATGTCGCGCATGGCGGTAAGCTGGGATTCTCCCGGTATCGGCGGCGAGATGGGTCGTGTGCGGGGCGACAAGGGCTCCTTTTACGGCCAGTTTCAGGGCCTGGCGGACATCAAAGGCATCGAATTGCGCAAGCCGCCCCTGCCCCCGACGGTGGACCCGGGCGGTCACGGCGGATCCCACGGCTACCTGTCGAATGAATTCGTTCATTCCATCCTGGAGAATCGCCAGCCGCTGGTGAATATCAAGTGGGCGTTGGATATGACAGTGGGCGGTATCGTGGCGCACCAGTCGGCATTGAAGGACGGGGAGCTGCTGAAGATTCCGCAATTTGCGTGATAGGACCGATTAGACCGATAGGACTGATGGGATCGCCAGGCAATGCCTGGCGATCCCTTTTCGCAGAGGGAGGCCACTTGCCGCGAGTTGTTGTTTGATTCAAGCCTGGTGCTCCGCCTATGATGCCTCGTCCTAAGATTACCAACCCCAAGGAGTCTCCTATGAAAACCCTGATCGGCGTATGTCTCGCCGTTGTTGCCGCCGTTGCGGCGCCCGTTGCGGCGGACGATATCAAAGTCGGCATTATCGGCCTGGACACGTCCCATGTGATTGCTTTTACCAAGCTGCTCAATGATACGAAGAATCCCGCCTACATCCCCGGTGCGAAGGTCGTCGCGGCGTACAAGGGCGGCAGCCCCGATATCGAATCGAGCCACACGCGGGTGGAAGGCTACACGGCGGAGTTGGAGAAAGATTTTGGTGTCAAAATCGTTCCGACCATCGAAGAACTCTGCACGCTGGTGGATGCCGTGCTGCTGGAAAGCGTGGACGGGCGTCCCCACCTGGAGCAGGTAAAGCCCGTCTTTGCCGCCGGGAAGCCGGTGTTTATCGACAAGCCCGTTGCCGGTTCGCTGAAGGACGCGATCGAAATTTACAACCTGGGCAAGAAGCACAATGTGAAGTGGTTCAGCTCATCGTCCTATCGCTACTACGAGTCCATGGTCGCGCTGATGAAGGAAGACGTGGGCCAGATTCGCGGTGCGATTTCCTATGGCCCCAGCACCCTGGAGCCGACCCACCCCGACCTCTTCTGGTATGGCGTTCACGCGATGGAAGCGCTCTACACCGCACTCGGCACCGGCTGCGTCAGTGTCGTGCGCACGTCAACACCGGACACGGATGTGGTGACGGGCGTGTGGGCCGATGGCAAAGTGGGCACCTTTCGCGGCCTGCGCAACCAGGCCTCGCCGCACCAGGTGATCCTCTTCGGCACGAACAAAGTCGCCTCGCAGAATGGCAGTGGCGACTACGCGCCACTGGTCCGCGAGATCGTGAAGTTTTTCCAGACCGGCGTGACGCCGATTGATCCGAAAGAGACGATTGAGCTTTTCGCGTTCATGGAAGCCGCCGACGAGAGCAAACGCCGCGGCGGCGCGCCGGTGACGCTGGAAGAAGTGATGAAGGCAAACGGCGGACCGATTGAATAGATCTCGGGCGCAGGTTCGTTGCCCTGGCTGACCGTTGCGTTTGCGGGGGGGGGCTGTTATCCACTCGCATGGTGGCGGAGCAAGGATTGAGCGAGGCACACGCCGCCACTGCGATGGCGCATCGCCTTCGGCGCGGTCGCGTCGTGGCGGGGGAGCCGGTAGAACGAAATGATGTTGGATTCGGGGGGATCCAGTTCCCTCGCGAGGTTTGCTTCGCTTGGTGCTATAAGTTAGGATGGGACGTTGCACTTCGGGGTGGGGAAGGGTTTGGTGGGGAAGGGGTTAGGGGCATTCGTCGGTTCCAGGGGCCCGTTGCGCCAGAGGGAAGCATCGGGATTGACGGATTTGGGCACCGCAAGGTAAACTCAGCGTGCTGTGGACAAAATTCGGGGTCTTCGTCAGAATCTGTGGGTAAAATTGGCATAAAAAAGTAGCATCCGTCTATCCTTTGGTTACTCAACAAGGTCGTTATGACCGCCAAAGGAGATCCGGATGCTGTTGAAGACTTTACTCAATCATGTGGAGCAACA
>JBHEKR010000299.1:0-2753 GCA_041859365.1 Candidatus Hydrogenedentales bacterium
TATGGAGCACTTCCGCTCCATAACCCGGGGAGAGCATTGTGCCGTCGAGGTGCTGATGCGAAAAAAGGACGGGAGCCCAGCCCCAACCGAAGTACATGCTTCGCGCCTCGATGCCGACCGCTTCCTGGGATTCCACGTGGACCTGACCGAGCGAAAGAAAGCGGAAGACACGCTGCTGTACCAGGCCGCGCTGGACTCGGTGCTGGCGGAAGTTTCCCAGGCGATGGTGGCCGAGGAACATAACGCCAATATGGCAGAGCCGATCATGCACCACGCCATGCGGTTGACCGGGAGCACCTTGAGCTGTCTGATAGCGCCAGGAAAGAATGCTGGCGAGGTGACCGTATTCCGGCCAGGCCAGGACCAACTGACCCTGCCACGCGCCGAGTACTTCGGCGAATCGCTCGACCCCGACACGGCAATTTTCGAAGCGCTGTGGAGTCAGGTGGGCCGGGTTGAGATGCCCGCCACCTCCGTCGTGTCCCTGCCCACAGCCAGCAATCCAGACCTGGCCTTGCCCACGAATGTACTCGTGTTACCCGTCCTGCAGCGCGGCAAATGGATGGGCCAGATTATTCTGGCCAATGCCCCCCACGAATACAGCGCCATGGACCTGTCTTCCCTGGGCCGACTCGCGGAGCTGTACCGTCTCCATCTTCAGGGCGTTCAGATTCGGCAGGAGCTGGAATCCAGCCGCCAGCAGTTTCTGCAGGCGCAGAAAATGGAAGCCATCGGCCGACTCGCGGGCGGCGTGGCCCACGATTTCAACAACATCCTGGGGGTGATTATTGGCTACTCGGATTTCCTCCTCAAGTCGGACTCGCTGGGGGAAGAATCCAGAGAATACCTGGATGCCGTCCGTAAAGCCGCCCTGCGCGGAGCCGATCTAACCCGACAGCTTCTGGCCTTCGCCCGAAAGCAGACGGTACAACCGCGCCAACTGGACCTCAACGAAAGCGTGGGCGCCATGTTGAAATTGCTGGGCCGGCTGGCGGGCGAACACATTAACATGCATTGGCACCCGGTCAATCGCCCCCTGCAGGTTCGCATCGACCCCTCCCAGTTCGACCAGCTTCTGGCCAACCTCATCGTCAATGCGCGGGATGCCATTTCCGGCAATGGAACCATTACCATCGAAACCGCCTGTGAATTTCTGAGCGAGGACACCTGCGCAATCCACGGCCACGACCACAAACCGGGAACCTTTGCCGTGCTGGCCGTGACTGATTCCGGTTGCGGGATGGACGCGGCCACGCTAAATCATATTTTCGAGCCCTTCTTCACGACCAAGTCGGACGGGCAGGGCACGGGACTCGGACTCGCAACGGTCCACGGCATTGTTCACCAGAACGGCGGCTTTGTGCTCGCAACAAGCGAAGTCGGACGCGGCACCACCTTCCGGATCCATATCCCGCTGCAGGAGGTAAGCATCATCGAAAACCCCGATGGGGCGGACAGTGCTCTGGGCGATCCATCGGGCACGGAGACGATTCTTCTGGTGGACGATCAGAGCGATTTTCGGGAGGCCTGCCGGAAGATTCTGGAGTGCCTGGGCTACCACGTGATTACCGCCCGGGACGGAGAACAAGCCATCCAGCGTCTGAACGGAGATACGGACAAGGTCCAGCTCCTGATTACGGATCTGGTTATGCCCGGCATGAACGGCCGGGAATTGTGGCAGCAACTGAGTGCCCGGTGCCCAAACCTGCGTTGTATCTACATGTCGGGCTACACCGCCGATGTGATCGGCGAACAGGGCGTGCTGGATGAAAGTGTTGCCTACATCGACAAGCCCTTCTCCATGAGCACCCTGGCGCGGCGCATCCGGGAAGTCCTCGACGCCTGAGCCCTGCTCTCGGCTTGGATCCCATGGAGACAATCGTGTCCCATACCGGGAGCGAATTAATCGCGGCACGCTAGACTCCGGGCTCACTGCAGACTGCTCCTCGATTGCAGTGCTTATTCTTTTCCGCGAAATTCCGTGCCCTTCCGTGGTCAATGATCCTGCGGACCACGGAATTGACGAAATCGCGCGAAAATTCAGAAAGGAAGTATTTTCCGGGTATTGAAGGCCGCATTGATCGCCTCCGGTCACTATGCGAACATAATGGCCTTGAACTCCCCCGCCGCGCGCTGCGGCCACGCCAAAAGGTATTTCAAATGTTTCGTCAGATCCCCCTCCTGTTACTTGCCGCCGCCATCTCCCTGGGCGCCAGCGCCCAGTCCACCCATGGCATACCGCTGAAGCCTGATCCCCCGATTGCCGTGGATGGTGCGCTGGGTGAATGGTCGGCCGTGGTGAATGCCATCACCATCGATCAGCCCGACCAGGCCGTCTTCGGTGCGGGCGCGTGGAGCGGCCCGGCCGACCTCAGCGGCACGGTCCGACTGGCCTGGCGCGAAGATCACCTCTTTATCGCTGCCGAAGTAAGGGATGACACGATTTCCCAATCCCAGCGTGGTGCGGGCCTGTGGCAGGGAGACCACGTGGAACTATACCTCGATGTGACTCCCGAGGCCGATCCCGCGCGCACCGAGTACGGCGCGGGCCAGTTCCAGATCGCCCTGAGTCCGGGCAACTTCAGCAGGACCGGCGATCCCCTGGCGGATACCGCGCCCGAGGCCTATGGCTACAAACCCCGCGACCTCGATCTGAGCGGCGCGCTGGTGGCTTCATCCCAGACGTCGGACGGCTGGATCCTCGAAGCGGCTATTCCCTGGAGCGCCCTGGGTGTAACGCCGTCGGACGGCCT
>JBHEKR010000466.1:0-3778 GCA_041859365.1 Candidatus Hydrogenedentales bacterium
GATGACCCGGAGGCCGCTTTTTATGACCGATAGGACGGATAAGACCGATGGAACCGATCACATCGGTCGTGTCGGTCCAATCCGTCCTATCGATCAGCCACGGAAATCCGCCAGCATGCCCGACATCACCGCCCGCTTCACCCTCACCGGCGAAGACTACGAAGCCTATCTCCGCTATTACTACGCCCACACGAAGAAGGGACGGCGCCAGATGCGGCGCATGTATTTCGTGGGGCTGATACTCTATGTGTGGTTCATGGTGATGGAATACGACCACCCGAAGTTCGGCATCGGCCAACCGGGCTACTACGCGGCCTACGCGGTAATTACCGCCGGGCTACTGGGGGGCGGCTTCTGGTATTTCCTCAACCGCATCTGGCCCATGTTCGCCCAGGGGGCGGTGAAGCGTTCGCCGCAGAAGGGGATGTTCACCGACACGACGATCACGCTGCGGGAGGACGCCCTCTATGTGAAGACGAGCGAGGGCGAGGGACGCATGGCTTGGAAAAGTGTCGAGCGCGTGGAGGAAGATGAAGGGTATATCTACCTGTTTATGGGCGGGCTGAATGCCTTTATCATCCCGAAGCGCGGCTTTGAGAATTGCGCATCCGAAGCGGCGATAAAGCAGATTCGGGGATTTACGGAAAAATAGACTTTTGACTTTACGATCGTGCCACACGATTGCGAGGAACGAGCATTCGTGTGCGAAGGTGGAAGGCTGCTGGATCCCCCCTTGCCAACGGTGTAGGCCCGTTTTGCTGGCGTTGGAGCAGGAACCTCAAGGCAACGCACAAACCGCTCCGTCGAGGCTGTTGATTGGTGTGCTTGGCGAACGTCGCCCAGCGCACACGAATGCTCGTTCCTCGCAATCGTGTGGCACGTTACTCGTTCGTGTGGCACAGTGGTGGCGCGTCCCATCACTCCCGCAGTTTGAGGTAGAGATTGCCGTCTTCCAGTTTAATCGCTTCCACGCCCCGGGAGAGCCCGTCCCAGAAACCGCCCTGGCCGCCAAATTCCTGGACGAGGTCTTTGTTCTTCAGATCGCCCATCCAAGCCGAGGGCAGGGGTACGCCACCAATGCTGATGCCGCGCACGATGACCACAGGCTTGTCGTTTTCGAAGCGCAGTGTGGCCCCGGCGGTGATGCGGGCCGTGGTGCCGCCGATAATCGGAAACTCGGGATCCACCGGCACGAGCAATACGACGCTGAGGAGATCCTTGGAAATGTCGATGGCCACGCGATCCGCCCACTCGGGGTTCTTGTCAATGACGGCGTTGAGCTCTTTCTCGCTGATGCGGATCTCACGGTTGGCCCCTGCTTCGGAGTAGGCCTCCGGCTCGGCGATGTTTCCATTGGGTGGCGCGGAGGAGCCGCCCGCCGCTTCGAGCATGGCGAGCTTCTCGGCGAAGGCCGCCTCTTCTTTTTCCGAGAGAGTTGTGGTCTTAAAGGCCGAAGCGTAGACGTTGTACTTTATCCAGACGCCCGTGGCGATGGCCGATAGCAACACGGCGGCGAGGATGACCCCCAGGATCTGCATGCAGCCGAAGCGGCGTTTGGGCGTTAGAGCGGGGGGACTCGCCGGTGGGGTCTGGCTCTCTTCGGTCATTTTCGCACTCTCCTGCCATTAGCCAGCCTAATGGGCCGATCACGCCTCGACACGCCAAAGTATACAACGGAAGCTCAGGGTTCATTCACTGTGCTTCGCAAAAACTCAGTATATACAGGCGACCTGCCGGGTGCAAAGCCGGGAACGCGATCACGGACTATGGATTTGGTCCCGCGTGACCATGGGTCTCCACCCGCAACAGCCCCCGTTCTCCGGCATAGTTTCGGGCACTGGAATAGCGCCAGTGCTCGGGCTTGTCCACGTAGCCGCGCTTGACCGGGTTCTCATGGATGTAGCGAATCTTCTCCGCCATCATCGCGTCGTTGATGATCAATTCCGGGTGGACGCTTTCCTGCCAGAACTGTACGTCGCGCTCGTCTTTGCCGCGGCGTGGGTAGAAATCGAAATGGTCCAGCATCACCCGGACGTTGTGGTCATTGAGGAACTTCAGCAACTGTCGACCCGTGTTGTATTTGAAACGGGTGATGGTCTTTTCCAGATTCGGGCTCCGGGCGATGAAGTGGACATGGTTATCGAGGACGACATAGGCATGGACGACGAGCCCCTCCCCCATGAGGTAATCGAAGCCATCGAGGAGGATGGAGACCGTATCGGGCCGCGTGAAGACGGGGGCCCAGTGGTAGACCGTGCAGGTCAAGAAATGGGGCTGGGTGGGATCGAGGAATCGATTGGCCGACTCCACCCGCTACTCCCCCACCGCCTTCAGCGCCGATACGACGCAGTCATTGATGCCCACGCCGCGATAGGCGTTGCCCGCGAAGCGCAGCCCGGGATGGCGCTCCTCGGCGGCCTCAATGGCGCGCACGCGGGCTTGATGTCCGAAGGTGTATTGGGGAATGGCCTTCTCCCAGCGGAAAATGCGATGGAGTACGGGGTCCGACTTGATGTCGAGAATCGGAAAGAGCTCCTTTCGGATCACGTCGAGCATGGCGTCGTCGTCCAGCTTCACGGCATCGGGATCGCTCGCGCCGCCGATCATTGTGCGCAAGAGAATCTTGCCCTCGGGCGCGCGCCCCGGGAAAAGGGTCGATGTCCAGATGCAGCCCAGAATGCGTTTGCCCTGGGTGCGTGGGATCAGGAACCCGAATCCGTTGAGGCTGTTACCCACGGCGGCGCGCTCATAAACCGTGCAGATGACGCTCATACTGGCATAGGGAATTGCGGCCAGGGCTTCGGCGAGGGACTCATCGATATTGCGGACCATGCCCGACGCCGCGTGGGCCGGGGCCGCAACGATGGCGGATTCCGCCGTAAAGCGCTCACCATTGGCGCAGTGCACTTCGTAGCCGCTTTCGTGCTTCTGAATGCGGGTGACGGGCATCGACAGACGCGCGCGATCACCGAGGTGCTCCGCAGCGCGATTCACCAGCGTGGCCATGCCGCCTTTGAAGCTCGTGAGGGTGCCACCGGGTCCCATCGCGGTGCCGCCGCCGGAACCCTTCGCCTTCTTCTTCGCCAGCATGGCGCGGCACAAGCCGCCGTGCTCCGCTTCCATCGCGGCCATGCGGGGAAAGCACGATGCGAGATCGAGCTGGCGCGCGTCGCCGCCGTAGATGCCACTGACCATGGGCGCGACGAGGGTGTCGGCCGCTTCGGCCCCTATACGGCGCGCGGCGAAATCCCAGATGGACTCTTCTTCATCCGAAACGCGCTGGGGTATGAAGGGCTCACCCATGAGCCGCAGACGCCCCTGGATGGACAGAACCTTTGAAAACAGGAAGGCCGGTGGCGGCTGGAGTTCGTGCAGCTCGCCATTGCGGAAAATAAAGCGTTTGGCGGCGAGGGTGTTGGCCCTTATGACTTCCCTGTCGAGACCGAGATCGGTGACCCATTGAAGCGTCTTTGGCTCCTTGTCGAGGAACCCGTTGGGACCTTTCTCGAAAGTGAAGCCGTCGGTGGACTCGGTGGAAGCGGTGCCGCCGAGGGTGTCGCCCGATTCGAGCAGGAGAACGCGATCCGCGCCGTCGCGTTTCATGGCGTAGAAAGCGGCGCAGAGGCCGCTGATGCCGCCACCGATGATCAGGGTCTTGAGGGGCTCGGTCATGGGGGTCCTTGGGGGTATGGTCTTGTGGGTCTTTAGGTCTTATGAGTCGTATGGGACCAATCGGTCTTGGGTTTTATGTTCTTACGCCCCGAAGGGGCAATGCAGC
>JBHEKR010000082.1:0-5017 GCA_041859365.1 Candidatus Hydrogenedentales bacterium
AAGCAGGCCCTCCTTGTCGCGCACCAGCGTGTTGAAGCTGATGTCGGCCGTCTTGTCCGTGTCCTCGCCCTCGCCTTCACCCTCGCCCTCGCCCTCGCCGCCACCGCCGGGAACCGCCGCATTCTCCCAACCCAGGTCGACGAGCGCGCCAATTTCAAAATCGGCGTATTCCCTGCGCGTCACCCCAGGAGCCACGGCATGCTCCATCACCGCGCCCCCCACAATGTTGCCTGTATCCCAGTGTGAAAGGCTGCTGCCATTCTCAAAGGGATTGGGGGCGTAGATACCGGGCGCAACACCTTGATCGTAGATCGCAAGGGCCGTCACGCCCTCAAAAAACAAATTGTTGCTTATAAGATCGGCGGAAACACCGGTGAACGCCGGAGGGGTGCCCGCGAACAGATTTGTGCCGCCATCCTTCACCATCAAGGAGTCCCAGCGGGTGTAAATGCTGCCGCCGAAGTCTGATTCGCCACTGCTCGTGGCCAGGCTGAGAATGCCGAGGCCATGGGTAATCTCATGGAGCAGTACGGACTCAAAGTCGAGCTCTGTGATACCCGCGTCGTTTGCGGTGAAATTCCAGTCAAATCCAAAATCAACCACAATGGAGATTTCTTCGTCACTTGGGAAGGGTTTGTCACCCGTCACGATGCGGGTGAATGCAGAGCCATTCTGGAAGGGTTCCTCCGGTGTGGAATCTCCGAAGTACGTACCAGCCGTTGCCAGGAATCCGGTACCGTCGGTCTGCGACGGCTCGATAACAACATCGAGCGTTCCCTCCACATTCAGAACATCGGCGACGTAGCTGAGCGCGGATTGCAGCCGGGCCCGGGCGCTCGCACCAATGCCGGGTGCGTCGAAACCGACATTGGTATCGTCGATAACATCGAGATACCACATATTATACGTCAAGCCATTGCGTTCAACGGTCACCGTGGGCGCTTGCCCGGCGGGCAGGCTCTTGGAGTCGGCGGAGCGCACTTCAAACCCGTGGGCCGTTGCAAAGTACTTGGCCCCTTCGGCCTGCGCGACGGAGATACCCAGTATCAATGCCGCCGCGCAAACCAGACCCGCGCGACGCACGTCCGATCGATTGAGAATTTCTTTGCCTCTATTCATGTTGTTCTCCCAGCCCGCTTCGGGGCTCCGTCCCTGTTCCCATACTATTTGCCGGCCCTGCGCCGACGCGCAAATCACGTCACTATGTTGCCCCGTACTGCGAGGAATTCTCTTATCTCAGATGTACTCCCGTGCGCCGCATCAACGCCAAACCCACCGCAACCATCACGGCAAAGGCGCCCGCATTCGCCGCGTGGTCTTCGCGACCGTCCACTTTGCCAAGCGCGCAACCGCCACCCGGTGCCGGATCGAAGTTGTCATAGCCCAGATCCACGAGTGCGCCAAGATCGGCGGGCGCATATTCCCGCTGGATCGTGCCGAGTGTAATGCTGTGGGTCATCACGGCGCCGCCAACGAGTCGGGTCACATCCCAATGGCTCAGGCTGCTCCCCGGCTGTATCGGATTGGGCGAGAATACCGGCACCCGGTCGCCGGTGCTGTAGGCATCAAAGGCTTCCCCGCCATCAAATTCGAGTGCGCCGCCCGTCAGCGATACACTGTCGCCCTGGAAGAAGGGCGGAATGGAATCGGTAAGCAACCGCCGCTCCAGATCCCCGTCAAAGAGGAGCGCGTCGTATCGGGTGAAGTTGTCGTTGCCCAGGGCACTGGAGCCATCGGGCTCGATCACCGACGCGAATCCGAGACCGTGGGTCACCTCATGGAGCAGCACGCTGAAGAAGTCGGGCTCATTCGGACCGGGCAACGCTTCAGACACATTCCAGGGGAAGCCCAAATCGATCGTCATGGTGATTTCCGGGAAACCCGCGAAAGGTTTGGTGCCGGTCTCCAGCCGTTGAAGGGTGCTTCCACCATGTATGCCTGGCGTACCGGGATAGAACGTACCCGCCGTCGCCAGAGCGCCTGTTCCGTCGAACTCGCTGGCTTCAACCTGGATATCGAGCGCCCGATTCGTAAAGTTGAGTTCACTGGCCACGTAAGAGAGCACTTCCTCCAGTCGCGCCCGCAAGGCGGGACCGGAAACGGGATCGGTGAATCCGACCCCACTGTCCGCGTAGGAAATGGTAAACGTGATTCCATTGTCCGTGAACTGTTCCGTCAACGATCCCTTCGCTGAAAAGGAAGTCCGATCTGCGGAATCGTAAATAACGTTCGCCCCATGGGGCCGGACGAGCACCAGGGGCTCGGCCCAAGTTCTCCCCGCACCATTCGCCCAGGCAAAAAGGACCCCCAACGCAAAAACTACGTACCAGGAGAATTGCCAAGGACGGATCATGCAGATCTTTCACTGAGGTCAGTTAGTTGGGGGACTCAAACAGGCTGCGGAGAACAAAGTAACGAAAATCGCAAAAAATGTCAACTTTTTACCAGACTAAACTCCACCTGCTTCAATGGTACCTTGAAACGGGCCGTTTGTCACGTCTTACGTGGGAAAGTTACCTGGCGGGAGCGGGAGTGTAGGTCGCTGCCATTTCAACCCCTCCACCGAATGCGCTATGATGCCATGTCGTTTGACCTTACCGTTACCGCTGGAAGGATTTTTCATGATACGCACCCCATCTCATTTTAGCGAAGTCCGCGACGTGAGCGCCCGGATCGTCACGGGGTTGGCAATTGTCGCCCTGGTCGGCCTCTTTTCCGTCCCGTCGTCGGCCGGAGAATCCCTGGGCGAACTGGCGGGCCGAATTCACCGGGACTACGAGGCCGCCTACGCCGCGAGCCCCTATGCTTCCCTTTCGGCGAACTACTTTTCCCGTTTCTCCCGTGACACCGGGGCGCGCCCGGTGGATGGCGAAACCGTGATAGACGGATCGTGGTCGCTGGTCATCCCGCCTCAGGCCGACAAGGTCACCGCGACCATGGCGGGGCACCTCCAGACCTTTCTCAAGGATGTCATGAGACTCAATCTTCCCATCGTCGAATCGCCCGAACCTGGGGCCGCCGCGAAGCAGATCATGCTGTCGCCCCAGGGCGGCGGAATTTCCGGGAAGGCCGAGAGCTACTCGGTCCGGATCGTGGCGGACCGGATTGCGGTTCAGGGCATCGACCCCGCCGGTCTCCGGGACGGCATCGTATGGCTGGTGGATCAGATGGCCTTTCGCGAAGCGCCCTATCTCACGCGGGGTGCGCGCGACGCAGTGCCGCGCCTGCGGGTTCGCCTCGGTGCGACGCCGAAGAACGGAACCTTCCGCGAATTGATTTTCTCCGGCTACAACGCGGTCTTCGCGGCCGGTGGCAACCTGCACGCCCTCTCCAAATCCGAACTCATCCCGGAACTGAAGGAGCGCCAGACGCCCGGTGTAATCGAAGCGGGCGCGACGGCGGTAGCCGCAGCCAGGGAACTGGGGCTGAAGACGTACGCCTTCCTGGGCACCCGAGAGAAGTACGCCGAGGACCATCCCGTGTTTCAGGCACACCCGGACATGCGGGGCGCACGAACCTGGAAGGCGGATGGCGAGTTTGTGCTCTGCACGGAGCACCCCGTGGTAAAAGAGTATCTGCGCGAAAGCATGATCGATCTCTTCGAGGGAACGCCTGGACTCGACGGCGTCGTGGTGATCATCGGCGGGGAAAGCTTTTACCATTGTTTCATGCGCCCCTTTGGCGTGGAAAAGGGCCACACGAACTGCGCGCGCTGCGAAACGATTGGCGCGGACACGGTCGTGGCCAATTTGTGCAACCTGATGGCCGAGGCGGCGCGGACCGTGAATCCCGATGCCGAGATCATCGCGTGGCCCTATTCGGCGGAGCATGTCTGGTCGCTGGACAAGAATCAGGCCCCCTTCATCGCGCAACTGAAGCCGGGAACGGGTATCTTCACGGAAATCGAGAAAGACGCCTACGTCCAGAAAGAGGACGGCGTCAACAAGCACCTCTGGGACTACAGCATCGACCTGATCGGACCGAGCGAGCGAGCCGCCGCCCAGATCGCGGCGTGTAAGGCTGTGGGGATTCCCGCCTACCTGAAGAGCGAGCCCGAACTGGGCTTTGAAGCGCCCCGTCTCCCCCACGTTCCCTGCATGGACCGCTGGGTGGATCGCGCGGAAGCGCTGGCGACTTGCGGGGCCGATGGGGCCTGGGTCTTCCCTGCTTTCCGCCCCAACTTCGGCACAAGCGCCTCGGAAGTCAACAAGTACCTCTGGTGGGACGAGGGCCTGGACCACGATGTCCTGCTGGAGAAGTTTGCCGCGCGCCTCGCGGGCAAGCAAGCGGGACCGCACCTGCGCACGGCATGGAAGGCGGTGTCCGACGCCATTCCCTGGTCACCGGAAATTCCAAGCTATTACAAAGGCCCCTACTACCTTGGACCGGCGCACCCCATGTGCGCGGACCCGAAGGCGGAGTTACCCGAACTTTTTGACGGCTATTACCTCTTCCTCGCGGAGATTGCCGATGCGGAGGGAATGAAGAAACTGCCCACCTATGAAAAGAACCCCACGGGCAACGTCCCCGTCTTCGCCCGCTTCTATCGTGAGATGGAGAAATACCTGAAGCAGGCCGTGGACGCCATGGACACGGCGCGACCGCTGGTGGACGATCGCCACAAGCTCACCTTCGACGCCGAAGACTCCCCCATACGCTGGTTTTACCACACCGCGCGGACAGAGGCGAACTTCTACGAGAGCTGTCAGCTTCGCGATAAGCTCTGGGCGGCGGTGGACGCGCCGGAGAAGGACCTGGAGGCCCTGAAGAAGGACTATGAGCGCTGGCGGGTTGTGCTTCAGGATGAACTGGAGAATGCACGGGCCTCTCAGCCGGTGATGGCGGGCGACGTTCGACTCGACTTCTACTTCGGCGGCGACCATACCTTTTCCCACGGCACGGAGATGATTGCGGCGAAGATCGAAATCCTGGAAAAGGAACTGGCCGAGGTATTGCCGGGACTTGCCAGGCAAATCGGCATCGTCGACGCGGGTTGAGCATGGTGCGCCCGCTGCGG
>JBHEKR010000113.1:0-6540 GCA_041859365.1 Candidatus Hydrogenedentales bacterium
GCTCATGCTCTCCCGCATCATACATTTCTCGATTAAGAACCGCCTCATGATTCTCGCTGCGGCGCTGGTGTTGGCTGGATATGGCGTCTACGAAATCAGACAGCTACCCGTGGACGTATTGCCGGACCTTAATCGACCACAGGTAACCATCCTGACAGAATCCCCTGGCCTTGCACCAGAAGAAGTAGAGACTTTGGTCACGTTTCCCATCGAAACAGCGCTGAACGGTTCGACGGGAGTGACTCGGGTACGTTCTGTATCGGGAATCGGCTTGAGTATTGTCTTTGTGGAGTTTGACTGGGGAACCGACATATATCGCGCAAGGCAGTTGGTCGGTGAAAAACTCGGCACAGTGCGCGATTCTCTTCCCCAAGGCGTGGAGCCACAAATGGGGCCAATCTCCTCGATTATGGGCGAGATCATGCTGATCGGCTTGCAGAGCGAGACTGTTACTCCAATGGAGTTGCGCCTGATTGCCGACTGGACCATTCGGCCCCGGTTACTGTCCATACCAGGAATATCAAATATCGTGCCCATCGGCGGTGGCCGCATGCAGTACCAGGTAAAGGTGGATCCCGAGAAACTAAAGATCTACGGACTAACATTAGGAGAAGTCGAATCGGCAGTCGCGAACGCGAATGAAAACACAACGGGGGGATTCGTGGAGCGGCAGAGCCAGGAATTTCTCGTTCGCAACCTGGGGCGAATAAAGAATATATCCGAATTCGCAGACGCCGTGATCACGACTAAGGACGGAACGCCCATCCTCATTGGGAATGTCGCCACGATTATGGAGGGGATCCAGGTTATGCGGGGGAATGCCTCAATCAATGGCTTGCCCGGCGTAATTGTGATGGTACAAAAACAGCCAGGTCAAGATACCACCAAGCTTACGGAGTCGGTTCTTGCCGCGCTGGAGGAGGTGCGCGGAACGCTGCCGCCGGGCGTGGAATTGAGTGACAACCTCTTCCGCCAGCAGCACTTTATCGAAAGCAGCATACGCAACGTGGAAGAGGGAATCAGAGACGCGGCTATCCTAGTTTCAATCGTGCTCATATTATTTCTCATGAATGCCCGGACAACATTTATCTCGTTAGTCGCTATTCCGCTTTCTTTTATTGTCACAGGACTGGTATTCAAGTTTGCGGGCCTTAGCATAAACACGATGACTCTCGGCGGGCTCGCCATCGCAATCGGAGAGCTGGTAGACGATTCGATCATCGATATCGAGAACGTGTTTCGACGGCTGAAGATCAACGCGGCGCTGCCCCTTGAGAAACGGAAAAATCCCCTTTCCGTAATCTACCACGCATCCAACGAAGTGCGTTCAACGCTGATTTACGCCACAGTTCTTATGGTGATTGTCTTCATACCGTTGTTCCAATTGAGCGGAATAGAGGGAAAGATTTTCGCCCCCATGGGGATCGCGTACATCGTTTCGGTGCTCGCGTCGCTTGGGGTTTCGCTCACCGTAACGCCCGCGCTCGCCGCCGTTCTCCTCATACCATACTTTAGCAAGCTGCGCGACCGGCTGGAGGCTAAGGGGAAGAAATTGGAGGGCGGAGAGCATGGGGACTCTACCGTCGTTCGATCACTCAAGTCCCTGGATCGTCGGCAACTGAATTTCTCGCTGCGCCATCCAAGTCTCGTCATGGGCGTTTTCTACCTGATGGCAGCCATTTCGGCCTATGCAGTCACCCACCTTGGTCGTGAGTTCCTACCCCCATTCAACGAGGGCACCATAACCGCGAACCTGCTCGCAGCGCCAGGCACATCGCTTTCGGAAAGCGACCGGATTGGGACCTTGGCCGAGAAGGCACTGTTGGAAATTCCCGAAGTCTCTCACGTTTCCCGCCGCACAGGCCGCGCCGAACTCGACGAACATGCCGAGGGCGTCCATTACTCCGAGATTGACGTCTCCTTCAAACCGGGCGGACGCCCGCAGCCCGTGGTATTCGCCGAGGTCCGAGAGCGCATATCCCGCTTCCCGGGAATGGTGGCCAATGTCGGGCAACCGATTTCCCACCGACTGGATCACCTCCTTTCAGGTGTAAACGCACAGGTTGCCGTGAAGTTATTCGGCGATGATCTCGATGTATTGAGGGCCAAGGCCGAGGAAATACGCGCCACAATGTCCAAGGTGCCGGGCGTTGTCGATCTTTCGGTTGAGAAGCAGGTACTCGTTCCGCAATTGCGGATTGAATTACACCGGGAGGCAGCAAAAAAATACGGCGTGCAGGTTGGGGAAATTGCCCGGATCCTGGAGACCGCGTTGTATGGCGCCAAGGTCACCGAAGTCCTCGACAACGAACGGCGCTACGATGTCGTCGTCAAGCTTCCTGACGAGTACCGGGAAGACGAAGCAAACATCGGAAATATTCTTCTCGATACCCCCGGTGGCGCGAAGATTCCCCTCCGCACGATCGCGGATATAGTAGTCGGGGAAGGGCCGAATCAAGTTCTGCGCGAAAACGCCCGCCGCCGTATCGTCATTCAGTGTAATATCGCGGGACGCGATCTGGGAAGTGCAATCGGCGACATACAGCGCGCGGTGAATACGGATGTATCCTTGCCCCAGGGCTATTTTGTGACCTATGGCGGGCAGTTCGAGGCCCAGCAGCAGGCCACACGGATCATCGGGCTGCTCTCGCTGGTGTCACTGGGGCTCATGTACCTCATCCTGTACAACCACTTTCGAGTGCATCGTGTCGTGTTGTGCATCTTGATGAACGTACCCCTCGCGTTGATTGGCGCGGTAGCCGTCGTCTGGTTTACGACCAAGGTCTTCAGCATCGCCAGCCTCATGGGCTTCATTACCCTTACGGGCATTTCTCTGCGCAACGGCATCATGATGATAAACCATTACATTCACTTGATGAAGTACGAAGATGAGAGTTTCTCAAAAGAGATGATTGTAAGAGGCTCGCTTGAAAGACTTGTACCCGTGCTCATGACAACGACTTGCGCCGTCCTTGGATTGATTCCGTTGGCGATATCCGTCGGCCAACCGGGCAGGGAGATTCTTCAGCCAATGGCGGTTGTCATGTTGTCCGGGCTAATCACCTCCACGATACTGGATATCGTGTACACCCCGGCGTTCTTCTGGCGCTGGTGCGGGCCCGTGGCCGCACGCCTGATCACTCCCGTTGAAGACAATTCGATAAGCGAGGACTTGACCGCAACGGCGTGTTGTGACCAGGATGGAAGCGATTCATTTAGTGAACCATAGAAGAGACGACAAGAATCCACTTTTATATTTTTGATTCTGATCTGGCTCTACGGCACGGCTGTAGGAGTTACGACTTGCGAACTCACGACGAGGTCCGCACCGCTGGCCCAATATGCTTGATATTTATCGTTGCCTCCTCCCGCGTACGCTGTTCGTTCGCGAACGCACAGTAGCGTTACTACTGTAGACACAGGAAGAAGTCTCCATGCTACGCGCAAATAATAGAGTACTCCGTAATACATTGGCAACCATAGTAGCGTCCATACTGCTTTTTGCCGGTACGGGTTGTGTCACGACAAAATCCCAAACCACCATGAGAGAGGACGCCCGCCTAGCGACCGAAAACACGGTCTCCAGAGACCTTACGCCGTGGCGATACCGGCGCGGTGCTCAATTACACACCAGGCCTTTGAGAAAAGGACAAGCACCGTGCTTCAGGTGTGGCCCATTGGGCGAGTCACCCCATAATGCGGCGCAAAACGTGGAATCAGTGGGTCTTGACAAACAGGCTAAACCTATCCTCCATTCTCTACATCACAACGGCTAACTCTACGTCAGTCGCAGGCTTTAGCGGTTGCGCGGCCGAAAGACTTGGTTGCAATCCGTGGTGTGGATATAGGCACAAAGGAGATCGGACGATGATTCGAAAATGGGCGTTCTCGGACGTTCACAAGGAACAGATAAGATTGGCCGTTATTGTACTCGTAATCGCTTTGATTGCATTGGGTCACTGGTCGACTCCTGTGGCGCCGCATTGGCTTCTCGGCTTCCACGTGCTATTGCGGAAGATGTTTCTGCTGCCATTACTCCTTGCGGCGGTTTGGTATAACCTTCGAGGCGCGCTGTTAGCGGCACTCGCTGTAAGTCTCACCTACCTTCCACACGTGTTGATTCAGTGGGGAAGCCAAAGCCCTGAATTTGTAGAACAGCTTGGTGAATTCGTGACGATCTGGAGCACTGCGATTCTCGCCGGGTGGCTTGTAGATAAGGAGAAGTCTGCCCTCCGGAGCCTCGCACAAACCCACGAAGGGGCCTTGGTGTCCCTCGTTATGGCACTGGATGCTCGCGAGCACGACACACAGCTCCATTCATTACGCGTTCGAGCGTTTGCCGAGCACATTGCCACGGAAATGGGTATGAAGGGAGATGCCCTGGGAGAACTCACACGCGGCGCGCTCCTTCACGATATAGGAAAAATCGGGGTGCCGGACAGCATACTGCTCAAAAAAGGAGCGCTGACGCCGACGGAACGTCAGATAATGCAGGGCCATCCGGAGATTGGCGCGCGTATACTAAAGAATGTCCCCCATACGGACGGCCCGGCGACTATCGTCCAGTGCCACCACGAGAAGTATGACGGTAGTGGTTATCCCCAGGGACTCAAAGGAGAGGAAATTCCTATTGGTGCCCGAATATTTGCGGTCGCCGATGTTTTTGACGCGCTTACGTCCGACCGCCCCTACCATGATGCGCTAGCAGTATCGGAGGCCGCAGCGATGATTCGAAGCGACGCCGGCTCGCACTTCGACCCAGAGGTGGTGGACGCTTTCACAAATATTCCCCTTGCCGATTGGCAGAGTCTCGCGGACGATATTGAAGCGATCCAGGGGGACCCGATTTGCATGGCACGCCGCTCCGGGATCGGCGAATAGCGCGCTCACAAGCAACGGCGCGAAGGGACGATGCTCTCTCCAGCCCTTCGCTATTCTGTTAGGGGTTTTCCGTTGGAACAGGCGGTAAATGTGGACCTTGCGACAAAGCGTCCCAGTCGTCGTCTATAGTAGCCCCGGACGGCCAGCTGGCAGGTGTGCCCGCTGCGTGAACGCTTTGGCCTCGACCGTGTGGTGCTCGTGGGGACCGGGGCATGCTGACGCAGGCGCAAATTGACATGCTCAAAACCTATCCTGGCCTTGGTTGGATATCGGCCTTGCGCCCGGAGGGCATTCAGGCGCTGGCAAAGCAGGGCGAAGTTCAAATGAGCCTCTTCGACGCGTGCAACCTCGCCGAGATACAAAGCGATTTATATCCCGGCGAGCGCCTCATGGTTTGCTACAACCGCCTCCGCGCCCTATTCAGCAGGCACCCCGGAAAACCGGAGAGGGCTGCAAGGTCCCCTGGAGATGCCCAACTCGAACTCGCGCTGGACTGGTGCGAATAAAACGGGAAAATTTTGGGGAAGGTCCTGTTGACAACTTGGCGACCGTGAGTCTACACTGAGATACTATGAGAAGCCCGGCAGCACAGTTCATGGCAACAGTTCGAAACCTCTCTTTTGGAGTGGTGGTTTTTTGCTGTGTATTTGGTCTTCTTTTCCAAAGTAGTCGTGTCTTGTGTGTCGGGGAGGATGGGCATCGACAATTAGAAGCTGCTATCCGAAACTGTTGCGCTCAGCCAACGAAGCTCCCAACTTCTCCTTCTTTAAAATCTGCGCAACTGGCGTCACCCGAGGAAGGTGGTAGTCATTGCGGTAGTTGTATCGACATTCCGCTAGTTTCCAACTCATTCACTTTTTCGCAGTCGGTGCGTGTAACCGCGCCGCATTTTGCGTCCCAACCTATTCTTGCGATTATACTGCCAATCGCCACTTCAGCGTGCGAATCCCTATGTCCCACCGTTGTCCCCGCTGAAGTATCCCCTTCTCGATTGGCGCTGAGATCACTCCGCACCACCGTGATCCGTATCTGATTCAGCCTCCCGTCTATCGCGGAACATACAGGAGAAGTGCATCTAGTCACTTCAAAATCCTGGCCGCGACGTTCCCACTGTGTTTTGCACCACGACGGAGAGTTGCATCATGTCGAAATCATCGGATCGATATACAAGCCTATTGTTTGTAGTTACACTATTCCTGGCGGTAAATATGCTTGTGCCGGGTTGTGCCCATACATCGCCATCCTATGCAAGCAACAATCATGTTTTTCGGGTTGATAAGAACGGCCCGCCCTTTACTAAGTACCCTCACCTTGGCCGCAATCACTTCAATCGAACGGCTTCCAAGTCTAGCGGGGGGCGCTAGCATGTCAAAGCTTTCATCCCATCTTTTGGCTTACCTTGCCTGTTTGGCAGCCCCGGTCTATGTGTGCTTTGCCTTAGAAGCGGTGCCAGAACAAGAGTTGACGGTTTTCCATAATCCAACCGGCCAATTGTCCCTGGCGGATACCTTGGCTCTCGCTCTTGAACAACATCCTGACTTGAAGGTGTACTCCTGGGATATCCGATCCGCCGAAGCAAGGGAGATTCAGGCGGGTCTGCGCCCCAATCCAGAACTCTCGCTTGATATCGAAGATATTCGATTGGGTGGTTCCAACAGC
>JBHEKR010000205.1:0-2688 GCA_041859365.1 Candidatus Hydrogenedentales bacterium
AGCGACGCCGCGGCCGCCTTGAATCTCTCGAAAGCCGAGCTGGCCAAGGCGGAGCTCGAGTTGGGCTACACCAATGTGAAGGCCCCCCTCACGGGCTTCGTGGGCAAGGCCCAGAAGGAAATAGGCAGTCTGGTTGACGAAAGCACCAACGGCCTGCTGACCGTCATGCGCCAGGTGGACCCGATGTACGTCAGCTATACCATGACGGAATCCGAGTACCTGAGCTGGCGCAAGCTGTCCGCCGATGGGGGTTACGTGCTGAACGGCAGCGACAAACCCTACCTGGAGATAACGCTCTTGGACGGTTCCCAGTACGCGCTCCAGGGCGTGATCGACTTTGAAGATACGGCCATCGATACCGGGACGGGATCGGTGGATCTGCGGGCGACCTTTGAAAACAAGGACAACGCCCTCAAGCCCGGCCAGTTCGTCCGTGCCCACATGCGGGGCTACGTGCGGCCGGACTCGATAACCGTGCCCCAGCGCGCGGTCAGCGAATCGCCCCAGGGTTCCTTTGTGTACGTGATTGGCGAAGGGGACAAGGCCGAATTGCGCATCATTCAGCCCGGCCAGTGGACCGGCTCCGAGTGGATCATCGAATCGGGACTCTCGGTGGGCGAGAAGGTCATCGTGGACGGGATTCTCAAGGTCCAGCCCGGTGTGGTGGTGGCGCCGAAGCCTGCGGGCGATGCCGCCGCCGTGACCGCCCCGACCGATGGGGCTCCGGCTCCGGTGCAGGAATAACCCCATGCTGGCTAAATTTTTCATCGACCGCCCCGTTTTCGCCTCGGTAATCTCCATTGTGATTACCCTGTGCGGCGCGGTGTCCATCTACTTCCTGCCCATTGAGCAGTCTCCGGAGATCACGCCACCCACGGTGGTGGTGCAGGCGACTTATCCCGGTGCCGACGCCGAGACCGTGGCGGACTCCATTGCTATCCCCATTGAACAGGAACTCAGCGGTATCGAGAACCTGCTCTACTACCAGTCCACCGCCTCAAACAATGGTTCACTGACCATCACCTGCACCTTTGCCATCGGCGCGGATCTCGATATCGCGGCGGTAGAAGTGCAGAACCGGTTGAAACGCGCCGAGCCGCGCCTGCCCGCCGAAGTGACCCGCCAGGGCATCTCGGTAAACAAGAGCGCCAACAACATCCTCGGCGTGATTTCCCTCAGCACCGAAAACAGCAATTTCGACGACCTCTATCTCAGCAATTACGCCACCATCTACATGCTCGACGCCCTCAAGCGCGTGCCGGGCGTGGGCGAAGTGCAGGTCTTCGGCGGCAAGGACTACTCCATGCGCGTCTGGCTCAACCCGGACCGCCTGGCGGCCAAGGGTCTGACCATCAGCGACGTGGCCAATGCCATCCGCGAGCAGAACGCCCTCTTCGCCGCGGGCCGCATCGGCGCCGAACCGAGCAACGGCGAGGTTGCGTTCACCATCCCCGTGATTACCGAAGGGCGCCTCTCGGAGCCGGAAGACTACGAGGAGATTATCCTTCGCGCCGAGCCCGATGGCTCGATTCTGTATCTGCGCGATGTCGCCCGGGTCGAGCTCGCGTCGCTGAGCTACGACTCTTTCGGGCGCTACAACGGCAAACCCACCGTGCCCATCCTTATCTTCCTCCAGCCCGGCTCCAACGCCCTGTCGACCTTCATCGGCGTAAAGGAAGAGATGGAACGCCTGAAGACGGCCTTCCCCGACGGACTCTCCTACGAGATTCCCTTCGACACGACGCGATTTATTGATGCGTCGGTGGACGAAGTGGTGAAGACCCTCCTTGAGGCGGGTATCCTGGTGGTACTCGTGGTGTTCATCTTCCTCGGAAGCTGGCGCGCCACGATCATACCGCTGATCGCGGTCCCGGTGTCGATTATCGGCACCTTCATGGGCATGCTTGCCCTCGGCTTTTCCATCAACACCCTCACCCTCTTCGGCCTCGTGCTCGCCATCGGTATCGTGGTGGACGACGCCATCCTGGTGGTGGAAAATGTCGAGCGCGTGCTCCACGAAGGCAAGTTGAACCGGCGCGACGCGGCCATCAAGGCGACTCAGCAGATCATCGGCCCGGTCATCGCCAGTGTGCTCGTGCTCCTCGCGGTGTACCTGCCCGTGGCTTTCCTGAGCGGCTTGACCGGCGTGATGTACCAGCAGTTCGCCATTACCATATCGGTTTCGGTGGCCATCTCCGGCATCGTGGCCCTCACCCTCAGCCCGGCCCTCTGCCGCATCATGCTGCGGGCCAACCACCAGAAGTGGGCGCCTTTCCGCCTCTTTGACTGGTTCTTCGACAAGGGCAATAAGGCCTACGTGGCCACGGTGCGCAAGGCCATTCGCTTTGGCTACATCACCGTGGCGATCTTTGCCGCACTCCTCTACGCGACGTATGCCCTCTTCGGCGCGGTGCCCGGTGGCTTCGTGCCCCAGGAAGATCAGGGCTACTTCATCGTGGCGGTGCAACTGCCCCAGGGCAGCGCGCTCAACCGCACCCGGAAGGTCGTGGAGGAAGTGGAGCAGTTCATCCTCGAGCAGCCGGAAGTGGAGCACGTCGTGGGCCTTGCCGGCGTGGACTTCCTGGCCGGCTTCGTGCCCAATACCAATGGCGCTGTGATGTTCGTCAACCTGAAGAACTGGGCCGATCGCCCCGGCGCGGCGCACCACGTGGACGCCATCGTGGGCCG
>JBHEKR010000227.1:0-20391 GCA_041859365.1 Candidatus Hydrogenedentales bacterium
AAAGAGCGATTAAACAAAAAGGGGGCAGGAACGCCCCCTCTCCATACTTTCGACCGCTTTGTCGCAGTTCCAATGCGCTGTAAATGCCATTGCCTTGATCGTGAAGTTGACTCCCCGCGATCGTCCTGCTAAGGTCACGCAATTCTCTTAAAGCTCGTTTTTCACTTTACCCCGGTGGAGACCCCATGGATAGCTCGTCTCGCGCCCGCACGCTGAGTCACGCGGATTTGCTCGAATTGAAGCGATGGAACACCCCCACCATTTACAACGGCTGGGAACAGATCACGAAGCACGATCCAGCGGCCGACAGCTTCAATATCGAGGAATCCCGAGATTTCATGCCCCAGATGGGCGTGATGGTGGGCTATGCGGTTACGGTCGTGGCCGAGCCCAGCGTCAAGACCCACAAGACCGATGGCCCGACTAATCCCGCTGACTACCTCCGCTATGTGGCGTCCATCCCCGGCCCAAAAATCGTGATCGTCCAGGACCTGGACAAGCCCAGAGTCATCGGGTCCTTCTGGGGCGAGGTCAACGCGAACTTCCACAAGGCCCTCGGCTGTGTGGGCACCATCACCGATGGCGCGATCCGCGATGTGAACGAAATGACCAACGCGGGCTTCAAGGCCCTGGCACGCCGCCTCTGCGTGGGCCATGCCCATAGTTGGCCCGTGCGCTGGAATTGCGAGGTAGAAGTCTTCGGGCGCAAGGTACAGCCCGGCCAGCTCATTCACGCGGACAAGCACGGCTTCATGGCCATCCCCGAGGAAGACGAAAAGCATCTGCTCCGCGCCGCGCGCTTCATGGACTCGAACGAGTGCAAGACGGTCATCCCGGCAGGCGCGGGTTCGCTTGGCAAGTCGATGGAAGAAATACTGGCCGATATCCGGGCGGCCTCGACGGCCTTTGGCGCAGCGGTGAAGGAAGAGTTTGGCAATCAGGGGGAATGGTGAGGCGCGGAGTCGCTTCGGTCTGATTGCGCAGCGCGAAGAACTGATCTACACTGAAGTATTGACACCACCGGCGGAGTGAGCAGTGATGACCGAAAAAATGCCAGGAATAAGGACGTGGTCCGTGGCCGCTATCGTCTCCACGGTATTAACTTTTTCAAGTCACACTTCTGGTCAGGAATCCCAGCCTCCCCTTTCCTTCAATCGCGACATCCGCCCCATCTTTGCGGAGCATTGCTTCAAGTGCCACGGGCAGGACGGCGCGGTGCGCAAGGCGGGGTTGAGGCTGGACAATCTGGAGGGGGCCACGGTCGCGCTGGAAAGTAGGCATCAGGCCCTGATACCGGGAAATCCAGATGCGAGCACCCTGCTGCAGCGCGTGGCATCGACCGATGCCGATGAACGCATGCCTCCCGAGGGCGAGGGTCTGGTTGCGTCGGAAGTGGAGACGCTGCGGACTTGGATTGCGCAGGGGGCGCCCTTTGAGCCGCACTGGGCTTATATCGCCCCGGTGGAGCCTGAGGTGCCCGCCGTGAAGGACGCGGCCTGGCCGAAGAATGATATTGATCGCTTTGTGCTGGCGCGGATGGAGTCGGCGGGGCTAACCCCGGCGCCTCCGGCCAATCGGCATGCCCTGATGCGCCGGCTGAGCTTCGACATCACGGGGTTACCCCCCACCGTTACCGAGGCCGACACCTTCGCGGCGGATACGCGGCCCGACGCCCTGGAGTGGGTGCTGGATCGACTCTTTGCCAACCCCCACTATGGCGAGCATCGTGCGCGCTTCTGGCTGGATTTGGCGCGCTTCTCCGACAGTGCGGGCTACCACGTGGACGCGCCCCGGGCGATGTGGCCCTACCGCGAATGGGTGATTCGGGCCTTCAACCAGAACATGCCCTTTGATCAGTTCACCATCGAGCAGCTCGCGGGGGATCTGCTCCCCGATGCGACGTTTGAGCAGAAGGTGGCCACGGGCTTTCACCGCAACACGATGTTTAACGAAGAGGGCGGCATCGATCAGGAGGAGTTCCGCACGAAGGCGGTGGTGGATCGGGTGAACACGACGATGACGACGTGGATGGGCACCACCATGGGCTGCGCGGAGTGTCACGACCACAAGTACGACCCCTTCACGCAGAAAGAGTTCTACCAGCTCTATTCCTTCTTCAACAACGTGCCCGAACTGGGCGGTGGCACCAACCAGACCCGGGCACCCTTGATGGAGCTGCCCCCGGAGCCTTCCCTTCAGGCGGAGCTGGATGGCCTGGCCTCGGTGATCAAGGATCTTGAGGCGAAGTTTCCCCCGCCCGCCGAAACTACGCCGGCGAACGAGAACAGCGCGCCGGAGCAAATCCGCCTAGCGTCCCTGCGCAAAGAGTACGCCGAGAAGAAAAAGAGAATCGTGCAGGTGCTGGTGATGGAGGAAATGGCAACACCCCGTGAGGCGAAGGTCCACATTCGCGGGAATTTTCTCCAGCCCGGCAACCCGGTAACCGCAAACACCCCGGCGAGTTGGCCCCCGCTGGAGGGCATCGAAGGACGTACGCCAAACCGGCTCGATCTGGCGCGCTGGCTGGTGGACCCGAAGAATCCCCTGACGGCCCGGGTGACGGTCAACCGAATCTGGCAGCAGCTTTTCGGACGGGGCCTGGTAGATACGTCGGAGGATTTCGGCACACGGGGCAGCCTGCCCTCCCACCCGGAATTGCTGGATTACCTGGCGGTGACCTTTGTGGAGAGCGGCTGGGACGTGAAGGGACTGCTCCGCATGATCATGTCTTCGGCGACGTACCAGCAGACGGTGAATGTGGGCAATGATGCGTATATGGCCGATCCAAACAATGTGCTGCTGGCCCGCGGCCCCCGGTTCCGCCTGGCGGCCGAGGCCATCCGCGATAACGCCCTGCTGGTGAGCGGCTTGTTTAATCCGACGATTGGCGGCCCCAGCGTCTACCCCTATCAGCCGCCGGGCCTCTGGGAAGAAAAGGCGCTGACTGGCTATGGCGCGGGCGTGTGGCCCGAGACGACGGGGCCAGATTTGTATCGGCGCGGGTTGTACACCTTCCGGCGGCGTTCCGTGCCCTACCCCACCTTCCAGGCTTTTGATGCGCCGGGCTTCGAGTACTGCACAGCGGAGCGCCCCCGCACCAACACGCCGCTCCAGGCGCTGACCACCATGAATGACCCGCAATTTGTGGAAGCGGCCCGGGTCTTTGGCCAGCGTATCCTGCGGGAGGGCGGGGCCGACCTCGATGCGCGGATCACCTTTGCTCTGCGACAGTGCCTGACGCGCCCGCCGCGCGATGAAGAGCGGGCCTTTTTCACGGGCTTCTACCACGAACAATACGCGGCCTTCAGTGCCGATGGGGCTGCGGCCCAGGCGCTGATCGCTCAGGGCCGCGTACCCGTCGCGGCGGATCTGGAACCGGCGGCGCTGGCAGCCTGGACGACGATTGCGAACGTGTTGCTGAATCTGGATGAAACGGTTACGAAGGGATAGGCAAATGGAGGTGAATTGCGATGCCAATGAAAAGACCGCCCCACCCGGGACGTTCGATAAGAGACGCCTGTCTGGACGCTCTCGGTCTGAATATAACCGAAGCCGCAAAACTTCTGGGTGTGGCGCGGCATACGCTCTCGCGCGTACTCAATGGGCATTCCGCAATCGCTCCCGAAATGGCAATCCGGCTGGAGAAAGTCGGCTGGTCCAGTGCGGACCATTGGTTACGCCTCCAAAATGCCTACGATTCTGAGAAGGCGGACGCTGCTCATATCCGCATTTGGCTTGACGTAGATTGCCAGTCTTGAGATACTCGGAACATGTCCAGTAGAAAAACAGAGAAATCGGTTGTGCCCGTCGAGCGAATTGAGGGGTCAATTTTCCTCATTCGCGGCGAAAAAGTTATGCTGGACGAGGATCTCGCCAGACTCTACCAAGTGGAAACAAAAGTCTTGAATCAGGCCGTATCTCGCAATATGGACCGTTTCCCTGAAGATTTCATGTTTCGGGTATCCAAGGAGGAATTTGAAGTTTTGAGGTCACAGATTGTGACCTCAAGTTGGGGCGGTCGGCGCTATCTGCCGAGGGCTTTCACCGAGCAAGGCGTCGCCATGCTCGCAAGCGTCCTCAACAGCAAGCGGGCCGTCCAGGTCAACATAGAAATCATGCGAACCTTCGTTCGCATGCGCCAAATGCTTGCAACCCACGAGGAGCTTGCGCGAAAGCTCTCGGAAGTGGAGGGCCGGTACGACAAACAGTTTAAGTTGGTGTTCGATACTCTCCGCCAACTTATGGCACCCCCAAAGATCGAAAAGCGCCCCATCGGCTTCCAAGTGACTAAGGACGACAAGAAGAAATAGGTATACACCAAGGGTCAGACATGAACCTCGAAGAAGCCCAAAGCAAAGCCATTACCCGCCGGCAATTTTTCAATCGCTCCGCCACCGGTGTGGGTGTGGCGGCGCTTGCTTCGCTGCTCGGGGTGAAGAGCGAAGCGGAGATTCCCGATCGTCTCTCCCACTATGCGCCCCGGGCGAAGCATGTGATCTACATGTTCATGTCGGAAGGCCCGAGCCATCTGGACCTTTACGACTACAAGCCCTATCTCACGGCGCACGACGGCGAGCCGGTGCCGGAATCGCTGATGCAGCAACAGCGATTCGCCTTCCTCAAGGGTGTTCCCAACCTGGGCGGCACGCGGTGGAAATTTGCCCAGCACGGGCAGAGCGGCGCGTGGTTCAGCGAACTCCTCCCCCATATCGCGAGTATTTCGGACGAGATCGCCGTGGTCCAGTCGATGCACACGGACCAGTTCAACCACGACCCGGCCGTCACGTTTATGAACAGCGGTTCCCCCCTGTCGGGTCGCCCCTGCATGGGCGCCTGGGCGAGTTACGGCCTGGGCAGCGAGAATTCCGACCTACCGGCCTTCGTCGTCCTCACCTCCGGCGGCGGTACTCAGCCGCTGCAATCCCGCTACTGGGGCAATGGATTCCTGCCCTCCACGCACCAGGGCGTACAGTTCCGAAGCCAGGGCGACCCGGTCCTCTTTGTGAACAATCCCGGCGGGCTGGATGCCGCGCGGCGCCGCTCGACGGTCGACGCCATCAACCAGATGAACCGGTGGCAATACGAGAGCGTGGGCGATCCGGAAATCGTCACCCGCATCGAGGCCTTCGAACTTGCTTACCGCATGCAGACCAGTGTGCCCGAACTGATGGATATTGCCAGCGAGCCCGAGTCGGTCCGGGAGATGTATGGCGTGGAGCCGGGCAAGACGGCCTTCTCCAACAACGCCCTGCTCGCGCGGCGGCTGGTGGAGCGCGGTGTGCGCTTCGTGCAGTTGTTCCACACGGGCTGGGACCATCACGGCGGGCGGGGCAAGCAGAATCTGATCGAGGACCTGCCCGTGATCACACGCGAGGTAGACCAGGGCGCGGCGGCGCTGGTGAAGGATTTGAAGCGCCGCGGACTGCTCGATGAAACGCTGGTGATCTGGGGCGGCGAGTTCGGCCGAACCCCCATGGTGCAGGGCGAGGTGACGAAGGAAAGCATGGGCCGGGACCACAACCCGCGCGCCTTCACGCTCTGGATGGCGGGCGGCGGCATCAAGCCCGGCATTGTCTATGGCGCGACGGACGACTTCGGCTACAACGTCATAGACAAACCAGTTCACGCCCACGACTTCCAGGCCACGGTGCTCCATTGCCTGGGGATGAACCACGAGAAACTAACCTACCGCTTCCAGGGCCGCGATTTCCGTCTGACCGATGTGGCCGGGAAGGTAGTGACGGATTTGCTGGCGTAGGGACGGACTCGTGCTCGACACTGCTTTGAACGACGGGCACATTGCGTCATTGAGGTATCTTCAAGTTGCAGTGTAACCGCCAACGCGCGTATCCGTCCCACCGCGATGAGCTTTACGATTTCTCATGCTCTACCCGTAGCTCTACTTCCTCCCAGGGCGGCACGGTAAACTGCACCACCTTTCGCGGACCGGTCACGGTAAATCGCTCTGATTTTCCAGCTATCGACAACGTATATTCCCCTGGCTTCAGGAGATAGAATTCCGCGCCCATCGCCCTCGACTCGCCACCGAAGTGATAGAGTCTGGCACAAAATCGATCCGGCCCGGATTCCGTGACTAGCGCGGCGATGTTTCGGGGCGAAGTGAGCCAGCGGGCCGCATTCAGCGGAAAGTAATAGGACATGCCGGGGTCGCCGGTAACCGTCGCGTAGAGCAGCGAGGGATCGGGCTCTTCTATGCCCGCGACGGCATCGGGATACATGCCATTCTCGCCGAAGAGCGAAGGAAAGCGAAGCACACGATCCGTGTAGCGGACTTCGCTGGTATAGCCCGGAAAATTGATGCCCAGCGCCGTTGCATTGCGCTGGAGCGCTTCCAGCAGCGCGCCCTCTTCGCCGCGAAAAAGAAACTCGGCGTAGGGCGCGTCTTTTCCGAGCAAGGCGTCGAATTCCGTGCTGCCGGAAAGCATGCGGTATTTCGACAGCACGCTCGACTGCTCCCCCATCTTCATCCCGCACCAGAGCGCCGATCCGGGTTCGGGATTATCGACCGGGTTCTGCTCCCACGCGTAACGGATCGCCGCCATGCTGCGGATGGGCGCGAGGTATTTCTCATCCCCCGTGATGTGCCAAGTTAGCAGCAGCAGATGCGTCATCTGGCTCATGGCGCTGGGAAAAACGTAGAGCGGGTCCCTGTCATGATTCTCCGGATCCCACCAATGCTCCCCCACACCACCCACCGCCCCATCGGGCCAGTGGATCGCGCTGGGAATTACGCCTGCGGGTTTGCCGCGCTCTTCGCGGGCCGCGGCGTCCACCCAAGTGTCCATCCAATCGCTGAAGAGACGGGTGAGTGCCGGGTCCTTGGAGCGTTGCCAGAGAAGCGAAACTGGCTGGAGCACGCGCGGGTGATAGACCGTGTCGCAGGCGCGCTTCGCACTCTCGTCCACTGAATCGACGGAGAAATAGGTGCTCTTGTACTGAAGCAGGCCCCGCGCGTTGCGGCCCATCCAACGGGACTCGCTCAGCTCCACCAGGCGCATGGAACGGCGCGCCCACTCGGCACTGTCGGGCGCCAGATGCAGCATGGGCGTGAGAACGTCGGAGCTGTCCTCCGAAGTGTGCTCCACGTCGTGCACGTTGCGGGTGTAGCCGCCGCGCATATGTTCCTGAGCCAGCAGTGCGCTGGAGAGCTTTTCCTGGGCCGCCTGGATTTTCGGATCTTCAAATCCCATGAGAATGGCGGGCCAGAAGCGCCACATCTCACAGTCGTCGCCCCAGCCGCCGCCGTACTGGCCGTCTTCCCGCTGGCGGTGATCGATCCACCAGTGAATAATGTCCGTAAGTCGCTCCAACCCCTCTCGCTGCGCCACGGCCCAAAGGGGCGCGCCCACCCGCACAAGATAGGCCGATGGAGGCGACGCAATTTCACCGAGATACATCCGCGCCAAAGGCTCCTCGGGGAAGGCGTCGCGCGCCTGCTCAAACACTGTACGGACCTTGTCCAGCCGGGCGCGGCGCACTTCCGGGTCCTTCCAGTAGCCGCCGTACTCCAGTGTTACCCACGCGAGCATTCGAGCGCGGTACAGGTGGGTCAAAGGATAGAGTGGAGAATCGGGCGCGACGCCGAAATCGTAGTCGTCGTGGTCGAGGATGGACTGATCGAAGTAATACATGCGATCCTTGCCCGGGTCCAGGTAACGTGCGATCTCGCCCGCGAACCTTTTTGCCTCATCGCGTTGCAAGTCCGCAATATCGGGGTGCGATGAAAGCTGTTGCAACATTGCCAAACGCACGGCGTCTGAGGGCGCATTTCCGGCAAGCGCGATGAGTTCATCCACGGTGGCGGCGTGGGCAACCAATGCGTGGACGAACAGGAGCGCCGTCAGAAGGAGTGTATGTGTGCGCATGGGGGTTGCCCTCGATGGTAGCGGTTTCATTGGTCGAAACTTTACGATAAGGAAAGCTTGGCGCAATTTCAATAGTTCACTGTCCTTTCCTTTTCCCTGCTCGTGCTTCGCCTTCCCGTCTGCGGTTGAGTGAGTGCGAGTCGACGACCAGAATTTCCTTGCAGATTTCACGCAGGAGGTCTACAGTGAAGGGGTGCGGCAGCGCTGTCTCGGGGGCCGAGCTTGAAGCCGCCGACGGTCGCTCGACGCCGCCCAACCCACGAGGGAGTTCCGCCATGAGCGAATTCGCTGAAACACCTGCCGCGCCGCCCTTCCAGAACCGCACGACGCTTCTGGTAACCTTTGGCGTCATTCAAATCGGTCTTGGCCTGCTTGCCGGACTCATTGCCACACTCATCATCATCGGGGGACTGGCCACGATTACGATGATGAAAGAAACCGCTGCGCAACAGGGCATGCAGGTCGGCTCCATCGTGATGGGCGGTCTGATCTATGGCCTGATTGGGGCCTGGTTCCTTACCATGGGCTACGGTTCTTTCAAGGCGCGCCGCTGGGCCCGTTCACTGACCTTGGCCACTTCCTGGATTGGTCTGGTGTGTGGCGGACTGGGAACGATCACCATGCTGTTTTTCATGGGCGACATGACAGAGCAGATCGAGCGTCAGGGCAACATGCCCTCCGGCGCCGGGAATATCATGGCAGTGACCATGTTCATGGTCTCTTTCGTAATCTACATTTTGATTCCCGGGACGCTGCTGCTGGTATACAATGGCAAGAATGTGAAAGCGACCTGTGAGCACGCCAATCCAGAGCCGAGTTGGACCGATGCCTGCCCCCTTCCCGTGCTGATACAGGCGGTGCTGCTTGGCAGCTATTCCCTGTTCATACTCTCGATGGCGGGCTATCACTGGGCGACCCCCTTCTTTGGTACGGTGTTGACGGGAATCCCCGGTGCCGTAGCCATCCTGTCCTTCTCCCTTTGTTGTGCCGTGCTCGCGCGCGGTTGCTACCGCCTCCATCCATTGGCCTGGTGGGGTACTGTGGCGCTGGTGGCCTTCTGGGGCACATCCGCCGTTGTGACTTTTTCCCGAGGTAATCTGATGGATCTCTACACGGCCATGGGCATGCCAGAGAAGCAACTGGAAGCGATGCGGCCCCTCATCGAAGGAGGAACCATGCAGTCCATTGTGCTCTGGCTCACGCCGTTGTGGGGTTGCCTGCTTCTGGGTTTCTTCGCATATACCAAGCGCTATTTTGTCGGTCGGGATGAGGAAAGGGTCAGCGCGGTGGACTGAGGGCGTGGGCGGTTCACCGCTTCCGTTTGCCGACTTCCTACTTGCGCGAGAGTGATAGGACACTGTCTACCCCGTCCGCCGTGGCGGACGGGGACCCAGGGGGCGTGCGAGGTTCACTTCGCCAATGCACTGGATTCCCACTTTCGTGGGAATGACAGGCTCGTAAGGAATGCTCGAACGTGCGAAGGGCCCCAAAATCATTCAGGCTTTCCGGACCCTGTCTTCCCCGCGAATGCGGGGACCCAGGGGGCGAGCGAGGTTCACTTCGCCAATGCGCTGGATTCCACTTTCGTGGGAATGACAGGCTCGTAAGGAATGCTCGAACGTGCGAAGGGCCCCAAAATCATTCAGGCTTTCCGGACACTGTCTTCCCCGCGAATGCGGGGATCCAGAGGGCGCGCGAAGTTCACTGCGTCATTGCTCTGGATTCCCACTTTCGTGGGAATGACAGGTTCGTAAGGAATGCTTGAACGTGCGAAGGACCCCAATTATTCAGGCTTTCCGGACACTGTCTTCCCCGCGAATGCGGGGACCCAGAGGGCGCGCGAAGTTCACTGCGTCAATGCACTGGATTCCCACTTTCGTGGGAATGACAGAACCTCGTGATCGGCTGGGGTGAATTTCGCTTAACCATTGTGGTCGAGTCCGTCAAACCCCCTCTTCGTCCGACAGGTCCTTCCATTCAGGGTTCAGTTCCTCGATAACCTTCAGCTTCCAGACCCGGCGCCATTTCTTTATCTGCTTTTCCCGCGCAATGGCATCGCGGGGATTGTCATACATCTCGTACCACACGAGCTTATCCACGCCATACTTCGACGTGAAGCCTTCGAAATCTTTCCCTTTGTGCTGCCGCATGCGCTGGCGAATATCGGAGGTCATGCCCGTGTAAAGAGTCCCGTTGCGCTTGCCCGCGAGTATGTAAACGTAGTACCGCTTATCCATACCATAACCCATGCCCTCTACCCTGCCAGCATACCCCGCGCCAATTCCCGCGCTTCTTCCGTGGTTGTGATCGTCCCCTCCAACTGGGCGTCCTCCACGGCCTGTAGCACCTCCTTGAAGCGCGGACCGGGCGTGTAGCCCATGGCGATAAGATCCTTCCCCGTGAGCAGCGGCACGGGGCGCAGCGCCTCTTCCGGCAGGTTTTGGCGATAGTCCTCGATCCATTCAATGGTTTCAAGGTGCCCGTGGCTCGCCAGGCAATCGAGGCGGCACAGGGCGAGGAGTTCGTCGAAGGCCTCCTCGCGTACGAACCGCTTGCGCCGGCTTTCCCGCATCTGGGGGATGCTGGCAAGGCGCATGTGCTGGGCCACGAGCCAGGTGATGCGCTCGGTCTCGAAATTAGACATGCGAAGGCGACGGCAGATGGCCGTGGCCATTTCCGCGCCGACCCGCTCGTGTTCATTGAAGCGGATGCGATCCTCAAAGGTCTGGGTAGGCGGCTTGCCCACATCGTGAAGGAGTGCGCCGAAGGCGAGGGTCACGCTGCAGGGCTCCGGCTTGTGCTGAAGCAGCAGCAGGGTGTGGATGAAGACGTCGCCCTCCGGGTGAAACTCCGGGGGTTGTTCCACCCCTTTCATCGCGACGACTTCCGGCAGAATCTCACGCAGCAAGCCGGTATCATCGAGCAGGCGAAGGCTCCGCCCAGGGTTCGGTCCGCAAAGCATCTTTTCGAGTTCGTCCCGAATCCGTTCAGCGCTGGTTTTCTGGATGCTGGCCGCTTGGGCGACCATGGCGGCCCGCGTCCTTTCGTCAATCTCGAATCCGAAGCGAGCGGCAAAGCGCACCGCGCGCAGGAGGCGCAGATGATCTTCCCGGAAGCGCTCCTCGGGTTCACCTACGCAGCGAATCACGCCCCGCGCCAGGTCCTCCTGACCGCCCACGTAGTCCAGAATCTCTTCTGTTTCCGGATCGAAGAAGAGCGCGTTGATGGTGAAATCGCGCCGCCTTGCGTCTTCAATTTCATCGACGAAAGCCACGCTGCTCGGACGGCGCCCATCGAGATAGGGGCCATCCTTGCGGAAGGTAGCCACTTCGAAGTGCTGGCCCTCCTCCACCACGATTACGACACCGAAGGCGGCACCCACGGCCACGGTGTGGCGAAAGAGGGCGATCACTTCCGACGCGGGGGCGTTCGTGGCAATGTCGAAGTCCTTGGGGAGCTCCCCGCGCAGTCGATCACGAACGCAGCCACCGGCAAAGAGGGCACGAAAGCCCGCCCCGCGCAAGTGGGCACAAATGCGGCGGGCGATTTCCTCGCCACTAGCCATGGGATGTGCGAGCGGCGGCCTTATCCCGGGCGGCCTTCCTGAATCGGGCGATGCGGCGGGAATAGGCCCAGGATACGATAATCAGCACGACACCCGGCACGCCAAAGACGAGAACCTGATAAACCGGGGGAAGATCCTGGAACTGGGTGAAGGCGCGATAGGTGACCACGCCGAAGAGGAGCAGTGCGCCCCAGCGATAGCGACTCTCGCGGAAGACCACGCCGAGTCCCAGAACGATAACCGCATAGGCCAGAAGGTAGAAGACGAGGTTTTCCGCCGAACTCCACCGATAAAGGCCGAGAAGGCCCAGAACCATGGCCATCCACACGAGGAGGGTGCGCAGCGCATCCTCGATGCGTGTGCCGGCGGCCCCGTGCATCTTGCGAAAGGCGAAAAGTCGCTCCGCGCCCATGCAGGTGGCGAGGAAGAGGGCGAAGTAGACGAGGAAGAGGGGCTCCTTGTCCAGCGGGCTGACGGGATGGTTCAGGCCGGTATAGAAACTGTGTATGGCAAACATCATGGCAAGGATGCCTGAAGCTTTCACGCCCGTGTAGCGGTTGAAGCTGCCCAGGAGCACGAGGCCCACACCGAGAGCCCCCTGGGCCGCGGGCACGTGGAGTGGATTGAGTTCCCGAGTCAGCAGATTGGCGAGGAGGGTGGTACTGATCAGGAAGGGCACTGCGACAATCAGATGGTGCTCCAGATCACTTTCCTCTTTTCTGAAGCGAAGCAGATAGCGCTCCCACCCATGGCCACCCAGGTAGGTGAGCACGCCGAGGGCGACGGTATAGGCGATGTAATTCTGCTGGGTGGTAAAATTTTCCAGGGGCAGGTAGAGAAAGACGTGGTAGCAGGCATGGGCGGCCACCAACAGCAGCACGGCTCCGACGCAAACCTGGGGCGTCAACAGGATCAAGCCGAGCATCCAGATCACGAACGCCTCGACCCCAAGAACAAAGGGCAGCTCCGGCGTCTCGCTCAACTCGATAATGGTAAGCGTCAACAGGACGAAAGCGCCGCAGGCGGCGTGGGCCATGGCCATGGCGGAGCCGTCCCAGTCGAGGCGCGAATCCGCCAGAAACCAGTGACCGCTTCGTGTGCGTCGTTCGGGCGCGCGCGGCGTGGTGAACTTTTCATAAAGCCAGGCATTGAGCACGAAGAGAAGTCCAATACCCCAGGCGCAGAAGCGATTCGCCGGCATCTGCCACCCGCCGAGGTGTACCGGCGAGACGAGGCCCGCCGCGGCCAGGGCCGCGCCACCTGTGGCGAGCATAAGGGCCAGCTCAATGACCTTAAATCCAATGACGCCCGAACGCTGAAAGAAGAGCGTCAGCACGAGGCACTCCAAGGCCATCGCGATGAGAAAGTAGGCCAGGGGAAGCGCGGCGTGGAGCGCCAGACTGGTGACTATGACGCCGCCCAGGATATAAACCTGAAAAAGGAGGTTGCTCCGTTGCCCCCGCGTCTCGGCGAGCAGCGCCACCACAAAGAGCACCAGGGCCAGTCCGGCCTGAAAGAGCCAGACACGGTCGGGATAGAAGGCCTGAACCGACTGGTGTGCGTAAACATAATAGGCGGCCAAGTTCGTCGCCGCCAGGGGCGCCGCCATGGGACGGTAATAGCCGCCCCGTCGCCGACCCGCGATGGAGGTGAGGGCGAATAGCAGGAAAAAAGCCGTCAACAGGCCCGTGGCCACCCAGAAGTAGGTCCGCCCGTCCAGAGGAACGACGACGGGCTGCTGCTGAAAGCAATAGCCATAGGTCACGTAGGTTGCGGCCATCACGGCCCAGGAGAACATGAGCCAGCGGTGGCTTTCCTGGTAGACGAGCGCGATCAAAGCCAGCAGGATACAAGTGGCGGCGGCATGGTAGTGGCTCGCCAGAGATGGCGCCACGATGCAGCTCGCATAAACGGTGTAGTACGCCAGAAACAGCGCCACACCGGCGACGGTCTCGCTGGAGCGCACGTGGGCCATGATCAGTACGCCCGCGAGGCAGGCGACCGCCACGGGCACCCCCCAGAGCGGCGCGTCAAGCAATTGCATTTCCGGAACAAAGAAAATGGCGTAGGTGGTGAAGTAGAGGACGGCCAGGCCGCAGCCCAGAACGGCCTGAGCAAAGAGGTCTCGTTTTCGCTCGAAGAAGAGTCCGTAGCCGATGAATACGGCCGCGATCCCATAGCCGATGAGGGCTTTGCCGATCTCCTCGATTTCCTGGTAGGCAAAGGTGGTTCGCGCGGCCATGGCTAGCGCCATCATAATGACGACTGCGGCGAGGCGACTCACCCATACGGCGCCGACATGGCTTTCGATAGCCTCGTCGCGCTCCCCCAGCAAGACCTGATCCACGGTGCGCAGTACATCATCGGCGAGGTGGTGTTCGGCGCCGTGGCGCTCCAGAGCACGGGCGGCATCCTCCGCGGAATAGCGCGACACCAAGGCCGTCAATTCGGCCACCTTGCCTTCTAACTCGCGAATGCGCGCTTTTGGTTCCATGACCGCCTATCCGTACCCCGATTCTACGCCCCCATTGTACCCGAAACCCCTTGGCATTCCAAGGGTTGAACCCCACTGATCGGCTGTCTATACTGGCGCGTGCCGTGGAATTCTACCCTGAAATCTGTGCACTCCCGCACATCAACCGCCGGAGAATATTCGAATATGATGACACTACTTGGCTGGCTTCTGCTCCTCGCGGGAATCCTCCTGCCGCTGTCCATTTTTACCGGAATCGCCCCCGTTGCCCTGGCCAACGCCGGCGTTCCCACCTGGGTATGGATTGCCACGGGCGTAGTAGGCGCCGTCCTCATCATGCTCAACCGTCGCCCCGCCAACTGAACCGCGCAAAATGAAGGAGGCGCCCCGCTTGGAGGCGCCTCCTGAATTCAACCGGTGTGGTGAACTTACTGCCCGATGCAGTAAATGGCCTGATCGGTGCGCAGAATAAACTGATTGTTCGAGACGGCGATCGTGGCATTTACGCGGGACGGATCGTCGGCGAACGTGTTGACGGCGAGTTGCTCAAACTCGGGTTTGGCCGCTAGCACGTAGGTGCCTCCCGTCTGAGAGGGGGCATAGAGCTTGCCGTCAACGGCGGTGATGGACGCGTAGAGGAGGCCCGGCTTCGGATCCAACTCGCCCTCGTAGACGATAGCCCCGGACTTGGCATCCACACAATAGGCAATGCCACGGGATTCGTGCAGCCAGTAGAGGTAACCGTCCAGCAGCACCGGGGACGTCACGTTGTTGCCCTTTTCCACCGTCCAGAGGACGTGGCTGCCGGACACGTCGCCCCGACCGCCCGCGCGCACCGCGAGGGTGGCGGACTTGCGACCGCCCGTGGCGTAGACGACACCGTCGGCTGCAACGATGGAGGGGCATACGTAGAAGTCTGGCACGCCCTTGCAGAACCAGAGCTCTTCGCCCGTTTCTGGATTGTAGCCCGCCAGCTTCTCCGGAAGACTGAGCACCAGTTCGGTCGCACCGCCCACATCCACGAGTACCGGCGAGGCCCAGGTTTTGGTCATGCCGCCCGTACTCCAGACGACCTTGCCCGTGGCCTTGTCCAGGGCCACAAGCTTTTCGCTTTCCACGCCGGCATTGACGATTACAGTATCTTTGTAGAGCACTGGCGAGGTTGCGGAACCCCAGCCATCCGTACCCGAACCCAGATCAGCTTCCCAAAGGGGGGTGCCGTCGAGGTCGAAGGCATGGAACCCGGAGATTCCGAAAAACACGAAGAGGCTCTTGCCGTCGCTGACGGGCGTGCTGGTGGCGTAGCCGTGTCGGGTATTGTTGCCGCCCACGTACTCCGACTCCGGCATCTTCGCTTTGAATTCCTTGGTCCAGAGGATCTTGCCCGAACTTCGGTCCAGGCAAATCAAGTGGCGCACGAGGTTGTTCATGTCGCCTGGGTTCTCGATAGTCTCGGCATAGCCGGTATAGCTGGTGACAAAAATCTTGTCACCAACAATAATGGGGCTGGAACCGCCCGGTCCGGGGAGCTTGGTTTTCCAAACCACGTTCTGGGAACTGTCCCAAGTGGTGGGAAGTCCCGTGGCCGTGCTGATGCCCGCGCTGTTGGGCCCCCGGAACTGAACCCATTCCTCGGCCTGCCCCGGAGCGCCCAGAGCGCCCGCGAAAAACAGAGTTGCCCAGGCGAAAACGCTCAGGGACTTGCAGAAGCTACGTTTCACTCGCATGAATTGAGATTCCTCATCAAACGTTGTTGGGGGGTATTGTTCGACTTACTTCGTTTCATGGTGCACGGGTTGGACGCGTCTTTTCAACCTTTACGATTCCGCGCAAGCCCGCTAACCGTCAATCTCGACAAACTCCGCCCCTCCCTCACTCCCTTCGCCGTCCAGCACCACCAGCAGCTTCCCGCCGGCGCTCTCGGGAAGGCGGCAAATGCCTTCCGGGGTCTTCTTCGCGATTTCCGATGGAAACTCAAGTATTCCCATCAAGGTCGATGATGCGGGATCATATTCCCACAACGCGGCGGAGGCGGAATTCCCCGGAACGTCACCTGCGGAGCCACTCACGACGAGGAGCTGTCCGCGAACGGGATCCCAGTCCAGCGCCCGGATACCCCCGCCGTTCAAATCGAGCGCCGCATGTTCTACCGGACCTTCCCCCGCCATGGCTGCGGCCACCGGCATCGAAAGCAGGATGGCGTTACCGGCGGGCGTGAGGGGAGAACGAAGCCCGATAAAGAGCTGCCCGGCATGAAGAGCGAGGCCCTCAATATTAAGCGTATCACTGATCTCCGTCGCACTCAATTCAATTCCGCACCCCAGATCACCGAGCACGGGCGCAATCATTTCGAGCAGACCATATTGCTCCCCCACCACCTTCAGTTCCTTGTCTTTGCCGTCCCACTCTCCATGAAACAAAAACTCCCGATCGGGTCGCCGCTCCCCGTCCTTCCCGTGGTGCGATCCGATAAAATAGACCTTCGTCGCTCCGTCGCTCGCGACGTCTTCGAAATCCTGAAAGGGAAAGAGCTTGAACGCATCCGCATAGGGCGCGCGGGCCTTCTTCTTCCGCTCCAACTTTACCGTGGAAAGTTCCAACGGGGTGGCGCGAAGGTGCTCCAGCAGCAGGACCGCGCCGATCAACTCATCTTCCACCACCAGCACACCCCCGTCGACCACGGCGCAGCCCGACAACTCCATACGCCGCTCCTTCACGGATACCGGCGCTCCAACGGACGGTGCATCGTTTGAGTTCACGCCACGCTCCTCCCCTTGCGATGTACCCGCGCCTGGTAAAGACACCAGGACCGCCAGCAACAACGCCCGCGTCCAATTCGCCGATCCGGCGAAACATCCATGACCAGACAAGGTAAGAACTTCCTCATAGCTTCATTCAGGACGTGGCCTTGTGAAGTTGCTGTGTAATCTGCTGTTGTTCCGGGATGTATACCGTGAAGACGGTTCCCGAGCCGGGCTGACTCTTCACCTGAATATCGCCGCCGTGCTCCCGAACGATTTTGTAGCTGCAGGCCAGACCGAGGCCCGTTCCCCCGCTGCCCTTGCTGCTGATGAAAGCCTGGGAGATGTGCGGTACGATATCTTCCGGAATGCCGATACCGGTGTCGGCGATTCGTATGGTACATCCCTGGTCCGTGCAAACGCACGCGACGGTAACGCATCCCTCGTTGTGCTCGCAGGCCTCAACCGCGTTTACCACCAGATTCAGCACCACCCGATAGATCCCCTGGGCGTCGATATTCGCTATTCCCACGGGATCGGGCTCAAAACTCAATCCGACCTTGTACTTCCTGGCTCGTTCCTCGAACAAGCTCAGCACATCGCGAACTATCACATTGACGTCCGTGCGCCCCCGGTCGGGACGCCGGTCCTTCGAGAACACGAGCATGTTCATCACGAGGCGGTCGATACGGTCGATGGCGCTCCGGAGAATGGGCCAGCCACGGTCCAGATACTTGAAGTCCTGATTCTCAATGGCGAGATTGATGAACTGCGCGCCCCCGCGAATCCCCGTAAGTATGTTCTTGATGCAATGCCCCAAGCCGGCGGTGGCCATGCCGATGGCCGCAAGACGCTCCCGCTCCATGTTCTCCTGATAGAGCCGGGCATTCTCCACCGCAACCCCCACCACCTGCGCCACGGCGGAGAGCAACTCCAGATCGCGTTCGCCCAGCGGTGTGCTCGCGTTGCCCACATCCACATAGATGACGCCCGCCACGGCGCTTCGCCCGTGGAGAGGAGCGCACATGGCCGCATGAATGTCATGCCCCATAATACTCTCGGCGCGCCCGAAACGGCTATCCGACCGCGCGTCACTCGTAAGTATCGCCTCGGCGTTGTCGAATACATGCTGAATCAGGGTGTGGCTCAGGGGAGGACCCTCCTCAGCGCCACCCTGGGAGCGTGCCGCCCGAATTTCCGGCCGTTTGTCGATGCCGCCCAGGGTGAGTATATACCCGCGCTGGACCGGCAAGGCCTGGAAAATCAATCGGAGAATCTTGTCCAGAAGCTCATTAAGGTCGAAGACCTCGCCGAGGAGATTGGCCGCGCGATAGAGCACCATCAGGCGATCATCACCCGCCTCCCGGATGATGGATTCCCGCAGCGCGGCGGCCTGCTCGCGACTGATGGCGGCGCGTCCGAAGCCAGACTCCGCCGCAATCTCCACCCGAATCTCCTGCCCGCCGATGACGATCCGATCACCATCGGCCAGAGTACCCTCTTCGCTGCGCGCCCCATTCACTTCGACGCCGTTTCGCGAACCCAGATCCTCGAAGTGCAGCACGCCCGCCTCAACCCAGAATCGCGCGTGATAGCGGGATGCGTGCTTGGAGCTTAAGGTAATTCCATTGTCTTCGCCCCGGCCCACGCGAATCCCACCCTCGGGGACGGTATAGCGCTCCAAATCACCCGATGCCTTCAGAATGACGAGTTCACAGACCGCCATCAGCCAACCACCCCCAGGACGCTCTGGAGCAGGAAAACAGGATCCACGGGCTTGTCCACGAAGCCCTCGGGTCCCCTGACGCCAAATTCTTCTTCCATACGCTCCATATCATAGTCTGTCCCCTCTTCTTCGTTGACACCCGTGAGCATGATGATGGGAATACTCTCGGTGAAGGGCGACTCGCGCAGCAGTCTGAATGCGGTGAATCCGTCCATAACGGGCATGTTCACATCCAGAACGATGAGATCGGGCTTCTCCGCCTCGGCCCGATCAATGGCCTGCTGCCCGTTCAGGGCTTCAATGCTCTCCCACCCCTCCGCCTCCATGATCCCCGCGACAAAAAGGCGAACACTCTCGTCATCGTCCACTATCAGAACCCGTTTTGGCAATGCCATGCGGTGAAACTCCTCTCATCCACTTTCGAGCCACGTCGCCATCATGAAAATTGGCCCGCGCCACAACTGTCATTCAGTGTAGCACACTGCCCCCTCAATCCGGCCCCTTTCACGTCCCGTCAACCGCGGCGGCGCGACAGGGCAATCGTACCAAAAGCGCCACTTAGTCGCTAAAGGCCAGCGAACCCATGGAGAGGGGGCATTCCTACCCCCTTTCTTTTTCCGTGCAACTGGGTTGCACGGGCCGGGGGCTGTAAAGCTACCGCTCCGTTCGTCCGCATCCTCCTTGCCTTAATGTGATTTCAATGGCCTCCGCGACGGCTGGACATCGGAGCTGAAATTGGACATACTAGCCGTGGGAAAACAGTAGAACGGCCCCAAGGCAGTGGCTGCTCCAAGCGGGAAAATGATGATGTCCGATCTGAAGACCGTACAGAAGTTTCGTGATGCCCAGAGCCTCTTCCATCAGGAGCGATTCCGGGAAGCCTTGCGTCTTTTCGACGATCTCTCCCTGTCCTACAAATCCGACAAGGAGATCATGCTCAACCGGGCCATGTGCCTCGCCCGCATCGGCAAGGAGGAGGAAGCGGAGATGCTGTGCGATCACATCACGATCGTGCACAAAGACCCGAGGGGCGCGATGCTGAAGGCGCAGATTCCGCGCTCGCGTCGGGATGAGAAAGAAGCCCCGGAGGAGATCAAGGCGCGCAAGCCACTGATCTCACCCGAGCTTCTCAAACGCGCCATAGTGGTCTGTTTCGTGGTGGCGCTTTGGTATACGGGCTGGATGTTCTACAGCGCCTATGAGGCTCCGGTCGGCCCCGCTATTCTAACCATGGACGCCCCCGGCGAGCGCACCCTGCGCTTCCCCGATGACGCAAGTCTTGGCACGCTCTTCATCCGCGATTGGGCCTTTGCCGCGGCCACCATTGGCGCGGATGTGGGTGCCTGGGTGGAGCACGGCGAGGCAAAAGGGAAGGTCACTATACCTGCGGGCAAAGAGGCCCGGCTGGTGTTCAATACCGGCCAGTCGGGGAACATTGGTGCCTTGAAGCGCCTCGGCGCAAACGCCCTCCAGTCGCTGGACCTCCACGACTGCCCCGTGGGCAATGCGGGCATGGCCCAGATCGCTCACCTGACGGGCATGTTCAAGCTGAGTATCGACAACACCCTGGTCGGGCCAGAGGGTTACACCCACCTTCGACGAATGACATCCATCCGGGAACTCTCCATCATCGGCACGACCCTCGGCGAGGCCGGCCGCAATTTCATTAGCCAGCAGCCTTTTCTGGGTCACATCGACGCGGACAGTGCGGATCTAAATAACGACTGGCTCGTCAGCCTGCCGGCCATGGAGCGACTCACCTTTCTGAGCCTGGATGACACCGATGGGATTACCGACCGGGGGATCGCCGAAATCGCCAAGCATCGTAACCTGCAGGACCTCTTCCTCAGCTATACGAAACTGACCGACGAGGGCCTCGCAAAAATTCAGTCGATCAAGTCGCTGAAACGGGTTTGGCTGGAGGGCACAAAGATAACGGACACCGGCATGGAAGGCTTCCGCCAGATCCCGAACATCACCGAGATCGGCATTGCCTATAC
>JBHEKR010000411.1:0-7658 GCA_041859365.1 Candidatus Hydrogenedentales bacterium
CGCGCGCTCAGGTAATCCAGTGCACGCATCCCATCCCAGATGCGCAGCGCCGCCACGTTGGTGCCCGTCAGAATAGCTGCCGGCCCCAGCAGGTTGTGTTCGTCCGTCGTCCCAAACCGCGGTTTCCCTGCGTCGTCGAGATACTGATACCGCTCGCCCTGGCCAATCGGGTCGTACAGCATCGCCGCGATGCCATGCCGCGCCAGAGAGATGGCCGCGGACTGATACGCCTCTTCGGCCTTACCATTGCTGCTATGGCCACACGGCATGATGACGCCGGGAAAGGGCCCCTCGGCCTCCGGCAAGAATACCACCGCCGTGACAAATATCCCCGGCTGGCTCACAAACAGAATCTTCTCATAGCGATACCCGGGCTTCTCTCCGCCGCCCACAACCTGCGCATTCAGCGGGGTCCGCTCCGGTAGCCCACCCAGGCGCTCCACCAGCGCCGCCCGCAGCCGTGCCTGCACCACAGCGGTCGACGCCGCGTCCGCGCACTCCTCCACAAGGGCCTGCATTGCCGGCCGCCACGCCGCCACCTTCGGCGCATAGTACGCCTGAACCATGCCAGGGCTCGGCGCCGCGAACACCTCCAGCGCGTCCGTCGCGCGCGCCTCAGCAGCGAGCGCGAAGAGAATCAGTACAACCAGCAGCAAGCCACGCATGAAGATCCATTCCTTTCCAGCACGTCCACACCCCGGTCACCCGCCGATTCTAGCGAAACCCCACCGCCAGACAAAGGCCGTGCGCACATCGTTCCAAGCACCACATCGATCTGGCAACGCCCCCTTGGAGTTTGCTACACTCTCGCCTCTGCGGAGAGGTGGCCGAGTGGTTGAAGGCGGCGGCCTCGAAAGCCGTTTTACGGGTAACCGTAACCAGGGTTCGAATCCCTGCCTCTCCGCCAGTATTCTTCCTCCCCGGCTGCGGCGTCCACCACCGCGCGCGCAGCCCAAGTCCAGTAATTCCAGAAGGTATGGACGGCTCAGGCCCCCCGGCATCCCACGCCGAATCTCCAGACGTGTCGGCAGTTTTTCTCCCACGCATCGGGCGGCGCAGAACCTTTGGAATAAGCGGGAACCCCGTAGGAACCCCGTAATCTCCAATCCTAGCTCACGTTGGTCGAGCTGAGTGACTGACTACGGATCGCCACGGGAGTGGCCTCTTGTCAAAACGCGGCTCCGGAACGATCAATTCACTCCGGTTCACACTAATCCCGGACAAAAACCATCCTCTGTACCGTCCAGCGGGCAATAGCGGTAGCCGAGGGAATTGTAAAACTGGATGACCCGCAGTAGTTCGCTGAGGTTGATCACCCAGTTTTGCGGATTGTAGTCGGTGTCGTAAGGCGAGCACGACTGATTCGCCCCGATTCCTGGCACATAGCCATCCTCCGTGTCTCCCGGATTGTCGGCGCAGTGGTACGCAAGCGAATTGTAGAATTGGATCACGCGAAGCAGCTCCGAAAGCGAGATGACAAAGTCATTGTTCTGATCAGATGTCTGAATCCCGTCCTCCGATCCTTCACCTTCACCCTCACCTTCACCCTCGGGGGTAAGGCCGCCGCTAATGATGCGCATGCCAAGCTGTCCGCCGTTGATCTCGATGTCTGCAACGAATCCTTCCGGGGCGTTCATAAAGATGATGCTGGAGAATGCGCCGCTCACGCCGCCGTTGAAGGCAATCAGGCTCAGCAACTGGCCATTGATGAGTCCCAGCCCATCGGGCAGGACAATCTCAAGCGTGCCGTTGAGGGTGGCGTCGCCCGTGACTTGCAGGGCTGTGGATGCGCCTGCCGTCACACTGAGCACGCCGCCCGCGCCGAGTTGCAGGCCGCCATCAATCACGGCGGGGCCCGTGCCGCCCTTGGGCGCGGGCGCTGTTGCAGCCTTCAGTTGCGGCCGCTCGATAAGCACTTCCGGAATAATGTTGAGGCGGCCCTCCACCGAGACGAAGCTGGCACTGCTGTTGGCACCATAGCCCGCGATGAGCAGGCCCTTGGCGCCGACGATCAACAGGGAGCCCACCTTCAGCTCGGCGCCATTGGCGATGCGTAGCAACGCCGGCCCGACGCCTGCGCCCATGGTCAGGCTGCCGGTGCAATCGAGTCCCGCGCCGGTGTCGATGCTTATCGTGCCGCCCGCGCCCGCATTGTCACCGCCGAGGATGGCCTCGTCGCAGCGCAACCGCGTGATGGGATCAAACAGTTCGATGAGTCCATTGCTCTGCCGGCCCACTTCAAGGAATCCAGGTGCGGCGACCTCTTCCTTTGCGCCACCCTCCGGGCTGCCCTCACCCTCGGTGGGAACCTCCACCGGGTTCAAGGTCATGGCGGCGCCTTCGAGTAGCCGCAGCTCGCCCAGCCCGCCGCTGCCCGCACCCAGGGCGCAGGCGCCCGCTATGACGCCGCCTGCGGTAATCGTCATGCTGCCTTTGCCTTCTATCCCGAGGAGCAGCTGACCCGCCACCGTGGTAAATGCGAAGCCTCCGGAGCTGGTGTAGCTGGCCTCGCCGGTGGGACCGACACCGAGCCAGAGCTGGCCGAATTCATAGTCCGAAGAGCCGGTGCTTTCCAGCGTGCCCCGGCCGTCCAGCCCTATCTGGGCCACTTCCGCCACCTTTATCGTGGGTAGTCTTGCCTCGATGCCAGCGCTCAGAGGGTCGCCAAGGAACGTGGCAAGGCCGTTGCCATCCGCCAGCACACCGATGGCGAGATTCTTCGCCGTGACCGTGCCGCTGCCCGACATGCCCCACGAGCCGTCGCCGACGCCACCCACCGTCAGCGTCTCGGCCACCTCCACCTGGGGCGCCAGCGTAATGCTGCTGCCGCTGATGCTCAGGGTGCCCAGTCCGCCCGGGGTACTGCCGTCCACGGTCAAGTTCGTCGCCGATAGCTTGGCCCCCTCCTCCACCACCACGCCAGCGAGGCCTGCCCCGGCATCGAGGTCGCCGCTCACGGCCAGCTCGCTCAGCTCGCCCGTCACCGTCACAACGGAAGGATCAACCACCTCGCCGCTGCCCACCAGCATGCTGGCGGCATTAAGGCGCGCGGCGCCGGACACGGTGACATCCGCACGCCCCTCCAGCCCGATCGTGGCGCTGTTGGCGACATCCAGCTGGCAGTCCGCGCCGGACAGATTCAGCGTGCCGTTTCCGCCCGCGAGCGTGCCCATGCGAAGGGAATCCATGGTGCCCACGTTGAGCCCGGAAAGGGACAGGGCAGCCGAGCCCTGGCCGCCGATTATCGAAGCGCCGAACACAAAAAACTCCACCGCACGAAGCTGCGCGGCATCGCCGTTGAGGTTGAGGTTGGACTGGCTGCCGTCAAAGACGCCCATCAACAAGTCGCCGAAGACACCGAAATTCAAATTGCCGTTCCCAAAGACGGTGGACTTCCCAGCACCGCCCAAGGTGACATCACCCAGCATGCTGAACACGGTTTGCTCCGCCCCGTCTCCCAGGACCAGCTCACCGGACTCGCCTATGCCTCGCCCCACTTCCAGCTTATCGAAGGCTCTCAACACCGCGCCCGGCTTCACCCGCAGAAAGGCGGGCTGCGCTTCCCCCTTGCCTGCCCCCGTGCCGCTCACCAGCACCGAGCCGCTCTGCAACGAGCCGCTCTCCACCGTCAGACGCGCCTCATTAAGCACGCTCAAGGCATCCGGAAACTCCACGCCCATGAGCATCAGGTCGCCGCCCAGCAGCGAAGGCTCACCCGCCGCCACAGTCAGGCTGTTGGCTGTCGCATCGTCCGGCAACGTGATGGCATAAGCGCCCGGCTCATTGAGGATAAGATTTACACAGCCATCCTCGGTAGCCACCGGAACCTCCGCTGGACTCCAATTCTCCGGGTCAGAAAAATCGCCCCCAGCAGGGTCGCTCCACGTGAGAATGCAGGCATCGCCGACGGTCAAGCTCCACGAACCGCTGACCCCGGATTGATTACCACCCTGCCCTGCACCTGCGCGGAACCTGATCGATAGGCCATAGGAACCCGGCGGAAGAAGTCGCGATTCATTGACATTGAAGTTCGAGCAACCAACGAAGGACGAACACGAGCCAATGAGAAAAAAGGTCTGATCCGTCGTGCCAGACAGATCAGCTTGTACTTGACTAAGTGCCGTTTCACCGCTGAAGCTTGGCACCGTATCGATAATCAATTGGAAGGGAACGGCCTCACCTGTCACTTCGAAACTAACGAAAAACTCGAGGCCGGAAACAGCGTCGATTTCTGGACCGACACTGGTCGCGCTGCTGGATATCTGGCCAGAACCGGTATACACCAGTTGCCCGCCGCCACTCAGGTCTGTGCAAGTCACGCTTCCTCCGGCGCTCTGCCCCGAACCCGTGGCAAGAACGGTATCGCTAAACGAATCAAAATCCGCCGAGCCGCCCGCATCTGCGTCAACATCCCCTTCATCAAGCTCGCCGAAAATTCCTATGCGTTCACCCGTGAACGTGACACCTGCATAGGCGGAAGTGGGAATGCCGATGAATGCGCAGGCGAAAATGAACAAAAAGGGGATGCGCGTATCGTTTCTCATAAAGCTCTCCCCGAGACAGATATTGGCATGGCCAGTAGCAGGGCCAACAAGACACCTACGATACCAAGGCGATTCCAATTCAGCATGCGATTCAACTCCGTATCGGCAAGGTGCCCGGGCTGTATGTCAGGCAAGTCGCTTGGCAAAGGCGCCAGCGCCGATACCTGAGGTGTGCGGAAATGTAAGCGCGGGTGTTCCATCATAGATTTGACCATGTCGGGCATTGGTATAGTCCGCCGGCGTGCAGGAATTCAAGGAGTCGCAACTCAGATGAGTGTCGAGACACGATTAAATCGGGAATAACATCCGAATTATCCTCATCCAGAAACGGTTTCCCCCTACCGGATTACCTTCCAGTTCGTGATGCCCAACGCGCTCGCAGAAGCTACGCCGCTTCTCGGGTAACCGTAACCAGGGTTCGAATCCCTGCCTCTCCGCCATGTTTTCAAGCGCGTCCCCCCGCGCGAAAACATGCCCCCCGAAGCCTTGGCGAAGGGGGCCACGACCACCCTCACGCAAGCCACCACGGCAAGCGCGTCCCCCCGCGCGCGAAAACATGCCCCCCGGAAGCCAATTAATTCTCGCGCAACACCGGAGGGCCTCGTTAAATTACATGTTTCAACAGCCATCTTGGCCGTAGTGGTATTTTCAGTTTTGTGATAGTCTCTGCCGCAGCCAATATGGGGCGGCGCTTGGTGCTGGGAGGCGTCGGCTTTCTACTTTCAATCCGGCCGGGGTGCGAACTCGGGAGTATGCGACGATGCATGCAGTCGATTTTCGAGCTGTTGTGGCCTTGGGCGTTTTGTGTGTTGGCTTTTGTGCGGCGGCCTGTGCGGATACGCTGTATGTGGATACGAACAACACGACAGGAACGCAGAATGGAACGGCGCTGCGGCCGTTTCGATCGATCCAGGCCGGGCTGGACGCTGCGGCAAACGGCGACACGGTGCGGGTGGCCAAGGGGGACTATCCGGGCAATGTCGTGATTGATGCAAAGCGAATAGAGCTGCTTGGGGGGCACGCGGGGGGATCTACCGCAGGCTACGCGGCGAACACACCGGGTGATTTTGCGGCGCAGGATCCAGCGACGAACGTGACGCGGGTCCAAGGGACCGGCGGAGACGCGACGGCACTGCTGCTCCAGTTCACGGAGGCGAGCGGATCGGTCGTGGATGGGTTTACCGTCACGGGCGGCAGGCATGGTATCCGGCTGGACATCCTGCTGACGTTTCCGTGGATCTCCGACGCGGTGATCTCGCGGAATGTCGTCGAGGACAACGGCATCGCGGATTATGAACACCGCGGTGGCGGGCTCGCGATCTACGGCGAAAATATCCTGGTGCGCAACAACACCGTACGCAACAATATCGGCGGGCGCGGGGCCGGCATGCATGCGGAAGGCACCGATATCCGCGTCGAGGACAATTTATTCGAGGAGAATGTCGGCTACAACGACCACGGCGGCGGCGTGTCGCTGTCGGGCGCGACGACTTTTTCGCGGAACCTGGTGCGCAACAACCGCACGGGCGAAGAGTTGGGCTATGGGTGGGCCGGTGGTCTGCTGATCATTGGGGAGGCGACGTTGACGGGCAACACCTACACCGGGAACTACGCGCCGAGCATTGGCGGCGGGGTGTTTGTAGACGAGGGCGGTACGATGGTGATGGATCATGACCTGGTCTATGGGAATACTGCGTTGTTGGGCGCAGGGGTGTATGTCGATGGGGAGGGCGGTGGCGGTGCGGGCTCGCTTGGGACCATCCGGTTTTGCACGATTGCGAACAATTTGACGACGGGCGACGACGCTGTGGGCAACGCGGTCTATGTGGAGCAGGATTCCGATGCGACGGTGACGAACACGATCGCGTGGGGCAACGGCGGCGATGACTTCTATGTCGCTGAGGATTCTTCGCTGGGCGTGACGTATACGCTAAGCCAGGAGGCGTGGGCGGGGACGGGCAACATCACGGCGGATCCGCGCTTTGCGAATGTGGCAGCGGGCGACTTTCACCTGCGGTCGACGGGGGGGCGGTTTAACCCGGCGGCTCCTGCGACGTGGTTAATCGATGCGGTACATAGTCCCGCGATAGACGCGGCGAACCCCGCGGCCGCATTCAATCTGGAACCGCTTCCGAATGGCGGGCGCGCGAACATGGGTGTGTATGGTAACACCGCCGAGGCGAGCAAGACCGGCAGTGAAGGTGAAGGCGAGGGTGAAGGAGAAGGAGAAGGCGAAGGCGAAGGCGAAGGTGAAGGCGAGGGCGAAGGTGAAGGTGAAGGTGAGGGCGAAGGTGAAGGTGAAGGTGAAGGCGAGGGTGAAGGAGAGGGCGAAGGTGAGGGCGAAGGCGAGGGCGATGGTGAAGGGGATTGCTTGTGCACGTACGATGTTACCGTGGTGGGTTGCATCGATTGCACGATCAACGTGGACGGCACGCCCGTCACGGATGGCTACGTCTTCACCGACACCTGCGGCAATACGCATTGTTTTGTGGCGGTGCCGGACAGCACCGGAACGTATGAATTCACCGCGTGGGTTGGCGGTTTGACCGACCCACAGTTTTGCACCGATCAGTTGTCGGTGGTTGCGCAATACACACTGGCCTCGGAAGGCGAAGGAGAGGGAGAGGGCATTGAGGACGGCGTGCAGACTGCAGACCAAGACGGCAATTTCAGTATCAGCTTGAGTGAGTTATTGCGGGCCATCCAGTTCTACAATTCAGTTGCGTATCACTGCGCTGACAATCCCGGCGACACGGAGGATGGCTATGTTCCGGGGACTGGGCAAATCCAGTCGTGCAGCCCGCACGACACCGACCAGAACGGCAATTTCATCATCAACCCGAGTGAATTGTTGCGACTCATTCAATTCTACAATTCGGACTCGTACTATTATTGCCCGCTCGACGGCACAGAGGACGGGTTCTGTCCAGGCGTGGCCTAATTGAGGAAGCACCCCCGAGAGAAACTGGCAACCGGGCCGTGGATGGCAACATAGAGAAGGATGGGTATCATCATGCTCCGTCGGCTAATCGTTTGTGTGACGATGGCTTCGTTCATCGCGCTGCCCGTCCACGCCGCCATCTACGACATCGGCCCGGGCCAGCCCTTCACCTC
>JBHEKR010000244.1:0-8615 GCA_041859365.1 Candidatus Hydrogenedentales bacterium
GCCGTGGTGGTTTCGTCGATGGTGGGCAGAATCGGAATACCTCGGGGCACTGGATGCATGAAGATCGAGGTCCAGCCCGAGTATTGGATATCTTTCAATGCCTGGAGGAGAGGCGTAAAGTCGAACGGACCGAATCCGGGAAGTTGCTGCATTTCCCGGGCCTTCGGCATCGGGTCTTTGCTGCCGTAGCCGTGCTCCCAGGCGTAGAAGTGGCTCAACTTTGGGCCGATATCGCGGATGAGCCCGGCCTGCAGTTCCGGGTCTTGCGGTAGGTGATAAGGGGCGAAGGCAATGCCGAGTGCGGGGCTCGTGGCGAGTTCCGCAAAGTAGCGCAAGGAGTCCGGGCTGTTGATAAGGGCGTCGCCGTGATTTTCGATGCCCACGATCACCCCCGCTTCCTCGGCAATATCCGTAGTCGGTTTGAGTTGCTCGATAAATGCCTTGACCCGCTCCTTCAGGTCGGGGCCCTCGCCGGCGGCGCCGCCGCTGGCCGCGATGACCAGGCGCGCACCCAGCTTGCCCGCCAGTTCTACTTCGTCGTGCAGCTTGAGCGCCCCGAGGTCATAGCGCGTGAAGATGCCCGGCCTTACCTTGTGCTCCGCGAGCAGCGCCATGAAGGCCTCTTCGCCCATGGCGTCAAGTTCCTCGCGCTGGCTGCCATGCTTCTTCGGCCAGAGGTCGATGTGGGTCGCGCCGATCTTCGCCACTTCCGGCAGGATGCCTTTCAGCGGCAACTGACCATAGAGACTCGATGCGAGGATATAGTTCAACGCGAAGCCATCGGCCCGGGCCGCGCCCCGGGGGAGGACCGCGAGGGTCGCTCCCGCCAGGGCGCATTTCATGAAATCACGACGTGTCCGGGCCATGTCGCTTCTCCCGCTTACGTGTTCAATTTCGCCTGTCCGTTCTTCACCATTCCGTTGAAGAGCGCAAGCTGCTCCTTCATCGCGGCGATGCCGTCCGTGATCTCCGTGCGGCACTCCAGCAGGAGCCAGCCATCGTAGTCCATGGCCACGAAGAGGTTCATGAGGTCCTGGTAGGGATAATCGCCCACGTTCAATTCGCGGATGTGGGCCGTGGCGCCGAAGCGATCCTTTACCAGGTTGAAGTTGTATTCCAGACCCTGGCCGTTCAGATCTTCGCCGTTGGAGTTCCAGCACACCGCCACATTCGGGTTGTCGGCGATGTCCATGATGGCCTTGATCGTTGGCAGCTCGGCGCACTTGCCGTGGACTTCCAGGCGGATCTGCTGGCCGTGTTCCCCGGCGAATTTGCCCACTTCATTGAGGGACTTGCCGATCTGCTCGATGGTTTTCTCGTGGGGCACGCCCTCGTGGAAGCTGTTGGGCTTCACCTTCACACCGCTGGCGCCGATGTCGTGGCTGAGGACGATGAAATCCTTCGCGCCCTGGATGTTTGCGGCCAGCTTCTCCGGCTCGGGATCGTCGAACTGCTGGTTTGTGCCGGGTCCCAGGCAGAGCACGGGGCTGTCGGCGAATTTCTTCCTTACGGCTTCCCGCTCCGCCTTGGTCAGCGTGGGCTGGACCTTGTGGGCGTGTTCCGTGCGCAACTCCACCGCGAGGACGCCGCTCTCGGTGCAGTTTTTGATGATGGTGTCCAGGTCCCAGTGCTGGCCCCAGAGGTAGGTCACCAAGCCGAGTTTCATCTTGCCGCCTGGCAGGGCCTTGGCGTGGGCGGCTCCGGGCAGCATGCCCGCGACGAGCGCGGCCGCACCCATGGCCCTCAAAAAGTCATTCCGGTTCATATCGTTCATGGTGCTCAACTCCCGTTGGTCGTTTAAGGCGGCAGCGTGCAGGGTGTCGACTGCCTCGGTCCAGAGGGAAGAATAGGCAAATCCTCGGTGGAATATCCAGTGCCTGGTCAGGTCCCTTTCCGGGTGGTTTTTTTTGGTCGATGCAAAAAGCGTATTTCCGTGAGATTGGAATCGGGATCGGCATGATTAGATTATCGGTAACGTAATACTATGGTACAGGGATCCAGCTCGATATTCATGGGGCGTTTTGGGGTTCGGATTGCTGTAGTGCCATTTAGAATAAGGGGTTCTGTAGGGAGCTAATACAGGATTCAGGGGCAAGATTTTCGAGTTTTTCATCCGGGGATTGACGCTTGTGGGCGCTCGTGATACAATATTGACGTTATCGATCACTACGCGCTGCGAACCATTCCCGCCGGGTGGCGGGGCTGAAGGGTTCTCAGGTCGAGCAGCTGCCCGCCGATCCGTAACCGGCGCGTTCACGAATGACCGCGTCGTGGCTGTACCCCCAGAATATTCGCAGAAACGGAGAAGTAGCATGAAAAAAAATGGTTTCACCCTCATTGAATTGCTGGTTGTCATCGCTATCATTGGCATTCTCGCGGCAATCCTGCTGCCCGCCCTCGCCCGTGCGCGGGAAGCGGCCCGCCGCGCCACGTGCGCAAACAACCTGAAGCAGTTGGGCCTGGTTTACAAAATGTACTCCAATGAGAGCAAGGGCGAGAATCTGCCCTCGGTCTTCTTCAAATCCGTCCTTCCCCCCTCAGGCAAGGCGGACTACAGCACGGTCAAGGCGAATTTCGGACCCTATGTTCCGGAGATCTATCCCGAATACCTGACCGACCCCAACGTGTTTTCGTGCCCGTCCGATGCCGATGGTAATGCCGACAACTGGACCAGCGAAGCAGGCGACAACCTGTTCATTTACGCAGACAACACGACCGGTAGCATTCCGAATGCCGCCAGCGGTTCGGGTTGCAGCCACGGCGGCAGTTGCATGAATTCCGTGGACCAGAGCTACGCTTACCAGGGCTACATCTGGGATCGCGTCAGCGACAGCGACCCGGTCGGCAACCCCGGTGGAATCACCCAGGCCCTCCTTGGCGCCGATCCCGCAGCGCAGGGGCCGGCCCAGGCGACGCTCTGGCTCGAAGCCATTCTTGCCCAGATCGCCCCGCTTTATCCCCCGAGCGACCTTGCCGAAGCCACGACCATCAATGGCGTGACGGTGAAAGACGTTGCGGTACCCGCGCCCAACGGTACGGGTGGCGGCAGCAGCATTCTGAAGCTGCGCGAAGGCATTGAGCGCTTTGTTATCACCGACATCAACAACGCCGGTGCGAGCGCCCAGGCCCAGTCCAGCATCTTTATCCAGTGGGACCGCATCAGCACCAGTGCCGCCGACTTCAATCACGTTCCCGGCGGATGCAACGTCCTCTATCTGGATGGTCACGTTGAGTTTATCAAGTTCCTGGCAAAGGCCCCCATCCAGCGCAACTTTGCCGCGTTTGACGCCATGGTCAACGAAGGCAACTAAATCCTCCTCTCCTCCACGCGCGCCCGGCTTCAGCGAACTGGAGCCGGGCGCTCTTTTTTTGGGCGATCCTGTATGGCCGAGATTGCTTGTAAAAACTTGTGCCCGTCTCCGTGATAACTATGGATCTATGGCCTTACGGAAGTGGGGCATGGTGTGGCGCAAGGGATACACGATCCCGGATCGTGGCGACCGGCGTTTATCAAGCAAGAATTGGGGTCAGGATTGCGACGAGGTCGGGGCGAGCACACGGCGCGAAACCGCTCAGAAAAACCAGTGCCCGGCGGCTTTTCGGGTCCAATATCCCTGTGATTCCGGGGCGGGTGCCGTATCGCGTTGATGCTGGGTCATGGGTGGGGGAGCAACTTAAACGTCACGGTTTCCGAACCGGCCTTCGCTGCGCTTGAATTAATTATCGATAATGCAGCAAGAAAGAATTAATTCATTTTATGGATTTAATTGTCATTCGCCGGAATAAGTTTTCGTCGTATCGCATTTAAATGCAAGGAGTTCTGATAATTTGCTTCCATGCTTGTGGGATTGTGTGTACGTGTAGCAAACAAGGGGATTGACGAATCGCAGTGTTATTGTTATCATTAGCTAAGGTTATCGGTCACTACATGACGCGAAACGGTTGTCTCCTTCGGGGCCGGTTCAAAGGTCGAGCAGTCAGGTGCGTACCCGATATCCGGTCCCAATGTGTCATTGATACGTATCTCATGTAACTTTTGGCGAACTCTTAAAAAAATTCTGGAGAAATGCAATGAAGAGAAAAGGTTTTACCCTGATCGAATTGCTGGTGGTGATTGCCATCATCGGCATTCTGGCGGCTATTCTGCTGCCTGCGCTGGCTCGTGCGCGTGAAGCCGCCCGTCGCGCCAGTTGTGCAAACAACCTGAAGCAGCTCGGTCTTGTATGCAAGATGTTCTCGAACGAGAGCAAAGGCGAGATTCTTCCGTCGGTGTTCTTCAAGTCGGTTCCCCCGCCTGCGGGTAACGCGGACTACAACAGTGTGAAGGTTAACTTCGGACCCTATGTGCTTGAGATTTATCCCGAGTACATGACCGATCCGAACATCTTCTCCTGCCCCTCCGACGCCGATGGTAATGCGGACAACTGGACCGCGCCGGACGGTACGAATCTCTTTGGTCGCACCGATTACAATGGCACGCTTCCGAAGGCTAAGAATGGCAAGGGCTGCAACCATGGCGGCACCTGCATGAATGCAGTCGACCAGAGCTACGCCTACCAGGGCTACATCTGGGATCGCGTCAGCGATTCCGATCCGCTTGCCGGTCCCGGCCCGTTGACCGTTGCCCTGCTGGGTGCGAACCCCGCCTCCCAGGGGCCTGCCCAGGCGATGCTCTGGCTCGAAGGAATTCTTACCCGTATTCTCCCGAGCTATCCGCCCAACGGCAGCAAGGCCAAGTCCGATGCGATCAACTCGATCACGCTAACCGACATCGCCGTTGCCGCTCCGAATGGTACGGCCGGTGGCTCTTCCGTGATGAAGCTGCGTGAAGGCATCGAGCGCTTCATGATCACCGACATCAACAATGCCGGCGCCACCGCGCGTGCCCAGTCCCAGATCTTCATGGCTTGGGATCGCATCAGTACCTCGCCGAGAGATTACAATCACGTTCCCGGCGGTTCGAACATCCTCTACTTGGATGGTCACGTGTCGTTCATCAAGTTCCCGGGAGAAGTGCCCGTTCAGAAGAACTTCGCCGCGTTTGACGCCTTGGTCAACGGCGGTAACTAATCCCCGATCCGCATAGCAGCAGCGCCCGGTATCGCAAGAGCGAAACCGGGCGCTGTTTTTTCGGAGATGAGGGGAAACGACTGTTGGTGGAGACTTCAGGAATGGGTCTTGTGGGGCGGTGTGCCAGCCTTAGCCTTCAGCCTTCAGTTCTGCGCGAAGAGGCGGCGTTGCTGGGTGATTTCCACATGGGGCATAGATTCGAAGAGCGCCGGGCCATACTGGAGATTGATCGGTCCCTGGCGCTCACCCCGGTGCCAGGCCGCAAGCAACTCCAAGCCCTCCGCGGCCGCTTCACGAACCGGTAACCACAGGTGGGCCGACGCTTCGAAGAGTACGGCTGACTCGTTGTTGTAGGTCCACACCACGATTTCAAAGTCCTTGCCGGGAACCCGGCCCGCCCGCCGTGCGCCCTCCCGGATGCTCCAGGCGTCTTCCGTGCCGCTGCAGTCCACCAGAGCAGTGACTTTGTCGTCCACGAGTAGTCGGTGGACGATATTGGCGTTGTCGGTCGCTGTAAAGTTGACGGTCTGCATCAGGCGGTCCATGGGTTGCAGCCCCGCCTCGCGAAGCGCCCGGGCGTAGCCCCGGTGCCGGTCAAGCCCCGGCTGGTAGCCGCTGAAGGCCTTCAACATGGCCACGTGGCGGTGACCCCGATCCAGAAGAAACTTCGTGCTGACATAGGCTCCCTGCTCGTAGTCCACCGTGGCGCTGCTGCATTCGGGAAACTCGTCCAGCCTTCCCAGAGAGAGGTAGGGAATTCCAGATTCGTGAATCCGGGTGATGGTGTGATCGCCCACGGCCAGCGGGCTCGCAATGACGCAGGCCGAGAAGAGATTTTCCCAGATACTCCGGGCGTAGTCCCCGCTGGGGTCACCAGCACGGGGGTTAAGATCGAAGCAAATGCGTTCGCCGCGTTCGCCGAAAACCCGATTTAGTTCGGTCAGCAGCCAGATGAGGAAGGCCTGACTTACCGGCATATCGCCCTGCGTTGCGGATTGAATGACACCGATGCACCCCGCCTGGCTGCCGCGCAAGGCGCGCGCGCCCATGTGAGGGTGATAGCCCAGCTCGGCGATAATTCGGTGGATCCGTGCGCGTGTATCCCCGCTGACGCCGGATTTTCCGTTCAGGACGCGGCTGACGGTGTTGGCGGATACGCCCGCGACTTTCGCCACGTCGTAGATGGTTGGTTTCTTTACATGCATACGACTAGAGCCCCAGAACTCTGTAAACGCACCGCGCCGCCTCTCGCCGACCATTGCACGGGATCGAGCGGCACAACTTTCAAAAGGCATAGTACATTATCGATAACTCTAATTCAATTGAAATATGCATGGCTCGACTGGTGGAAAGCGTTGGCGATCAATAAAGACTTGGGCGCGATGCGCGAGAGAGTTGCGAAGCTGATACAATGCTGATATGCAATACTCGCACAGAACGCGATGGGCGTAGTGAAAGTGAGGGGGCATCCTTCGCCCAGAGCGATTCGAAGCTTGCCATTGGCCGCCATCAAGTTTTTTCTGAAAATTAATACTTCTGGCGGCACATGGGGCATCTGAAATTTGAGGCGTGATCAACAAGGTGTATATTCCCGCGACGCTCTGTAAAATCCAAACCTATAGAAGTAGTACGAATTCCGATTTGTGCAGATCCGCACGGATGAGAGGCAGAGATACAAGAAAAGTCATAATTGAAGGTCGGCCCCGAACAGTCCCGCGAAAAGGCGCCTGCTCCATGCAATACCGAACTTGGGACGGTTTGTGGCTGAAAGTCCCGAAGTGCCCAACCGCAGCCGACCGCCCCGAATTGTCCCGCGTTATGGGTCATGCAATTCCGGGGAAACTTCTGGACGCGCCAATCCGGGACCGGAGCCGTTGCAGACGAGTCTCTTAAGTGAATAAATATAAATGACTTATGCTATCCATATGATCCGCGATGGGAGCCCTTGCGCCGCCCCTGGACTCGAAATCTGTTGACGAGCACCGGCATCGCTGATAGAATCTTAATTATCGGTAAGTAGCCACAGTACTGGTACTCTGAGAGACGCGAGCTGGGTAGGGCACGCTGTGGCGACGGGATGTAACGCCCGGTGGCCGTGTCGGTAGGTTAGGCGTCGCGGGCTGATCTTGCGACGGAAACAGGCATTATTCAAAAGGAGAGCATCAAATGAAAAGAAAAGGCTTTACCCTGATCGAGCTGTTGGTGGTAATTGCCATCATCGGCATCCTGGCCGCGATTCTGCTGCCGGCGCTGGCGCGTGCCCGCGAAGCGGCCCGCCGCGCGAGTTGTGCAAACAACCTGAAACAGTTGGGGCTGGTGGTCAAGATGTATGCGAATGAGTCCAAAGGCGAGAAGTTCCCGCACATGGCTGTCGTTGGCGAAAGCAACACGGTTCCCGGAGAGTGCAGCAAGCCTGATGGGCAGGGCTTCTTTATCGCAGGCGACCTGGTCTATCCCGAGTACTTGACCGATCCCAAAGTGCTGATTTGCCCGTCGGACTCTGAAGGGCAGAAGGTTCTAGATACCGAGTGGCACGTTGGCAACGATGCGACCCTGCCCTTCCTGGCCTGCGAATTTGATAATCAGTCCTACAATTACTCGGGCTGGTTGGTCAATCAGCAGGACGTGCTCTTGGGGCAGAGCGCCGACCAGATGAACAATGGTGCGTTCAACGCCACGATGAGTACGAACACGTACCTGGCCACAATCGTCGGCCTCGGCATGTCCCTCGATATTCCCGGCGGTCTCTTTGGCGTGCGCACGCATGTGGAATCCGGACTTCTTACCAAGGCTCAGGCCATCGCCCTCGTGGACGCGGATCTGAACTGCGATGCGGAAGCGACCCTGATTGGTCTCGCCCCCTTCCTGAAGCCCGGCACGACAACGTCCCTTCGTATTCGTGAAGGCGTGGAACGCTTTTTCATCACCGACATCAATAATGCGGGTGCCTCAGCCCAGGCCCAGAGCACCATGGAAGTGCTGAACGACCGCACGGCCAATTCCGTGAAAAACTTCAGCCACGTTCCCGGCGGCTCCAATATCCTTTACATGGATGGCCACGTGGAATTCGTGAAGTTCCCCGGCAAGCACCCCGTGACCCGCATGTGGGCACTGCTTGACAACTGAGTCCCGGCAATCGGGTACGGCTGACACGCTGATACAGGCGGCGGGCCGAGGGTATGACCCTTGGCCCGTCGCGTCTTTTTCGGATGTCGCGGGGACTTGGCGGAATGGTGGCGCCTGCGATACTATGGTGGCGGACACGGCGAGCGGCGCTATTCCGCTGGATTCGAGAGCGTTTGTGCGTTGAAAAGAGTTGGAGTGCGAGGTTTTCATGCGCGGAGTATCCTGTAAGGTCGCAGTTTCGCTGCTTCTTATCCTGTCGGAGGCCGAGGCGGCTTCCCCGGAACCCGATGGCTTTTTCACCGGGCAGGTGAAGCCGATACTCGAGGCCAATTGCTTCGCGTGTCACGGTGGTCGACCCAATGTGAAGGGCGAGTTTCGCCTGACGAGTCGCGAGGGACTCCTCAAGGGGGCATCGCGCG
>JBHEKR010000452.1:0-2724 GCA_041859365.1 Candidatus Hydrogenedentales bacterium
CCCGCTTTCCGTCATCTGGCGTGGTGTACAGCCGAACGTGCGGCGGGCCGCGAAGCCAGATTGCCCAGCCGTATGCTCATGGCATGCTGGCTGACCTTGTAGCGGTTCGCGAGGCCTTTGACCGCGCTGGCCGCTTCCTCCATGTCCATTGAGGCGATGATCGGATCGGCCTCAAGAAAGCGTCGGGGCATGAGGATGGAAGCAGCGAAGAAATTCGCTTCCATTTCCTTCACGTCCACCCCGAGAGAGGACGTGGCGGAGCGGAAATCCACCCGGAAGTCTTTGTCGTAGTGAACCTCCTGCCCCTCATGCAGCAGCGCATGGGCAAGCTCATGGGCGATGGTGAACCGGCGACGCGTCGGGGGGTGTGCCTCGTTGACGCCGATCACCGTGACGTTGCCGTCGCGTACGACCAGACCGGAAACCTCCTTCAGGTCCATGATCTTGATGATGATACCTTTTGCCCGCACGATCTTCTCGATCGGAACCGGGGGTGCCGTGATCCCCGTCTCGGTCAGCAATTCGTCGGCGAGCTGCTCAATCCGCCCATAGCGGGGCCGCGCCGGGATCATCGCCGCGATGGAGCGCGACGGCCGGCGGCATTCTTGATGGACTGGACAGCATTCTTCACGGTATCGGGCATGTCAGGTGTCTCCCTTGTTGGTGGTGATTCTTCGCTGGCCGGTAGCAACGCCTCCGGCTTGAGGCCAAGCGCGTCGGCGATCGCCAGGAACTGATGCAGCAGGACTGATTGCCGGCCTGCCTCGATGTTGGCCACCGATCCTCGGGTCAGCCCGATACGCTGCGATAGCTCAAGCTGGGTCAGCTCCAGCCTTTCGCGATGCGCGCGCACCCGTGTGCCGAACGCCCTGTAGATCGCTTCCGCTGCTGCCACGCCTGCCATGGGCGGACACTGGACTCCGCCGCGTACAGTGTCAATCACCCAAACATCACGCCGCGCTTGCCGCCGCATCGCATGTGCTATTCACACAAACCTACGCGTGATTGTTGACGTGCGCCGCCGGTTTGCCCCATGTTGGTGGTGGCCCGCGAATCGGCAAGGGCCGGAACTCTCGGAAAGGAGATGTTCTCGTGGCAGACGTTCGCGTTCGTTGTGTCAGCAAGCAGCCCCGCCAAGACCCTTATCACGGCATCACCCATCTGGGTGGGGAGGGGTGGCACTGGCCGAGGCATCAGGTCATCGCGTCGATCGAGGCGAAGACGAATACCTTCTTCACGCTGGTGGGCGGCAACAGGGCCACCCTCGGCGTCGTGGATGGGCCGAACGGCAAGTATGTCCGCACCTATGCGGACGGCAAGTGGAACGACAATCTGCTCGCCTTGCCGGAGTGCGTCGGAGCCTGATCGAGTCCGGGGCAGGGGGGTGGTCCCATCTCCCTTGCCGCCGGTTCTCTGTCACATGGGGCGGTGACTCGAAGGACCGACCGATGCAGTTCCTGCATAAGCGCGAATATCTGAAACAGGGTGATGTTGTCTTCGTGGATTGCAGCCACCGCTGCAATGTGCGGGTAATGGGCGATCTGGACTTCCAGAATTTCCGGCGTGGCGGATCGCATCACTACCATGGCGGCCATTTCGACCGGCTCCCGGCGCGAATCGTGGTCCCGCATGACGGCTACTGGAACGTCACCCTTGATCTGGGTGGGGGCAATGCCACCATCCGGCACAACATCCAGTTCCTGAAGGCGGCGTAGCAGGCTGAGGTGCCGGCCGAGCGAGCAGGAGGCACAGACAGCCCCACTCTGATTTCTCTTGAATTGTACGGCACAATGTCGTACATTAATGGGAGAAAGTGAGGCTGTATGATGCCACCCGAAACCACCCGCACTGCGCGGCTTGAAGCCAGGATTGCCCCTGAAACGCTTGCTATCGTGCGACGGGCGGCTGAACTGCAAGGCCGCAGCGTGAGTGATTTTGTCGTTGCCGCCGCTCAGGACGCCGCGCAGCGGGCAATCGAGGACAGCCATGTCGTGAGATTGTCGCTGGAAGATCAGCAACGGTTCGTTGATCTGCTGCTCAACCCGCCGGAGCTGACGCCGGCGATGCAACGCGCACGCGCCGCGCATCAGCGTTTGGCGCTTGGGTCTGAGTGAGCGCGCCATTTCCGATCGAAACGCTCGGGGCGCAGCATAACCGCAAGCCGTTCTCCTGTGGCGTCGATGCCCTTGACCGGTATTTCCGCGAACAGGTGACGCAGGATGTCCGCCGCCGTGTGACGACCTGTTACGTCGCGGTTGAAGCGGCGACAGGCCGCGTCGCGGGCTACTACACCCTTGCCGCAGGCGGTGTTCCCCTGAACGAAATGCCTGAAGCCCTGGCCAAGCGATTGCCGCGCTACCCTTCTGTTCCCGTTGCCCGTATGGGACGGCTTGCGGTCGATGCTGCCTATCGAGGCCGCCAGTTGGGCGCGACGCTGCTGTGGGATGCGGTCATGCGCTCGGCGCGATCGGAACTCGGCGTATTCGCTCTGGTGGTGGATGCGAAGAACGAACAGGCCGAAACCTTCTATCAGCATCACGGCTTTGCGTTGTTCGGCGCGGGTCCTCGTCAATTTATCCTATCCCTGACAAACCTTCCGCCGAAGGTGTGACGAGGGGCAACTTCCGGGGATTGTCTTGACCTGTGGGAACCATCTCATTACGATATCGTCACACCCCCCCGCTCGCTTCGGTGGCCGGGCGCGAAGCCGCCCTCTGGGCGGCT
>JBHEKR010000267.1:0-19302 GCA_041859365.1 Candidatus Hydrogenedentales bacterium
CTAGTCCCGAAGAAACAAGAAGTATCCGAAGAAGAACGTTTTGAGGCCAATCTTTACAAGCTCGCCGATCTGGCGCTGGAAAAGAAGGCCAAAGATCTCAAAGTTTACAATGTGAACGGCCTCACCGTGACGACAGACGCCCTGGTGATCTGCACGGCGACAAGCGAGCCCCAGGTGAAGGCCGTATTCAGCGCCGTGAAGGAAGGGATGCGTGAAATCGGTAAGCCCTCCATCTACACCGAGGGCGGCTACAACGACGGTTGGCTCATCATTGACTTTGGTGATATTCTCTTCCATATCTTCCGTGAACAGGCGCGGGAATTTTATGATCTCGACGGTCTCTGGGCCGACGCGCCAGAGTTCAAGCTTGACCTGAAGCCCTGAGGGCAGGAGTTCGACAGGAACACATCATGGCCGATGATCAATTTACCCCGGACAGGCCAAAGCTCTACCACTATAAGCTCGACCGAATTCTCGGCCAGGGCGGTACCGGGCGCGTGTATCGAGGTATCGACACGAAGAAGGGTGAGGTGGTAGCGATCAAGCTCTTTAAAGAGAACTTCTTCCGCAACATGCTCCACCTGCGCGATGTCGTCAAGAGCGTCAAACGCTTCAAGAAGTACAGCCACGCAAACGTGGTAAAGATCTATGACTTTCTGGACGGGGAAGACGGCAAGTGCATGATCATGGAGTACGTGGACGGCCCCGATCTGAAGTGGTACCTCATCAACCGCCCGTGGAACGTCAAGGAACGCATCGGCATCATCTCTCAGATCTGCTCGGGGCTTCAGTACCTCCACGAGCAGAAGATCATCCATCACGACATCAAGCCCGCGAATATCCTTTTCACCCGCACCGGCATGGTGAAGCTCGCGGACTTCTCGCTCTACGGCAACAGCCTGCTCCTCGACTTGATCGACAAAGGGGCGGGCGAGCAGATTACCCCGATGTATGTTCCGCCAGAAATTATTCGCGGCGAGGGCGCCTCGCCCCAGAGTGATCAGTACTCCCTCGGCGTGACCATGTACCTGCTTTTTGCGGAGCGTCTCCCGTTCCAGGTGGACAATCTCCAACGTCTCTACCAGTGCCACCTGAGCGTCCAGCCCGATCACCCCTCCCTGGTGAACCCCAAATGCCCCCATGCGCTTGGCGATGTTATATTGAAGCTCATGGCCAAGAAGCCCGCAGATCGCTTCGGCGATTGCGATGAGTTGCGCATTGCTATTGCCGAAATGGGCCGCAGTCGCATCTGATCGGCCTGCGACCGACTCTATACCCGACAACAATGAAACGCCCGCCCGAAGCCAATGGGTTCTTCAGGCGGGCGAAGTTTTATCAATTCCGCAAGCGCGGCAGCAGTACGGAGCAGACGAAGCCCTACAGCTCGCCGCCCGTGTCGGTTCCCGTATCGGTATCCGTTCCGCCGGTCTCACCGGTGGCTCCACCCTCCGGAAAGAAGGCCTTCCATTGGGCTTGGCGCTGGGCCAGCAGTAGGGTATCGATGATATCCAACGTACCCTGCAACTTAATGGCGAAGTTAGACTGGGCCGCCGTAGGGGCTTTGCTCACAAAGCGAAGATGTCCGTTCAATTTCATTGCGCAAATTCCCTGGAGTTAGATGGTCTTGTTAAACACGACTTGTACAATCTGGGCCGTGAAATCAACCTTGAAGTCGACTTTGGCCTGAAAGTTACCGCTGGTCTGGGATGTTTGCGGCGTTTTGCTCACCAATCGGTGGTGTTTCATTCGTGATGTTCTCCTGTTCTACAACTTTCGGATTCGACTTGAGCGCAACCCGAAAGGATAGCACTCCCAGAATCATCCCCGTTCCACGTAATGGTAGCTGGCCAGTCACACTCAATCCGCCGCCGACATACGCCCTAAGCGTTTCGTGCCTCCGACAGCATGAATTCCGACATGCCCTGTGTTATTTTACAGACATTGTAATAGCATGTAAACCTTTTATTGTCAATTATTTTTTCACGGCGCCGCCGTTTTTCAACTACAGTACCAATGAAGATGAGTGCCATTACGGCGGGCCCCTTCCTCTTACCACTCAAGGGCTTAAGGTATCGCAGGCTGCCTTGCGCCGTGTGCGCTTTCACGTGGAAAGCATTTTCAGCGAACGATCACTGGGTACGCACTTTTCACATTACCTCGGATTCACCCGCCGCCATCGCCTCCCAGGATCGGTACATTTCGCCCAGATCCGCTTTGAGTGCCTCGTATTCTTCCTTCAGGGATTTCTGGGCCGCGTAGTCCGTAGGGTCCACTTTTGTGAATCGCAGTTCCATTTCCGCAACCAGCCCCTCCATCGACTCGATGTCCTGCTCCAGCTTCTCCATCTTCTGCCTAATCTTGCGGCGTTCCTTGTCGTCGGTCTTCTTATCCTTCCGGTTGCTCTCGCCCCGCCGGATTTTAAGCACGTCTTCCGTGGCCTCCGCTTTCTTCTCGGGAACTTCCCGGTTCTTGTATCGGTAGTCGCTGTAATTGCCGAGGTGAACCGTGGCGATGCCGTTCTCGATAATGATGAGCTTCTCCACCAGCTTGTCGATGAGCGTACGGTCGTGACTCACGACAATGATCGCGCCTTCGTACGACGTGAGTGACTTTTCCAGGGCTTCACGAGAGACGATATCCAGGTGGTTGGTGGGTTCGTCCAAGAGCAGGAGGTTCGCACCGCTAAGCAGGAGCTTTGCCATGGCCACACGGCTCAACTCGCCGCCGCTGAGGCTGTCGATGCTCTTGAAGACGTCGTCCCCGGTGAAGAGGAAGCGCCCCATGTAACTGCGAATCTGTTCCGGGGTCCAGTCCACCTTGGCGGAGTGCACCTCGGTCAGAATATCGAAAGAGGGATTGAGGGATTCGTGGTTCTGCTCATAAAAGCCCCGAATCACCTTGTGGCCCAGCGTGACCTCGCCCGACAGACCGGGATGCTGCCCGGCAAGCTGGCGCAGCAGGGTCGTCTTGCCGGTGCCATTGGGCCCGACGATGCCCACGCGCTCGCCGCGACATACGGTGAAACTGACCTTCTTGTAGAGGGTGAGGCCGCCGTAGCCCATGGAGAGATCCTTGGCCTCCAGCACGAGTTCGCCAGAACGGGCCACATCCCCCATCTTGAACTTGACCGAATTCGCCTCGGCGAGGGGCGCATCCACCACATCCAGCTTCTCCAATCGCTTGATCCGGCTCTGCACCTGCTTGGCTTTCGTATTCTTATAGCGGAAGCGGTCGATCCACGCCTGCTCCTTGCGGATGAACTCCTGCTGGCGCTCAAATTCGACCTGCTGCTGCTCGCGATGCAGGGTCTTCCGGGCGAGGAAGCTGTCATAGTTTCCGGGGTAGCTTCGGATCTCGCCGCGCTCCAGCTCCACGACACGGTCGACGACGTTGTTGAGCATCTGTCGATCGTGAGAGATGATCACCACGGATTTCGGGCAGGACTTCAGGTAGCTTTCGAGCCACTCACGGGCTTCGAGGTCCAGGTGGTTCTCTGGTTCGTCCAGCAGCAGCAAATCCCCCTCTTCCAGGAGCACCAGGGCCAGCATTAACCGGGTGCGCTGCCCGCCGCTGAGATTCATGAAGGGCATGGAGAATTCCGACTCGGCGAAACCCAGCCCCTGAAGCACCTGCTTGATCCGAACGCGAAAATCGTAGCCGCCGCGGATGGAAAAGCTCTCCTGCTTCTCGCTGTACTCGTGGAGCGCATCTTCACAGCCCTCCGACATGCGGACTTCCAGTACGCCGAGTTCCTGTTCGAGGGCCAGGATTTCTTCGAAAGATTCCAGGACAATATCGTAGATCGTCATGCTCTCGTCCACTTTGTGGAGCTGAGAGAGGCAGGACACGCGCATGCGCTTCATGCGATCAACAATACCCTTATCCGGATCAATATCCCCCGTTATGAGGCGGAAAATGGTGGACTTACCCGTGCCGTTCCGGCCGATGAGGCCCACATGTTCGCCCTCTTCGACGCGGAAATCGATACTGTCCAGCACTTCCCGGCCAGCATAGGTCTTCGTGATATTTTCGAGGCGTACTAAACTCATGGATGCTACTACCTGTCTTGTCGTGGCGTGTGTTAAGGATCGGACGATTCAGGCCGATCTGATTGGCTGCGTGCTTCAGCGGCAACCTATTTCTCCGGGGCGCTGGCCTTCACTTCTTGCTGAGCGAGATGCCATAGCTTGGCGTATTTGGTGAACACCGAGCAGGCCGCCAGGCCGCAGAGCACGGCGCCGTGATACCCGTCCCGGAAGCCCTGCCTGAGAATATACATTTTAACAAATCGAAGAAAGGGCCGCACCGTAAGGTCGAGCAGGCCCGCTCGCTTGCCACGGGCATAGGCATCTTCGGCCCCCCAGCTCGTAAATCGCTGGAAGGTTCGGAAGTACTCGTCGAAATTACGATAGGTGTCGTGGTACATGATCGCGTCGATGCGGCCTTCGGCCCCTTCCACAACGACCCGGGAATGCACTTTCTTGTCAAGATAGCGCCCCTGTGCGGTGCGGAAGAGCCGGAGATTATAATCACGGTGCCAGCCGCAGTGGCGTATGAGTTTCCCGAAGAAATAGGACAGGCGCTTGATCTGGTAACCATGGGGCCCACCCGGGTTCGCGACAATCTTGCGGATCTGGCTCGTGAGCTCCTCGGAGAGCCACTCATCCGCATCCAGCACGAGGGTCCACTCGGTCGAGATCTGGGGCAATGCCCAATTGCGTTGCGCGGCCGCATTTTCGTAGGTATGGGTCACCACGTGATCCGTGAAACGGCGGGCAATCGCCTCCGACCCATCGTGGGTCTTGGAATCGACCACGCAGAAGATATCATCGGCCCAGGTCACACTCTGGAGGCAGCGCTCCAGCCGGTCCTCCGCATTGGGGACCAGAATAAGTACGGTCAGGGCATGCCCGCGGAGGGCTTCAGTATCGTCACTCATGGGGTGTATTCCCTGGCCTTTGCGGTAAGCTTCAAGTAGACCTCCAGCGTGTTCTCCACCATGCGGGACGCGGTGAAGGTCTGCTCCACCAGCTTCTTGCCGGCCGAGGCCATTTTCGCGCTCTCTTTCGGGTGCTTGAGGGCCTCAATAATCGCCTCCGCCAGCGCTTCCGGGTCGCGATTTGGCACAAGCCGTCCCGTTTTTCCGGGCAGGATCATTTCCGGAATACCACCAGCCACGGCCGCGACCACGGGGGTTTTGCAGGCCAGGGCTTCGAGGACCGAGGTTCCCAGCCCTTCGGACCAACTGGACGAGATATAAAGGTCCGCGGCGTTCACGAGCGCGGGAACATCAGTCCTGTGTCCCAGCAGGGTGACCTGGGCACCCAAGCCGAGTGCGGCGATTTGCTGCTCCAGGGGCTCACGCAACGCGCCTTCGCCCGCTATGAAAAGGTGCGCCTTCGGTATCGCCGCCACGACCTTCGGCATGGCGCTGAGGAGCGTGGCGTGGTCCTTGTGATCCACCAGGGCGCCGGCGGAAAGGAGAAATGGAGCCTTTTCGTCGAGTCCCAGACTCTCCCGCGACGCGGGCGGCACATCCAGGCGCGCCAGATCGATGGCGCTGTAAACACGGGTAATCTTTTCCGGAGGGAGATTACTTTCCCGGAGAACGTCCGCCACCTTTTCCGAGACGGCAAGCAGCGCGTCGGGCGCGCGATATTTCCACTGGTTGAATCGGTCGGTTTTCGGGGCGAAACTTACCCGTCGCGAGACCACGGCCGCACCACGCCGCGCCAACACGCGGGTAATACAAGCGATTGTATGGGTGTGGCTGGTGTGGGCGTGGATAATGTCTATTTCTTCCTGGTATACGATCTGGGCGAGCCGCCAGCATGTATAGAGATCCACCTCCGCCAAGAAAGGCAGGGGCACCCGGATTAGCGGCGCGCCGCCGTGGGTGGATTTCAGGAATTCGCCGGTGGCCTTCCCCGATATCCAGACCTTGTGGCCTTTGGCCACCAGGCCCTGGACGAGCCAACTCGCCTGCTGCTCTCCCCCACGCCATCCGAGTTGGTCGTCAAGATGAAGAATGTTCATGGGCTGCTTCCAGTATTTTTCGGTAAACGTCCACCGTGCGTCCGGCAAAAGCCTGCAGGGAAAACTCGCTCTGTACTCGTTCGCGGCCGTCCACACCCATCTGGCGCCGGAGGGCGGGGCTGGCCGCCAGCTCGGCCATCGCGCGGGCCAGGGGCTCAATGGTTCCGTGGGGAACCACACGCCCCTCGCGCCCGTCGCACACAATCTCCGGCAGACCGCCATAGTCAGAGGTGATGACGGGGATTCCCGCCGCCATCTGCTCTTTCAGGCTGAACGAAGACGTGTCGCAATCGATGGAGGGCAAAACGCCCACGTCAAAAGCGTGCACACATCGCTCCATGTCCGTTCGAAAGCCGGCAAAGTGGACCCTGGACGCCAATCCGAGGCGCTGAACCTGGGCTTTCAATGCCCCTTCCAGCGCGCCCTGCCCCAGGACCAAAATGCGCAGCATCGGCACTTCTGCGGCAATTTGCGCGGCCGCCTCAAAGAGAAACGTGTGTCCCTTGGCCTCCACCAGCCGGGCGGCGATACCAAAAACGATGTCTCCGTCACCATACCCGAACTCTGTGCGCATCTGATCGCGTGCGGCGGGATTCGGGGCGTAACGCACCGTGTCCACGCCATTGTGAATGGCGGTTAGACGGGCCCCGTCAAAAGCAGGGTGGGCCGCCAGGGACTGGCGGACCATCTCGCATACGGTGATCTGATGCCGTGTGCAATTTGTATTGAGCCACCGGTTCAACAAGCCACGCTTCACGGAATAGGTGTTGTGGCGCGTCCTCAGAATACAGGTGCGGCGCTCAAAGAACGTCCGAGCCAGGGCGGCAACCCAATGATCCTGGGAGCCATTGACATGAACAATGTCGGGGCGCGCATTCCGCAGGAAGCGTCTCATGGCGCGAATATCATTCGCCCACTTGGCCGGGCGCATACCGCGTGCAAAATGGAAGCTATCGAGGAGCTCGCTGTCCGTTTCTTTGGCCACGTGAACTAGAACGCTGCCGGTACGGCAACCAATGGTTACGGCATGCCCCATCCGACGTAGTTCCCCAGCGAGATTCTGCACGTAGCGGACTTGCCCTCCGCCATCGCTGTGGGGGTCGGTCAGTAAAATATGCAAAGGGCCTTGTGACATTCCGTTTCCTCGGCCCCGGGCATGCGCCCGGCCGTCCCGTTCCCGACCGGAAGGCCAGCAGGGCGCTACCGCTCCTCGGATGACGCCGCCTGCGCTTCAGGCGCCGCAGACTCGGCCAACTCAGCCACGTCTTCCTGAGCTTCACTCGACTTCGGCTCCCCCTCGGCCAAAGCAAGGGCATCGGATTCCGGCTGAAAGATCAGACTGACGCGTTCGATGGTGGAGTCCAGTTCGGCCATGGCCCGTGTCAACTCTTCGTCGACCTCTTGAAACATGTCGGAACGCTTAATATCTACTTTTTCTTTGTTTGCCATCCAGGGAAGGACCTCGTTGGATAATCTGCAGGTAAATCGTATGGACTAGAGTGGAAGTGCGGCCACGGCATGCAACTCTTCCAGAAACTCGAGAAGCAGGGGCCTCCGCGCATCTTCCGCGATGGGTTTTCGCGCATCCGCCAGAATATCCCAGGCTTCCTGCTCCTCCAACGCCAGATCGATCCGGTTTTCACTCTCCCCCGCATGGCCGACGGCCTTGCAGATGCGGATAACCGCGGCTAGTTTTGGATCCTTGGCCGAACGCAGGCTCTGCCCCTCGGCTGGATATTGGTGACCCAGGGCATCGGAGAGGGTTTGCGGCAGACTCCACTGCATGGCCATGGCCCTGCTGACGGCGGCGTGCGTGAAGCCATACTGCATGTTCTCCGCCTTGCAGAGCGTACGAGGATCCCTGCCCAACGAGTCGTATATCGATCGGTACGAACCTTTTCCGTCTTTTCGGAGCATACCCATGACACCAATGTCGGCCAGGAGTCCGGCTATAAATTCTTCTCCCTGAAGCCCGAGTGCCAGCGCGCCGGCAAGTTTTTTGCACAGCCCGGCCGTCTTCAAAGAACGGTTCCAGATTTCCTGGGCAATCTTCATATCGCCGCCCTGTTCGTTCAGGGTCTCGAACACGGAGATGCCCAGCACGATATTGCGCACTTCTCGCACACCAAGAATAACAAGCGCCAGTTTAAGCGTTCCCACGTACTGTTTCATACCGTAGTAGGACGAATTGCTAACGCGCAATACCTTGGCGGTCATGGCGGGATCGCTCTGAATGATCTCGCTTACATCCGCAGTGGATGTGGACGGATCTTCAGTCATGCGCAGCACCTCGGCAACCACCGCCGGCAGAGCGGGAAGGTCCCCCACAACGCCGATCACCTGCTCCGGTGCGCTTCGCTTCTCCTCCGTCATAATTCTTGCTCCAACAACTGGGTTAGCGTGCCAACAGAACCGGGCACGCCGCGTGATTGATTACATAAGTCGTCGTGCTACCCACCACGAGTTCACGAACTTTTGAGTGACCGTAGGCCCCCATCACGATAAGGTCGGCATTCGTGGACTTTGCATACGCCACAATCTGCTCGCCAGAATCGCCGGGGGCTTCGATTACCTCGCCATTGACGCCGTGGGCTTCGAGATAGCCCGTTACTTCCGCGGCGGCCGCCGGATTCGAACCTTCGCCCACGATGAGAATATTCAGTGAGGTTTTCCACATTTCCGCAAACGCCACTGCAGTTCTGAGCGCATTCTGGGCGTGGGTGCTCCCATCATAGGCCATCAGAACCCGTTCGTGCCCCGGCTCGGGCGTGCCGGTGATCAGGACGGGCAATTCGGAGCGACGTATGACCGCTTCCGCCGTCGAACCAACGAGGCCATCAAGCCATTCGTTGTGCTCGCCACCCCGTCCCATCACGATAAGATCGGCCAGGCCGCTGTGCTCGACGATCACCCGGGGCACAACGCCCGAGGCCTGGGTCGTTTCGCAGGGCACTTCCGCCGCCTCGCAGGCTTCGGACAGCGCTTTCAGGGCGCTCTTTCCCCGCTCCTCCAGGAGCATGGAAATATTGCCCTGATAGTTCACATAGGGCGCCGTGCCGAGTGAAGCCGACAGATCCTGAAGGAAAGGCCCCTCCAGGAGCTTTATGTCGATCACATAGATGCCCTGGATGTGCGCCTTGAAGGATTTCGCAAGGGAAATGGCATAGGCCGCCCCCGTCTGGGCCAGCTCGCTGCCGTCCGTTGGTACCAAGATTCGCTTTATCATGTGTGTCTCCATCCGGGTTACGCCACGCGTCTCATCCCGGAAACCAGATTTCCGAAGGCCCGCAGGATCGCGATGCCATCCTGCTGGCTCTTTTCCGGGTGAAACTGGGTCGCGAAAACATGGCCCTGGCCAATAATTGCGGGAAATGTTGTGCCATAGGTGCAGGTCGCGCGGATAATCCCCGTATCCGCCGGCACCGCATGATAACTGTGAACAAAATAGGCGTAGGGATTCGGCGCGGTGTATTCGAGCAAATTCTCCGGCCCAGGAGCGCCGATGCACTGGAGCTGGTTCCAGCCCATGTGGGGCACCTTCAGGCCGGTCTCCGAGGCGGGCGCAAACCGAACCACCCGACCCTTAAAAATTCCCAGCCCTTCGGCCCCTTCACCCTCTTCACTATACTCAAAAAGCAACTGAAGTCCGACGCAGATACCCAGAAAGGGCCGTCCGCTCTCGGCTGCGGCCTTCACCGGGCCGACCAGCCCGCGTTCGCGCAGTCCGTCGATGCAATCCTTGAACGCGCCAACGCCGGGCAGAACCACGCCCTCGGCGGAGTCGATCACTGCGGGGTCGCGCGTGATCACGGCATTGTGACCCGCCTTCTCGAATCCCTTTTGCGCGCTTCGGAGGTTACCCATGCCATAGTCTACGATGGCTATCACGTTTCCAACATTCCTTTGGTGGAGGGAATGGCGTCGCCATTTCGTGGATCCAGTTCCAACGCGCGGCGCAACGCCTGAGCCAGCGCCTTGAAGATCCCCTCGATACAGTGGTGTGTGTTCTTCCCGTAGCGCAGGTTTACGTGGAGTGTCAGGCGGGCATTGACCGCCAGAGCCTGCATGAATTCCTCCGCCAGTTCCACGTCGAAACCGCCCAGACTGCCCTTGGGAAGCTCGGCGTTGAAAACGAGAAATGGACGACCGCTGAAGTCCACAGCCACTTCGGCCAGGGCTTCGTCCATGGGGATTACGGCGTGGCCGTAGCGGCGGATCCCCCTGGGGACACCGACCGCCTCCAGCAGGGCTTTCCCCAGGCAGATGCCCACGTCTTCCACAGTGTGGTGCGGATCGATGTGCAGATCCCCCACGGCCTTGATATCGAGATCGATCAGGCCATGACGGGCGATGTGGTGGAGCATGTGGTCAAAGAAGCCAATGCCCGTGTCGATACGGGCAAGCCCTGCACCGTCAATATTGAGGCCCAGAGCAATCTCCGTCTCGTTGGTCTTCCGGTTGACCTGTGCTTGACGCATCAGACGGCCTCCCTACTTTCCAAGGGCGAGTCGCTCGGCCAGGAATTGGGGCAGTCCGGCTTCAATCACCCGTTTTGCTGCTTTCTCTATCGGGTACTTCATGCGTACCTGCTCAAAAGCATTTTCATCCGTATCTAGGATACCAAAAGCGGCATGGGGATTACTATCACGGGGTTGACCTACGGAACCGGGATTGATGAAAAACCTTTTCCCACTGCCCAGTGCAAACTTGGAATCATCGTCCACGGAATAAACCCCATCTGTGGAGAAAATGCCGGGACTGTGGGTGTGCCCCATGAAGCAGATATTGCAGTTCTGCTCGTCGAGGAAGGAAAGATGGGGCAGAATATCTTCCCAGGTGAAAAGGTACGTATTTCGGTTTCTGGGTGCGCCATGGACTGCCGCAAAGGTCTCAAAATTGAGCACATCCGGCAAACTGCGAAGCCACGCCTGATTTTCGTCGGAAAGCATTTCACGGGTCCACATGGCGGCCGCCAATGCGACCGGATTGAAACCCCAGGGGTCTTCCAGCCCACACGCCACCGCGTCGTGATTGCCCAGAACCGTCGGAATATTGCGTTCGCGCAGGATATCGGCGCATTCATTCGGGCTGGCGTTGTACCCCACGACGTCGCCGAGACAAACGGTCTGATCAACACCCATGTCCTCAATTCGCTCGAGAACCGCACAAAAGGCCTCGAGATTGGCATGGATATCGGAAATTATGGCATACCTCAATGTACGGTATCTCCTGCTACTTGCTTCGTTTCGACCAGCGACACTCAACCTCGCCACTCGTGTTTGAGTACCGCACAGCCTCGCTGTTTACGCCGCTGTCGTACACGTTACATGGGTGTATGCCTGCTGCCGCACCACGTTCCAATTGCTCCTCCCTTATTTTGCACGGAACCGTGAGGATTTTCAAGCGTTTATGAACTTCCCGCACGTGCCTGGGGCAACACGGACACCGCCGAACCCCAATCGCGGAAGGACGACTCCGCACCCGGCGGGCGTTTCCCCGGTCGATGGCGATAGCGGGCAACCCCAGCGCTCCATGGGAATGGGCTCCAAAAGTGCGAATTTTTAACCCTCGGGCCGCCGTGGGACGTTGTGGTGGGACCGACAACAAGGGCCTTGTCTGCGTCGCCAAACGTCGAGTAGGATACTCAATAGATTTTTTCATTATCAACATGCGTCATTCTTTTTCCCGAACCACAGGGCTGAGCTATGGATTTTCTGAACATGTATTGGAACGGGGTGCTCAACGTACCCTTGGGCTGGGTGGTGCAATATCTGGGCGTGGACATGTTTGGGTGGAAGGAAGTTGCCTTCAAGATCGCCTGTACCATAGGCATTCTCGTGTTCTTCTACGAAATCTATCTCCGGGTCAAGGAGCAGCGTCGCCGCAGCAGTTACAATCGCGAGCTGAAGGCCTATGGCAAGCTTGGGGGCAGTGCGCTTTCGGGGGAAGAGCACAAGGCGATCAAGGAAAACCCCGAGGGCATTATCGGACGCCTCAAAAAGGAAGGGAGCTACGAGAAACTTGGGGAAGTGTACGGCACGCTGGGGCGTCACAAGGAGGCGGCCAAGGCCTGGAAACGGGGCGGGCGAAAGAAGGAAGCCGCTGCGGAATGGGTTAAGGCAGGGTACCCCCTGAAGGCGGCGCGCCTGCTTTACCGGGCCGGTGAGTATGAAGCAGCCGGCAAATTGTACATGGAGAAAAAGAGCTATAAATCCGCCGCGAAATCCTTCAAGCTGGCCAAGTCCTACGCTCGGGCCGCAGACAGCTTCCACCTTGCGGGCCGCTATGCGGAAAGTCTGGCAGCCTTTGAGGCCTACTTCGCCACGCCGGGCTCGGAAGACGCCGCCGCGCAAATGGCGGGTGCGGACGCGTGCGCCCAGTTCCTGCAGGACCCTGAAGTACAGGCGGCCCTCCCCAGCGATAAGCTACGAATGATCTGTGTCCATTGTGGCCGGAAAATGCAAAGCGTGAAGCGCCCGGAAGTCGCGGCGAAGCTATTCCTGCAGGCGGGCGAACTCGTCATGGCGGGCGAAGCGTATCTGCTGGCGGGCCAGTTGGAGGCGGCCGCGCGCTGCATGAACCAGGCGGGTGAAACCAAACGCGCCTCCGAAATCGGCGGGCGCTACTATGAGAGCCTGGGCAAATGGAAAGAGGCCGGCATGGCCTACGAAGGCGGCGGCGAGTTTCGAAAGGCGGGCGACTGCTTTTCCAAGGCGAACGAACCGCTCCGGGCCGCGACAAACTTCGAGCGGGCCCGCGAGTTTTATGGAGCGGGCTTCGCCATGGTGCACGCGGGCAAGTGGGAAGAAGCCGTGCGCCTCTTCCAACAGTTGCCCGAAAGCCACGCCCACTTCGCCGAGTCCCGGGCCTTGCTGGGTCGCGCCTTCTATGAACTGAAAGCCTTCGCCCAGTCCGCCGCCACGCTCGAAAATCATCTCATGGGCGAACGGGTGCGCAAGGATAATATCGACTACTTCTGGATGCTCGCCCTGGCCTATGAACAATTGAACAAGTTGAAGGAATCCGAAGAGACGCTCCTCAAGATTCGAAGTGTCGACTTGAGCTTTCGCGATGTAAGTCAGCGCCTCTCCAACGTGCAGTCGCGCATCTCCATGTATGGCGACGACGTGCGCCGGGATGTCTCCTCCATGCCGACCATGGCTACGCCAGCGCCCCCGCAGGATGGAAAATCACCGGTGATGAGCATGGTGGAAAAAGGTCTCCACAATCGCTATGACCTGGAGCGCGAACTGGGCCGGGGCGGCATGGGCGTGGTTTACAAGGCACGCGATACCCAACTGGATCGTCCCGTGGCGCTCAAATTCCTGGGCTCGCTGGTGGATGGTTCGGAAGAGTTCCGCCAGCGCTTTCAGCGAGAGGCCCGGGCTGCCGCACAGGTGTCACACCAGAATATTTTGAGTATTTACGACATCGGCGTCGAGCAGGGCAACACCTACATCGCCATGGAATACGTCGAAGGGCCCAACCTGAATCAGTACCTGGGCCAGAAAGGCAAACTGCCCGTGCGGGAGGCCATCAATTTGATCGGACAGGCCTGCGCCGCGCTGGAAGCCATCCATCAAGCGGGCATCGTTCACCGGGACATCAAACCGGATAACATACTCATCGCAAAAGGCGGGCTCGTCAAGCTGATGGACTTCGGTCTGGCCAAGGGCTACGGCGCGCGATTGACGGGCAGCCACGTCATCATGGGCACGCCCTGCTACATGTCGCCGGAGCAGGCCCGAGGCGGTGATGTGGGGCCCAAATCCGACATCTACGCCATCGGACTTGTGCTGTACGAACTGCTCACCGGGAAGACGGTATTCAGCGATGGCAACGTGCTGGAACGCCAAATCATCGAGGTGCCGCCACGACCGAGTGAAGTCGTGGAGGGCATACCTGAATTGCTGGACAACATCATCATGAAGGCCATTGCCAAAGATCCGGCGGAGCGTTTCAATACGGCGGGTGAGCTCCACCAGTATCTGCGTATGGTGGGTAAGCAATAGGTGTCACAGGGACAGCGTCGCCACGGGACTTCGACAGGAAAGAATCTACCCGGCCAATGCCCGGCCCCCGGCTGAGGGAAGTTCAATTTGACCGGCGGGGCTGTCCTGATGTCTGACGTCGTGATTTGGCGCATCACCCCCCCCTGCTCAACTGCGAATTGACACCCGAAGAAGACATTATCGTAATGTCTTGATGGAGCGAAGGCTGCAGGTGCACCGCCCTCACAACAGGACATCCCCGCCGGTTGAATTGAACCTCCCTCGGTCCAGAAAATCAACGGACCCGTGGCCTCCTTCGCTACGTCACGACACGGGGCGACGCTGTCCCTACTCCGCGAGCAGCGTCCGCAGCCGGGATTCGAAATCTGTTGGCAATGCGACGCCCCGATTGTGGAATCGCAGCGTGCGCCGATCCCCTCCTGCGTGGGCCAGATGGATATCGATACGTTGGGCAGGAAGGAGGCCCTCGGCCCGTTCCGCCCACTCCACGACGCAGACGCCTTGGGAATCGAAGATTTCTTCGTAGCCCAGGTCGGCCAGTTCGTCGGGTCCGCCCAGGCGATAGAGATCAAGGTGATACAGAGGCGCATCGTTTCCGTATTGATTCACCAGCGTAAACGTCGGACTGTGCACCGGCGCGTGCTGGTCGAAGCAACGGGCCATGCCGCGCACCAGGCAGGTCTTCCCCGCGGCCAGGTCACCATGAAGTGCGATCAGGGTGCCTTTCGGCACCAGGCCCGCCAACATAAAGCCAACCTCTTCGGTCTGCTCGGGGGATCCGGTTTCGAAACTGAACTCCACGATCAGGCGGCCTCCAGGCATTTCTTGTAGAGGGCGATATACTCGTTGCAGGACCGCGCCCAGGAAAAGTCCTGGGCCATCCCCCGCGCGCGAAGCTCGGCAAAGGCCTCCGGCTTTCCGTAGAGTTCGATGGCCTGCTCCATGCGCAGGAACAGCGAATGGGCGGTGAGCGGCACGAAGGAGAGTCCTGTTGCCGTGCCCCGTCTTTCGTTCAGCGGATTCAGATCCCAGACGGTATCGGCAAGGCCGCCGCTCCGGCGCACGATGGGGATCACGCCGTAGGCATAGCTGTAGAACTGGCTGAGACCGCAGGGCTCATAGCGGGAAGGCATCAGGAAAAAGTCCATCCCCGCCTGCATCTGATGGGCAATCGGTACGTTGAAATCCAGTCGCACTTTGACGTCTCCCGGACGCACGGCTTCCAGTTCTTTCAGTTGGTGCTGGAGCCAGGGATCGCCCGAACCCAGAATCATGACCTGCGCCGCGCCCTCGGGCAGGGCGCGGATTGCCTCGACCAGAAGATCGATACCTTTTTGCCATGCGAGGCGGCTGACTATTCCGAAGAGAGGAACATCGGCTTCGGGAAACCCGAATTCTCGCTGGATAAATGACTTGCAGACCGCTTTGCCCGCCAGATTATTCCGATCATAGTTGGCGGGAAGATGGGGATCGGTGGCCGGATCCCAAAGTTCGTAATCGGCGCCGTTGAGGATGCCGCTCAATTGCCCCACGCGATTGCGCAGGATTCCGTCCAGCCCTTCGCCATATTCCTTGGTCTGAATTTCCCGTGCGTAGCGCGGGCTCACGGTCGAAATTCGGTCCGCCATCGTAATGGCGCCCTTCATGAGGTTCAGGTCGCCGTGGTATTCCAGGCACTCGGGGTGAAAAAGCTCGGGATCGAATCCGGTGCTGACCATCTTGTCCGCGCCATAGCGGCCCTGGTAGGCCAGATTGTGAATCGTGTACAGGCACGGTGTGTCCGCCCAGAATGGATGACGTGCGAAGGAGGTCTTCAAGTAGACCGGGATCGGCGCGGTCGTCCAGTCGTGGCAATGCACGAGATCCGGCTTCCAGCCCGTCTGGGGGATCGCATCCAGCGCGGCCTGAGAGAAAAAGCAAAAGCGCTCCGCGTTGTCGTGGTACTCGTGGTTACCATCACCGTAGGGCCGCGGGCGGTAGAAGTAGTGCCCGTGCTCGATGAGGTATAGAGGAATATTCGTATCCGGAATCACCGTTTCCCAAAGTGCGCCATAGGCGGTGTGGGTGCCCATATGGGCCACGCACATGCCCCGGCGCGCGGACTCCGGCAGGGCGGGCAGGGTGCCGTAGAAGGGCATGATCAGGCGGACATCGTGACCGGCCTGCTTCAAGGCCTTGGGAAGTGCGGCGGCCACGTCGGCCAGGCCGCCCGTACTCATCAGGGGCGCCACCTCGGCGGTGGCAAAGAGAATCTTGATTGGCGTAGTCACGTCGGGCCCTATCCATGGTCGGTTAAAGACGCGATCACTGTAGCAGATCCGAGTCGTGCGATGCATGGCGCAAGCTCCCGCCCGCCCAAATCGTTTGATGCACTTTGGAGCCGCGTGATATCGTACGACTAACGCTGTAGTCCATGAATTTCATTCCCTTGCAAACTGGAACTCCGCCCTATGCGAACGCACCCGCTCTTCCATGCTGTCCTCCTTCTGGCACTTCTCGCATCGGCGGGCGCGGCGGTCGCGCAGCAGGCGCCGCCCGCAAAGGGCTTTAATGAGCTGGGTGTCATGGCTTTTGCGGAAAAGCGCTATGAACTGGCGCTGGAAAACTTCGGCAAGGCCCTCGAGATCGAGGCGAACAATCCTTCCATCAAACGCAACCTCTGCGCGGTCCATCAGGCGATGGCCAATGACTTGGCCGTTGCGGGGAAGCTGCCCGAAGCCCTGGCGCGGGTCAATCTGGGGCTTGAGGTGGACCCGGAGAACGTCTCGGCCCTGGCCCAAGCCGGCGCCTATCGCTTGAAGCAGGGTGACCTCACGGCCGCCACCACCCAATTGGAGCAGGCGGTTGCCCTGGATGCGGCCAGCAAGGAAGCACGCTTTCTACTCGGCGAAGCCTATTATCAGCAGAATAAACTTACGGACGCGCAGACCCAATGGGACGAGGTCTTGAAGCTCGATCCCGCCTGGCCGGGGCTTCAGGAAAAGCTGGACAAGCTCTCTCGCGAGAACAGTGTGGAAGCGGATTTCACAGCCTATGACGCCGGACACTTTCAGCTCCGCTATGCCGAGGCGCTGTCGGAAGCCACGCGTGATGGCGTATTTCGCGTGCTGGAAGACGCCTACAAATCTGTAGGCGAGAAACTGGGTGGCGCCTTTCCCACGGAGCCCGTGCAGGTGGTGCTCTACGACGGTGAACAGTTTACGGAAGCCACCCAGTCCGCCGCCCACGTAGGCGCCCTCTTTGACGGCAAGATCCGCGCGCCCATCACCGGCAAGAACAAGCGATTTCTCACGCCCCAGGTACTCTCCACACGCTTGACTCATGAATATGTGCACGTCGTGCTCGCCCAGATCGGCGGCGCACGCGTACCGTGGTGGCTGAACGAGGGACTGGCTGAAACTTTTTCCCGGCAGATGGATCAGTCGCGCCAGCGACTGCTGCGCAAAGCCTATGCCGCCGAACCCACCCCCACCCTCGCCGATCTCGAAGCGCGACAGTTGGATCAGCTTGAACCGGAAGACCTGGCAATGGCCTATGCCCAGGCCCACGCAGCCACCCAGATTCTCTGGAACGAGGGTGGGTCGAAGAAGATGGCCGATGCAATCCGGCGAATCAAAGACGGCGCCACACCGCAGGATGCCATCCAAGGCGCCTTTGGTATGGACTACGCCGCGCTGGAAGAAAAGGTCAAGGCGGTGTACAAATAGGGAACCCCGCGCGCCGGCGCAGTATTCAATTCCCCAGGCATAGGCTGCGAGTGCGACGCGTCGCAGCGCCGTAGCTTCAAAATCTCCCCGCGCAGGTCTCCACGCACGCGGTAACCGAGGAATACACCATGCCCCCCCCCGCTTTTTGGTCCCGCTTCTCCTGCTGCGTCTGTGCGTGCATGCTTGCATTCGCCGCGCACGCTCAGCAGCCCCTACCGGTTACGATCGCACCCGAAGGCGCCCACGATTTGACCCTGAATGCCATATCCGATGGGGTTGTGGAAATCAACACCACGGGCTCCGATCCCTATCTGTTCACACAGCCCCTCCCGGAGGGCACGACGGTTGCCCCCACGTCCATCTTGGAATTCGAGTACTTCAGTCTCACGGGCGCCGCCGACGTCCAAGTCTTCATCGTACCGCCTGGACGCGAAGAAAATAGCGTCAAGGGACCGGGCCTCGTCCCAAGCCAGGGCTGGTCGTCATACCGCATCGACATCTGGCCCGCCCGCGTGCGCGCAAGCCAGCCCTTCAATCAGCTCCGCATCGATTTTGGCCACGAGGCTGGTCAGTCGATTCAGCTCCGCAACATAGTGCTACGCGCACGCACGCCGGAGGAGGAGGAAGCAAAAGAAAATACCCTGCAAACGTCTATGTCCGACGCTGGCGACCTCAAGGACTCTGAGCGCCCGCTATCACCTGCCGAAGTGGCAGATGCCGCGTTAAATGACTACCTCAGCCAAGACATGCATTCCGGGATTGCGGTCTCTGTGGACGAAAGCACAATCGCGATTCGTGGAGCCCTGGGGCTGAGCGATGGCGATAACAAGGATGCCACCCGTTGGTTGGTGGAAATACCAATCGAAGCCGAATATACAGAATTGGCTTCCCTGAGAAAGGTGGAACAGATCACCGCAGGTTGGGACGAGAATTTTGAAATCAGCGTTCCCCGCTATGCGGACGAAGGTAGAGACAGGCTTTATTCTCGATGGGCCATACTCCAGGAACCTGGCGAGTACGACCCATTGATGACTTTCGGGACTTACGCCGCCAGCGTCCAATCCCGCCCCGGCCTCACGGAAGCCAAACCGCGCAGCCGCAAGGGCCTGGGTGGTTTCTCACCGGGAAGACCGGTGGAAGACATCGAGGCGCTCGGTGTTTCCGCGGTGACGGTTAATATCATGCTGGACAACTACATGCGTACGGAACCGGGCGCGGGACGCACGCCCTATCCCTATTGCGGGCGCACGTGGTACACCGATGACGCGGCGGTGGCCAATCTCGACGACCACATGCGTTCGGCGGCAAAATACAACCTGATCGTCTCGGCCATCATTCTGCTCAATCAAGGCAAGGATGCGCCCGAGGGCGATTTCCGACGCATCGTGGCGCACCCGGATGCGGATCCGGCGGGCATCTTCGTCATGCCCAATTTCACGAGTGCCGAGGGCGTTGCCGCCTATGCGGCGGCGATGAATTTCCTGGCGGAGCGCTACAGCCGTCCCGACGGCGAATATGGACGAATCCATCACTGGATTCTGCACAAC
>JBHEKR010000365.1:0-5730 GCA_041859365.1 Candidatus Hydrogenedentales bacterium
ACAATCTCGACGACGATATCGGCGAGACGGAGAATCTGTCGGTAGTCATGCCGGAGTTGGTGGCGAAATTGCGGACATTGCTGGAAGGGTGCAAACAAGCTCTATAGACCAAGTATACTTCGGTGCAAATGAACGAGGAGCTCTCCCAATATGTTGAACCTGTCGCGACGTCGATCATGGCGTGGCTTTGCCGTTATATGGATGCCGCTGTGCCTCTGGGCGATGGGGGCGACCGGAGCAGAAGAACGTCCCGGCCCGATTCGTGGCGAGATCGTCCTGCCCCGTGACGGCATTGAATGGATGTCTCAGCAGGTCGAGGAGCCGTGCATTCTCCCCAACCCTAAAGTGCCCGGACGGCTGATCATGTTTTATTCCGCCGTATCCAAGTCAAACCCGGCGGAAGCGTCGATCGGCAAGGCGTGGGCGGAGGAACGCGATCCATTCCGGTGGCACCAGGATGAGAAGAACCCCATCTTTCGCCCGGCGGGCGTCGGTTGGGACGCCACCACGATTCGTCTCGACAGCGTGGTCTATGTGCCCGAAGAAGACCTTTACTATATCTATTACTCCGGGACCCAGGGTTCTGTGCAGGACCGTATCGGCCTGGCCACCTGTCCCGCGGGCGCGGACGGTTACTCCGAAGTAAACGCGGAATCCATCACGCGCTACGGTGACGCGCCCGTATTGGCCCCGGAACCCGGCGCGCCGTTCCTGGAGGACATGGCGTCTCAGGGCGCGGTCATGCGCGAGTGGAGCGAGGCGGCGCAGCGCTGGACGTGGTACATGTACTACTCCTACCGAGGCAAGGACGGAGTTCTTCCCGGCATCCGCCTGGCCACTTCCCCCGACGGAAAGAACTGGACCCGGCACTTCAATGCGGAAGACCCGCGCGGAATGGGGCAAATCTTCCCATCCACCCCCAACGCGTACTACGAGTGGCACCAGATCTCCAAGATCGGATCGACGTACGTGCTTTGCATCGAGCTGGGGCTGGATCAGGGCGCCCGCTGGCGACCCGGACTTGCGGTGAGCACGAACCCGGTAACGGGGTGGTCGCAGCTCGACCCCGATACCGTGCTGCAGACAAAATGGGGCGGCCTTTATGACGATAGCACGCTCTATCATGTGGCGACGCCGGCGCTCTATCGTCTTGATGGCAAATGGTACCTCTTCACCCAGGCCTGCGGGCGACCCGCCAGCAACAACTACATCGATGGCGCCTGGGAAATGTGGTGCTTTGCATGCGATCTGGCCATTCCAACGGGCCCCGGCTGTGACGATCTATACATCCCGGGACTGCCGACAGAGTGACCTGTGCGATTTCCGTCTACCCTCGCATGCGTCAGATCCTCTTCACGCGGCAAAATCCCGTGTGGTGATGTACTTGCTCTGCGGCGCGCCGCAGGTGGGGCAATTCCAGTCCGAGGGCAGCTCGGCGAAGGGCGTTCCCGCATCGATGCCGCCCAGCGGATCACCGAATTGCTCGCTGTACTCCGTGCGGCACTCCATACACTGATGCACCAGCATTCCCGAACGGACGCCAATGGCGGAGACTGGCGGCGATGCTGCGGCCCTCTGTCCCGTGCCGAAGTAATCAACCAATTCGAGCACCGCATCGATGAGTCCGCCGACGTTCACACCGCTGGCGCGGGGTATGAGCATGAGATTGAAGCGCTCGAAGTTTTCTCGGACGTATACCGTATATCGGGGTTGCGGGCGAAAGGGCCATCGCGTCGTCCGGGAATCGGCCCGGACAACAATGGGCGTATCGGGCACCGTGGCGCTCAGTTCCGTGAGTCCTATACTCAGGGAGCCCGAATAGGGACACGCATCATTGAGCGCGGTAATGAGATCCCGACCTTCCCGCACGGCATCCGGTGTCAGAAAGCCCTCGATACAGACGTTGTTCCACGCACCCGTATTGAGGGAGATACGATGCTGGATCAAGAGGCGTTCGAAAACAGTACTGGCCGAGGCCGGAATGCCGTGAATTAAAAGACTCTGCCACGGTGTGACACCCGCCGTGGCAATTGATTCCTTGCGCGCGGCAAGGCACAAATCCACCAGAAACTGTCCCGGCAGCGGCTGGCCAAATACAGGAATTCCGAGCGTGTACGCTTCGCTGGCGCCATCGCGATCAAAGCCGACTATCGGGCGGTTCTCCTCGCGGGGGGGCCTATGGTCCGAATCAACATCGCGCAGCATCGAGCCCAGACATTCCTCCAAGTTTCGCTGAAGTTCCGGCAGGTTCGTGGCGTTGTCACGCAAAATCGCCTGCTGAATGACAAACGTTGCCGCCGCGACGCCATCGCTGTGTACGGCGGCTGAAAGGAGCACGGGACGCAATTGGCCTTTTGCGTGAAAGGACACCCGCCAGAAGGAAGGCTCCGGTGATCCAATAAAGTTGATCTGGCCGGTGTACAGCGGCAGATGGCACTGCCGCGGGTCACTCAGGTTGACCGGGAATGCCGGCGGCGAAGCGAACTGAGCAAGCACCGAATCAAACGCGCCATCGCTGAGCCAGGGCGTCCTGTCCCCGCGCCCGCACACGGCGCGCGTGGTGACGATGTTAGGGCGGCGGGGGTGGTGCTCGAGAAGCAGGCTCCCCAAATCCCGTCGCACGCGATCGCGGTTTGAACTTGGAATCGCACACAGGATGATTTCCTGGCGGCTGCCGAGGCGCAAGTTTCCGTTGCCGTATACCATGGCGATCTCGGCCGCACGGCGAAGCACGCTGAGAGGAACGCGTCCACCGGCGGAGTGCAAAATCATATCGTTGACTTGAATACCCATTGCTCCTATCCGGCGGTCAGGACCGCGCTCCGCTCCAGGAGTGCGGCTACTTCCGGCCTGCAACTTCCACAGCCGGTGCCCGCACCCGTTTTCGCACACAGCGATTCCAGGGAATCGCAGCCCTGCGCCAGCGCGCGGAGAAGGTTCCCCTCCCCCACCTGGTTGCAACTGCACACCAGGACTCCTTCCACGGGCTCCCGCGAGGGACCCGCACCGCGAAGCAGGCCACGACGGGATTCGTCCAATTCGAGTTGCGATTCGACGAGACGCTTCAATTCGGCCATAGGCGCCGTGTCACCATAGAGAATGGCGCCGACGAGGCGGTTCTGGCGAACAATGCACTTCTGGTAAAGCCGCTCGCTCCGATCCAGCAGTACAATCTCTTCGCAACCCGGTGCGCTCGTGTCCGCACCCGCATCACCCATGGTACATAGCGACAGTCCCTTCAGCTTGAGAACGTTGAACGCGATGCTGCCCGAGTAGCGGGTCCAAGTGTCGCCCGCGAGTTGGGCCGCCGCCACGACGGCCTGGGCCTGGGCGGCGGGCGTGGTGCCATAGCACCGGTGCGCGTGCTCCGCAATTTCGCCGATCGCAAAGATGTCGGGGTCATCGGTGCGCATGCCGTCGTCCACCAGCACGCCTTGGCGGCAGGGCAGACTCGCGCTCCGGGCCAGGCCGATGCTGGGCGTCGTGCCGGTGGCGAAAAAGACCGCGTCACAGGGATAGTAGATTCCGTTCTGTGTGCGGACGCCGTGCACCGTAGTGTCACCATGCACCGATGAAATCGAGTCGTTGAAGTGCAACGCTACGCCACGCTCCGCCAGCTCTTCCGCAAGAAACTGCGACGCGGTGGCGTCGAGCTGGCGACCCATAAGCTGGCCGGAGCGGTGGATCAGCCGGCATTCCGCGCCAAGCTCTCGCAGTGCGGTCACGAGCTCCAGACCGAGGAGACCGCCCCCCGCTACGACGCAGCGCGTGCCTGGGCGGACAAAACTCGCAATCGCATCGGCGTCCGAGCGCGTGCGCAAGGTGAATGTCCCCACCATGTCCGCTGGACATTCCGGAGGCAACTGGGGCTGGCTGCCCGTGGCGAGGACCAGTTTGTCATAGGGGTGTCGCTCGCCGTGGCTATCCACGATGAAGTGACCTTTGCGATGGATCGCCGTTATCGAACGCCCCGGAAGAAAAGTAATGTTGGCCTGATGCAGCGCGGATTCGGACGCCGTTTGCATGGAGGACCAGGAGCACTCGCCGCTGATCAAATCGGGCAGCAGAATCCTGTTGTAGAAGCCGTGGGGCTCATTGCCGAAGACGATGATCTCGTCCTCAGCGCTGCGCTTGCGCAGTTCCTGGGCGAAGGCGAGGGCCGCCGTGCCGCCGCCAACCACGAGCACCCGGCGCCGAACAGAGGGCACGCGACTCAAGGCCACGGCGGCAAACTTGAACTCGGGCTCCTTCGAGCGTGGGTCCACCAACGGGCTGGTGAGCACGTTCGCACGGGCATCGCCCTTCTGCAACGATTTACCCCAGTGCATGGGCAGAAATACCACGCCGGGCTTCACAGTGTCGGTGAGAACTGCCCGGGCCCGCACTGCGCCGCGATCATTGTAGATCGTGACCGTATCGCCTTCCGCAATGCCCTGGGCCTCGGCATCGCCCGGGTGCAGCTCCAAAAAGGGCGTGTCCAAATGCTGGCGCAGCTTGTTCACCTTACCTGTGCGCGTCATGGTGTGCCACTGATCGCGGATTCGGCCAGTCGTCAGAATCATCGGGTAGCGCTCGCTCGTCGTCTCGGCCGAGGGACTGTAAAGCGGCCCATGGAGTCGCGCGCGATGATCCGGTGTGAGAAATTTATGATCTTCAAAGAGGCGCGGTGTGCCGGGGTGCGCTTCGCTCGGGCAGGGCCATTGCGGGCTGCCCTCGGCGCGCAGGCGCGCATAGGAGATGCCCGTCATATCGATGTTGGTGCCCTTCGTGAGGGCGCAGTGCTCATCGAAGATGGCGCTTTCGTCGGAATAGGTGAAAGCCTCTGGCCAGCCCATTTTTTGCGCGAACCGGCAGAGAATTTCCACATCCGGCAGAGCCTCGCCCGGCGCATCGGCCAGCTTCGAGAGCAGGGTAACCCGTCGCTCCGAATTGGTCATGGTGCCTTGCTTCTCCAGCCAGCCGGCGGCGGGCAAAACCAGATCCGCATAGGGCACGGTGTCGGAGAGCGACGAGATATCCTGCACGACCACGAAGCGCGCCGACTTCAAGGCGCGCTCCACGCGGGTCAGGTTGGGCATGGAGACAGCCGGATTGGTGCAGATAATCCAGATGGCTTTCATCGCACCCGATTCGAGGGCCTCGAACATTTCCGTAGCCGTGAGACCCGGCTTCGACGCGATGGGTCCGCTGTTCCAATGCGCCTGCACGAAGGCGCGCTCTTCGGGATCCGCCAAATCGCGGTCGGCCGCCAGCAGGTTCGCCAGCCCACCCACTTCGCGGCCGCCCATGGCGTTGGGCTGGCCGGTGAGTGAAAAAGGCCCCGCGCCGGGTTTCCCAATTTGTCCGGTAAGCAGAGAGAGATTCAGCAGCGCGACGTTTTTGTCCACGCCCGCGCTACTCTGATTCAGGCCCATGGCCCACCAGGTCTGGAATGCGCCACTGGTGCCGATGAGGTGCGCGGCCTGGCGAATATCGTCCGCTTCGATGCGACAGACTTCCGCCGCTTCCTCAGCGCTAAGCGCATAGGCCGCATCGAGAATCGCGCCGCCGCCGCTGCAATGCTCGCCGATAAACTCTTCGTCCCAGTGGCCCTGCTCGCGAAGTTCGCGCGCAATGGCGTTGAACAGCGCCACATCGGTCCCCGGCTGAAGTTGCAAGTGCAAATCGGCAAAGGCGCAGGCGGGCGTGCGGCGCGGATCGACCACAATCACTTTGATGTCCGGGTTGCGC
>JBHEKR010000566.1:0-5359 GCA_041859365.1 Candidatus Hydrogenedentales bacterium
GGGAGCCCGCGTCGTGGACGTGCCGGCCAAAGGCTATGGTTCCGCGCTCCGCGGGGGTATTGAAGCGGCGTTGGGCACTTACATCATCATGGGCGATTCGGACGACAGTTACGATTTCGCCAATCTCCAACCATTCATCGAAAAACTGCGCGAAGGCTATGACTTGGTCATGGGCAACCGCTTCCTGGGCGGGATCCTCCCCGGGGCGATGCCGCCGCCCCACCGCTATCTGGGCAATCCCGTGTTGAGTTTTATCGGTCGACTGCTCTTCCGAACACCCATCCGTGATTTCCACTGCGGCCTGCGGGGCTTCAGCAAAGACGCCTTTGAGCGCATGGACCTGCGCACCACCGGCATGGAGTTCGCCAGCGAAATCGTCGTCAAAGCCTCACTCCATGGCATGCGAATCACCGAGGTGCCTACGACCCTGAAACCCGACGGACGTGATCGTCCGCCGCACCTGCGCTCGTGGCATGACGGCTGGCGCCACCTGCGCTTTCTGCTGATTTTCTGCCCTCGTTGGCTCTTCCTCTACCCCGGCTTCGCCATGCTCACGGCGGGTGTCGTTTTGGCCCTCGCTGTACTTATCACTGGCGCGCAGCGGGCCAATTCCCTCTTGTTTGCCATGGCGCTTATCGCCATCGGATTCCAATCGGTCTCCTTCTCCCTTATTGTCAGAAGGTTTGCCGAGAAAGAGGGACTGCTCCCCACCAAGAAGAGTTTTGACAAGCTCCTCGGACTGCTCACGCTGGAGCGGGGCGTTGCCATCGGGAGCGGCACCTTTATCCTTGGTATTATCGGCTTCGCGATCGCCACGGTATACTGGGGCCGCTCAGGATTCGGCGCCTTCCCCCGCGTATTGACCCACACCCTCGTCGTTCCATCGGCCTTTGCGCTGGTGATGGGGGTGCAGGTGGTGCTCAATTCCTTCGTGCTCAGCATCATCTCCCTGGAGCACATCGGGTCCAGAAAGGTGTCGCGGTGATTACCAGCACCCAATTGCTCAGGGAAATTGCCGCGGACAATCCATTCCAACCGGCCACAAGCATCTGGCGCGCGGTGGAACTTGCCCTCATCATCAACACACCCTTTCCCGAAGGGCGGGGGCTCGATCTGGGCTGTGGCGATGGAACCATCCTTCAACGTATCCTCGATCATGTGGGGCCTCGGGACGTGGTCGGTATCGATCTCGACCCTCGTGAAACGGAAGCAGCCCGTGCCACGGGCCTCTATAGTGCTCTCCACACCGGACCGGGGTCTGAGATTCCAGAGCCGGACAATGAATTCGATTTCGTGTTCTCCAACAGTGTTCTGGAGCACATACCGGAGCTCCCCCCAGTTTTTGCGGAGGTGGCCCGAATCCTCAAGCCGGGAGGCATCTTCTACTTCACCGTCCCGAGCACGACCTTCCCGGATCTTCTTTATGGTCCCTGGCTGCCCGGTGCGGATCGTCAGGCCTACAACGAAATGGTTACCCGCCGCATTGCGGTGGAGCATTACTTTTCCATCGAGCAATGCGCGGCATGGATGGAGGAGGCCGGACTGCGCCTTGATGAATCGATTCCCTATTTCTCGCGGAAGGTTACGCGGCGCTGGGAGTTTGTGGCGCGAATCACGTCGGGCATCCTGTACCGGATAGCCGGAATGCGCAGGCAACCGATTGAGATCCAGCACAAACTTAAGCTTCGCACGCGCCGCCGAGGGGTGCTCGCGAAGCTTGCGGTGATAGCGGTTATGCTCCTGGGAAAAGGCGCGGTTAAAGATGACGATGGACCGCGCCACGGCTATGGGGGCTACCTCTTTATCGCGCGAAAGCCCGACGCGTGAAGACGATCCCTGGAGTTATCCCGTCCTGTCCGGCGTGCGCCAGTGAGACCACCCGCCCCTGGATTTCGAAGCACGCGTATACCCATGGCCGCTGCCATACCTGCGGCCACGGATTTCTCTATCCGCTCCCGGAGCAGGCGGAGATCGATGCCTATTACCAGAATCTGAATACCGGCCTGAGCTCCGATGCCTCCTGGCAGACGGAGGCCGGGCACAAGTACCAGCTTTGGCGAAGACTCCTGGACGGTGTTGCGTGCACTTCAGGGCGCGGTCCCCTCCTCGATCTGGGCTGTGGTGGCGGTCAATTCCTCCAACTGGCCGCGACATGCGGGTGGACGGAGGCGAGCGGCGTGGAACCCTCGCCCAAGGCCGTCGCGATTGCCCGCGCCGCTGTTTCGACCCCGATCGTTGAAGGTTCCTGGAGAGACGTGCCGCTCCAGCCAGCCCGTTTTGCAGCAGTCGCCCTCCTGGACGTTCTGGAACATGACACCGATCCCCACGGCCTTCTGGTCCACTGCTTCAAACTACTACGTCCAGGTGGAAGCCTCATGATCACCGTACCCAGTATTCATGGGCTATCAATTCGCTGTTTCGGACGAGGGGCCTACGTGGTTATTCCTCCCGAGCATCTTTCCTATTTCACGGCGAAGTCGCTGCGGCTAATGTTGCTTAAGGCGGGGTTTGCGCCGCCCCGGACCTTCACCTGCGATCTCTATCTCAAGGAATGGCTTCGTTTCTTCGACAGGCTCAAAATGAGAAAATCTGCCGCATCGGATCGACCAGACGGAAGAGCGCACTATCTGAAATGGCACCACCGCCTTTCGGGAGATATTGCCCTTCGCGGAATTGGCGCGGTGAATACCGTGCTCGGATTTTGCGGCTGTGGTGATCAATTGGTCGCTGTGGCGCAGAAACCTGTCGGGGGGCCCGGACATGCCTGAACCCTTGCGCGTACTCTCTATCGGCCTCGGCTGGGTTGCCACCAATCGCCACCTGCCCGTGATGGTGGCCAGTCCCGACTATGAGGTGGTTGGCGTTGCGGACCGACGCCCGGAGCGTGCCGAGGAAGTGGCGCGAACGTTCAAGGTGGGCAGACACTACTCCGCGCCGGGTCTGGCCGAGGTCGATGGACTGGAACAAATACCCTGGCTCGATGACGTCGAGGCTGTGGTGATTGGTGCCAGCCCCTTTGCCCACTACACCCTGGCAAAGGCCGCCCTTCGGGCGGGTAAGCACGTGCTCACCGAGAAGCCCTTTGCCATGACGGTGGCGGAAGGCGAAGAACTGGTTGCCCTCGCGAAGGAAGGCGGTCGCACGCTCGCTGTGGTGCATAACTTCCAGTTCGCCCCTTCGACCCGGCGCCTCCTTGCCGATATTCGCTCCGGAAAGATCGGCAGAATACGAAGCGTGAGCGGCGTCGTCTTTGGCAATCCTCGACGCCGGCTTCCCGAGTGGTATGAAGATCTGCCGCTCGGTCTCTTCTACGATGAAAGTCCCCATCTCTACTATCTCCTCCGTGCCGTTCTTCCCAATGCGATGACGCCGCTCCGATGCGATATATTTCCAGGGGCCGGGGGCAAGGCGACACCCGCCCAACTGAGCCAGTGGTTCACATCGTCCAACGAGGATGGAGGCGCGATTCCCGTACATCTCTCCATGAACTTCGAAAGCCCGCTCAGCGAGTGGCATCTTCAGGTCCACGGTGAGCACGCCTTCGCCGACGTGGACATCTTCCGGGATATTTATCTCTGCCTTCCCAATGATGGCGCCCACACCGCCGCCACGATACTGCGCACGAGTCTTCAGACCTCAATCCAGCACTGGTTACAGCATGTGCCTTGTGGACTGAAGCACTTTCGTGGCCGAATGTGGTACGGGAATGAAGAAGTCTTTCATCGCTTTGCCGTGGCCGCGCGGGGGAATCAACAGCCCGAAGGCATCAGCGGGGCGGATGCCCTGGCGATTCTCAAGCTTCAGCACCACGCCATCGACACGTGCGCCCCGTTGCCGAAGGGTGGGCTCGACTGATGGAGCCCGAGGCCGAGGGCGGGATCCGCGTGTTGCTTGTAACGCACTACTTTGCGGAGCAGGGCGGCGGTATCGAGCGCGTGGCGGCCCAACTGGCCATCAATCTTCTGCGAACGGGGCACCAGGTCATCTGGGCCGCCAGTGACACCTGTCCATTGACGGAGTCTCCCCGTGCGGCGACGCAATGTGTTCCCATGCGGGCCTGGGATGGCATCCAGCGAGTCACCGGCGCTCCCTGGCCCATCTGGAGTCCGTTTGCCGTCCTCAAGCTGTGGAAGCTCGTAGGAGAGGCCTCCGTGGTTCACCTCCATGACTGCCTCTACATGGGGAATGTTTTTGCCGGCCTTTTTGCTCGTCTGCGTGGACGCCCGGTGGTGGTCACACAGCACGTGTCGGATGTGCCCTTCAAGAGTCCCATCCTGAAGCTGGCGCTCCGGCTCGCCTATCAAAGCGTCGGTCGCATCATACTGGGCGGGGCGGATCAGGTGATTTTCATTAGTGAAGTGGTTCGCAACGACTTTATGGCGCGATTTCGCTTCCGTAGGGAACCTCGCTTTATTCCGAACGGTGTAGAATCTTCATTATTCACTCCTCTCGACGAAATATCGCGCGAGAAACTTCGTGCAGAACTTTTCGGAACATCGGGGGCCCGAACGGTGTTTATGTTCGCAGGACGTTTTGTGGAGAAAAAGGGCCTCTCCGTTTTGCGGCGTATTGCAGCCGCCATGCCGGAGCACGGCTTCGTTTTGCTCGGCCAGGGCCCCGTTGACCCGAATTCCTGGGAACTCGACAACGTTCATGTCGTTGGAGCCGTGGCGCAGGCCGAGTTAGTGCGTTACTACCAGGCCGCGGATGCGCTGGTGCTTCCCAGTGTGGGTGAAGGCTTGCCCCTGGTGGTTCAGGAGGCCATGAGTACCGGATTGACCGCAGTTGTCTCTTCCCGTACCGCCCGCGCGGATTCGACGGTGAGCCACGGCGTGCTGCATGCGCCCTGTACGGATGAACTGGATGAAGATGCTGTTGTGGAACGTTGGATTGCATTACTGGACACCTTTGACGCAAGAGTGGCCGGGTCCGACGTGCGCCGCAACGAGCTTCGTCAAATGGCGACCACTCGTTGGTCCTGGGAATCCTGTGCGGCACAGTACGCGAAGATATTTCGGGTACTTTGTCGCTAGTGTCTGCCTGGTTGGGCGATGGGCGGAACATCTGATTGCACCATTCGCCTTGGCGCGTTGTATACCCGCTGCCGCCGGGCTTGTCGTCGTGTGCAGTCCTCTCCAGGCCGAAACCGCTGTTCAGCAGCAAAATGCGAACCCTCATGCTTGGTCCATGGCGTAACGCCGCCAGGATTAAGTTTTTGGTAACACTTTAGCGGTGTGAAGTAACTTTTGGTGGCAAAGTTGGCAACGCTCCGCTTTCCAGGTACTGTTTGAGTGCCTTGTTAATTGCATTGACTGGATTGTGTCCGCGTTTTTTGAGGGTGAAGAAGACGCTCATGAGT
>JBHEKR010000217.1:0-7371 GCA_041859365.1 Candidatus Hydrogenedentales bacterium
CCACCGAGTCGAAGACAGGCACTCCGAAGCGGCGGCATGTCCCAGTGGAAATAAGGTCGCGACGCTGCGCACCCAAGCAGGGTCTTGGGCGGTTGACGCTTGATTGCCCCCGTCCCCTAACACTGCCACTGGGACAGGCCCTCGCATCGAACACACGCCGCCAAGGTCAATGGGCTATTGCGGCGCTAGTGATTTTCGTTCAGGGACGTCACCTGGGCGCGAGTTCTTCCTCGGGAATGTTCCACGTGGAACATTCGGGCCCTTAGTCCTGCTCCCGGAGGCGCACGAGGTGGAGACTGCCCCGGCGGTCCCCGCTCCGGGCCCAGTCGTCCGCAATATGTTCCACGTGGAACATTCTCTGGTCCAGCTTTTCCGTCGGATCCCCAGACTGGCAGAGAAACACGCAGTTCTCGGGCAAAATATCGGCAATATCGGCCAGAACCGCATCGGACCGCTCGACAGCCCGCGCCGTAATCGCCACCGGGGGCTCCTCCGGAACATCCTCCGGGAAACTCCCATGGATCAGTGAGACATGCCCCAGTCCCAACGCACCCATCACTTTCCGCAGGAAGGAAACCTTCTTCGCGCTGCGCTCCATCAATACGAAGTTCCGGTCCTGCAAGAGCACCGCCAGCGGAATAGCCGGAAAGCCCCCGCCCGTGCCAATATCCAGCAGCGTCTCGCCCGGCGCAACATTACTCCGCACCACGTCCGCCAGACTCAGGGAATCCACAAAATGAAGAGACTCCAGCTCCGCCAGGTTACCCGACGACACGAGCGATGTAAACGCGCTCCACTTCCGCAGAAGAAAGCCATACTGGGTCAACTGCTCCAACTGACGCGGGTCCAGCTCTACCCCATGGCGGGCAACACGGTCAATCCATTCGATATCGGGCATGCGGAGACTCCTGGGAGGTTATTGGACAGTTGGAACTTGCTGGGATGATCCTACGCGCCGCCGGGAGGTAAAGGCAATTGTGAATAGTGAATGCTGAATTGTGAATGCAAGGAATCCCTTTGATACCCATTACGGCGTGACCCAATAGGATCCATATACGTCCGACTTAACAATTCCCAATTCATAATTCATAATGCCCCGCTCCATATGCTATCGTATGCCCCACGTGCCCAAATCACCCTGAATCACCGGAGAAGTGTCGTGAAATACCTTATTCTGCTTGGCGATGGCATGGCCGACTGGCCCCTGCCTGAATACGGCGGTCGCACCCCCATCGAAGTGGCGAATACCCCCGCCATGGACACCCTGGTCGCCCGGGGTATGACCGGCCAGTTCTGCCCCATTCCCGACGGTCTCCCCGCGGGCAGCGATATCGGCAATCTCTCGCTCTTCGGCTACAACCCCAAGGCGAGCTTCCGGGGGCGCGCGCCGATCGAAGCGGCGAACCAGGGCATTCCGCTGGCGGCGGACCAGGTGGCCTACCGCTGCAACCTGGTCACGATTGAAGAGGGCATGATGCGAGACTTCACCGCCGGGCACATCGCCACGGAAGAAGCGGCCGAAATCATCCCGATTCTGAATGAGACCCTGGGCAGGGAATTCCCGGCTGTCTTCCATACCGGCGTGAGCTATCGCCACCTGGCCATCGTCACCGATTCCCCCGCCGCTTCGTTGGACGATATGGTGCGCATGCGCTGCGAGCCGCCCCACAACATTACCGATCAGGCCACCGAAGCGTGGTTGCCCCAGGGCAAGGGCAGCGAAATGGCGCGGGCCATGATTACCCGCTCCCAGGAGGTCCTGCGCGACCACCCCATCAATCAACAGCGTGTCGCCGATGGCAAACGCCCCGTCACCTCCATCTGGCTCTGGGGGCAGGGCAAAGCTCCGGAGATGGAGAGCTACGCGGATCGCTTCGGCCTCACCGGTGCGGTCATCTCCGCCGTTGACTTGGTCAAGGGCATCGGCGTCTGCGCCGGTCTCGACGTGATTGACGTACCCGGCGCCACGGGCTGGATCGACACCAACTACGAGGGCAAAATTCAGGCGGGCCTGAAGGCGCTGGACGATCATGATTTCGTCTATGTCCACCTCGAAGCCCCGGACGAGACCGCCCACCAGGGCCGCGCCGATCTTAAGATCCAGGCCATCGAGGACTACGGTGCGCGCATCGTGGCGCCCGCCCTGGCCTACCATGACAGCCACCCGGACATGCGGATTCTCATCGCGCCGGATCACTATACGACCATCCAGACCCGCACCCACGCCGGGGGCCCCGTACCCTTTGGGCTCTGCGGCGCGGGCGTGCCGGTGGACGGCCAGACGGCCTATTCCGAGAAGATCGCCGCGAATACGAATGTGCTGATCGAGGAAGGCTACACCCTCATCGAGCGAATGATTCGTGAGCCTGTTCTGGTGTTCTAGTTAGCGCCATCCCCAGATCACTGACGTCCTCTGTTCGTGCAACTGATATCGGAAACACTGGGTGTTTCATTCGAGGCTTTCGTTCCAATGCGGAATCTACCCCCCCTGCCCCCCCGCAAGCGGGGGGAATCCACATGTGCCTTAACGCCTTCCGGTCCCCCCCGCTTACGAGGGGGTAGGGGGGGCAAACCTCCCATCTACAAGGCATATGCCCGTTCGGGACAGTCCCGATGAGCCGGAGAAATCCCCCGCTCGCCACGCGGCTCTGGTGCTGGGCCGTGACCCTTTATCTCCTCTTCCGCTATGCGCTCTACCGCCTGCACCTCGGCAAGCGTCCCAGCTTCACCGAGCACTGGTGGCGCGTGGAAGTGCCCTACCGCCAGATTACCCGCATGGATCCCCGCATCCGTGTACGGCACACCGAGCACTGCCCAAAACAGCACCCCGCCGTCTACGTCGGCAACCATCTGAAGCTCGACGACCAGTTCTTTGTGTGCTATGCCGTGCAGGAGGCCAGCGACTACACCATGAAGACGCGCTTCGTCATGCGCGACGACTACTTCCATGGCTTCCCCTGGGACTGGCTGCCCCTGGACATGAACGAAGTCGCGGAGATGGGCGGCTCGTATAACATCGCCCAGGGAAGCCCCTCCCTCGCCCAGCTCAAGCCCCTGATCGATATCCTGCTGGAGCCCGACTCCTTTGTCATCTTCCCCTGCGGTGGCCGGAGTCGCAGCGGGCACTGGCTGGAAGTCCACACCGGCGGGGACGAGCCCGGATCCGTGGCCTTCTTCGTGGCCCAGGCCCAGCGGCGCAATCCCGAGATGCCCGTACCCGGCGTCCCGGTGGGCCGCACCTTCAATCCCATCAAGAAGGTCAGTGCGGTCATTGTGGGCGCGCCCCGCTACCTCGAGCCCAATGCCCGCCGGGAAGCCCAACGCGACTTCGATGCGGCGCTCCTGTGCGACCTCTCCGATCTGGTGGAATTGCACATGCTTCACTTTTTGAGCATGTTCATTTATCTCAAATGCCTCCATCGCCATCCCGTCGAAGTGCCAACACTTACGATCGCCGACGCCGCGCGCCGGATGCGCGATGCCCTGCGCCACCGCTATCTTGACCCCGCCCTGAACGACGACTTTGACCGCGACTTTCGCGGTGCCCTGCGCTATTTGAAACGCCACCGAATACTCATCCAACGCGGCGAGCGGATTATCCTCCACCCCGCCACCGTGCTGGCTTGTCCGGAGATGGACACCCGATACCGAACGGTCAACCCCGTGAAGTATCACGTAAACCAGATTCTGCACCTGGCGGATGTCGTGGCGGCCTGCGAAGAGCAAGTGATTACGTCTTCCCGGTAGATCCGATACCGGGGATACAACCGATGTGGTCGGTCTTCCACGTCAATTTCCGGGAACCTTTTTGCCCGCCCCAGGTATGCGCCCCGGAGCCTGAAACGCCCTCGAATCTTTGACTTAAGTTCCCTCCGGCGGGTAGACTACTGCCCGTGGATCTAACAAGGCGCGCAGTTCTGCGCAATCAGGTCGGGGGCAGGGCAGTCGCGAATATCGGTTCGTGGAAGCCACTGGATTTTCCCCAACGGCGTATCAAACCCCGGATAGCGCCGTACAAAGGATTACATCATCGCCATGTCCCTTCGTCGTCTCACGCTTGCCTGTCTTACCCCGCTCTTGATTCTGGTCGGCTGTTCCCAGCCCGCCCAGCAAGACATAATCGAAGTTCGCGAGCCCGGCTCCGTAGCCCGCAAGGCGCCCGCCAAGGCTACCACCGAGCAGCGTCTGGGCATGTCCCAGTCCGGCGGCATGGCGGGCCACGGCGGCCAGCAGGAAGGGGCCTCCGAAGATCCCCTCGCCGGTATCACCTTTCACCATGATATGCCCCAGGGCTGGGAGGCCGTGGCCAAGACCGATCTGCGCCAGGTTAACCTGCGCATGACCGCGACCCCGGAAGCCGAGTGCTACTTCACCCTCCTGCCCGGCGGTGGCGGTGGCCTGGCGGCGAACCTGAACCGCTGGCGCGGACAGATGGGCCTCGACCCATTAACGCCCGAAGCCATCGAGGCCCTGCCGAAGAAACAGATCTTCGGCCAGCCCGGCACTTTCATTCTTATCGACGGCACCTTTGGCGGAATGGGCAATACGGCCCCCAAAGAGAACTACCGCATGTACGGCCTCATGCTGACCCACACGGATCCCGAATCGGGCCGGGAGCAGGGCTTCTTCCTGAAGATGACTGGACCAAAGGCCGTGCTGGAAGCCCAGGAAGCGAATTTTGATTTGATCGCGTCGACCCTCCACGCGGTAGCGCCCGGCGACGATCACAACCACGGTACGGCCGAAGGTGACGGTCATGTGCACACCGAGGGCGACGGCCACGATCACGCCGCGGCAGCCCCTGCTGAAGTGAAGCCCGCCCCGGCGCCCGCCGACTCCGGTTTCACCTGGACGGTGCCCGCCGGCTGGGAAAATAGAGAGCCCGGCATGATGCGCGTGGCCAATCTCGGCATCACGGGCCAGCCCGACGTGGAATGCTACCTCACCGAGCTCAGCGGCTCCGCCGGTGGCCTCGATTCCAACATCAACCGCTGGCAGCAGCAGATGAACCAGCCCGCACTCACCCCCGAGCAGATCGCGGCCCTGCCGAAGCATCCCCTGCTCGGTGGCGAAGCGTCCTATGTCATTATCGACGGCTCCTACGGCGGAATGAGCGGCGCAGTCGTCAAAGAAAACTTCCGCATGTACGGCCTGGCGCTTATGAGCGAGGCCACTTCCTACTTCGTAAAGATGACCGGCCCCAAAGATCTCCTGGCGGCTGAGGAGACCAATTTCCTGGCCTTCGCCGCGTCCCTGAGCAAAAGCACTGGCGCGCCCGCGCCGGAAGCCGTCCCCATGCCCGAAGCCGCGGCCCCCGCACCCACAGCGGCGGTGGAGAATCCCCATGGCGTGGCCGACCCCACCCCCGAGGGCGGATTCAATCCCGGCGCCCTAGAGTGGACAGCACCCGAAGGCTGGCAGATGGGTCCAGAAAAAATGATGCGCGCGGTGACCTATACGGTCGGCGGCGTTGAATGTTATGTTACGACCCTGGCGGGCGAAGGCGGCGGCGCGGTGTCCAATATCAACCGATGGGCCAACCAGATGGGTAATGAACCGCTGGACGAGGCCGCCATTGCCGCCCTGCCGAAAATCACCGTCCTCGGCGTGGAATCGCCCCTGGTGGAATTTGCGGGCAGCTTCACCGACATGGCGGGCGCGCCCAAACCGGACTACAAGCTGCTCGGCGCCCTGGCCTCCAAAGGCGGCAGCACGATCTTCATTAAACTGACCGGACCCGCAAGTGAAGTGGACGCACAGAAGGCCAACTTCGCCGCCTTCTGCGCTTCCCTGCACTGAACCCAACTTACGGCGTGATACTGATGACTTCTGAAAAATCTGCCCTGAAAAAAACCTTCGACTTCTTCGCCTCCTATGGCTTCGCCGTGGTCGTGTTGATCCTCCTCACCATCCTCACCCTCTTCGGGACGCTGGAGCAGACCACCTCCAGTCTGTTCGATGTACAGAACAAGTACTTCAACTCGTTCTTCCTGGTCCACTATCTGTTCGACAAGATTCCCATCCCCCTGCCCGGCGTCTACCTGCTGTCGGTGTTGCTGTTCATCAACCTGACCTGCGGCGCGATCATCCGCGTAAAGAAAGACTGGCGCCACCCCGGCATGATCATCGCCCACGGCGGCATCCTCTACATGCTCATCGCGGGCTTTGTGACCTTTCACTACTCCACCTCGGGCCACATGACCCTCTATCCCGAAGACAAATCGAGCGAATACCAGAGCTACTACGACTGGGAAATTGAAATCTCCGAGATCAAGAACGGCGCCTATGGCAAGTCCTACATAATCCAGGATCAGCAGTTCTCCGACATGAGCCCCGAAGACACCCGGGAATTCCGCCATCCCGATCTGCCGTTCAGCCTGATGGTCGAGAATTTTCTGTTTAACTGCACCCCCGGCCCCTCGACCGATGGGACCGGTGTGGACGGCCTTCGCCTCATCCCCCGCGAGCCAGAAATGGCGGCGGAGCAGAATGTGGCCGGGGCCTACGCCATGGTCATGGACAAGGAAACTAAACAGGTTCAAAGCGGTATCCTCTTCGGCTTTTCCATGGCCCCCTGGGTGGTCACGGTCAAGGGTCAGGACTATGCCATCGACCTGCGCCACAAGACCTTCCCGCTCCCCTTCACGATCACGCTGGACGAGTTTATCCGCGATCTCCATCCCCGCACGGGCATGGCCGCGAACTTTGAGAGCGTGGTCACCCAGACCGAAGGCCCCATTGAGCGTAAGGTCAACATCCGCATGAACGAGCCCCTCCGCCACAACGGCTACACCCTCTTCCAGTCGGGCTGGGGTCCTCAGAATGCGGGACCCGGTGAGCGCCTCTTCTCCACCTTCTCCGTCGTCAAGAATCCGGCCGACCAGTGGCCGCTCTATAGCTGCCTCGTCATCTCGGCGGGACTGCTGATCCACTTCCTTCAAAAACTCATCTCGTACCTGCGAGCCGAAAACCGGAGGCGCACCGCATGATCGCCCGTACCCCCCTGATGCTGACCCTTGCCCTGGCCCTCGGCCTCGCCACGCTGGCGGGCGCCCAGGCCCAGGATACGCCCGCAGCCGCCGCACCCGCTCCCGAAGCCACAGCGGCCGCCACGCCCGAGGCCACCCCCGCGCCGGAACCCGCCAAGCCCGCTCCGGAAGCCCGCGAACCCTGGAGCAAAGAAATTGTGGCAACCTTCGCGACCCTGCCGGTGCAGGATGGTGGTCGCGTGAAGCCGCTGGACACCTTCGCCCAGTTTGCCATGCTCCAGATGAACGGGAAGCGCACCTTCAAGACCGAGTCCGGCGAGAAACTCACGCCGATTCCCTGGCTGCTTGACGCGCTGTTCTACCCGGAGATCGCCAAGACCTA
>JBHEKR010000408.1:0-4955 GCA_041859365.1 Candidatus Hydrogenedentales bacterium
TCGCTTCTCCCGGTAGCCACGCCGCTGGCCAATTTCGATCCGAGCCCGGATTTCGGGTTTCCGGCGGCCCCGTCCATTCTACCCGAATTTGCCGTGGCGCGCCTGACGTCACCGCCGGTTGTGCCACCGCCGGCGCTGGGAGGGTGGGCTTTGTTCAACGGCGGTGTTCTGGGGGAGGCGTCCTACCTCGGTATCACCGTAGACGGCGCCGATCCGGATTCTGTCGCCAACGCCAATGATATTCTTGAGTTCGTCATCGCGCCCACCGACGGATTGCCGCCGGGACGTTATTACCTGACCATCAACACCACAACCAATACCGGCGTACCCACAGTCGTGCCTGCGAGCCAATTGGCGCCGCCGCTCAATGTGCCCATACTCCAGAGTGCCGTGAAGTACCGGGCCGAAACAGTGGACCCATTGTTTCCAGAACGATCTGATACGATTATTGGAAACGATGCTGCGGGCTATATTGTTTTTAGCGACATCAATGATCCGCAGATCGGAGGTCAGATTCCTGGTGCTCCGGCAGGCTGGACTTTCGTAGATGGCACCCGCGGCAACTATGGTTCCGCCCAGAACTACCACTTCGACGGCGTGGACGCCCGGCAAAGCACGAGCGGCTCGGAGACCTATACGATCACGGTACCGGAGGCCGCGTCAGATTTTGAACTGCACATCGCCTTCCGGGTCAACCCTAATTTCAGGGACGCCCTTGATTTGACCGATAGCGTCTACACCGTGGCGATTAACTCCCTGGACTTCAGCCAGGAGCCGGACCACGAGTGGGTGGAACTGGTCAATGTGTCCGATGAAACTGTGGATATTGGCGGCTGGCAGTTGGAGGTCGGTATCCCGGACAAGCCCTCCGTGCCGTCGGATCCCTTCAAGAGCATCTGGACCTTGCCGCTCAACACCGAGATCGCGCCCCGAGGCACGGTCCTGCTGGCCTTCAACAAGTTCGATACTTTCCAGGGAGCCCCCAGCGACCACCGCATCGCGGACAACGGCATGGGCCTGGCCGACGGCGATTCGCCCAATCCCCTGGTGACGGCGGGTTTCCTTTCGGGCAATCTCACCGTGCCACAAATCGCAGACAATAGCCTGCTGTCGATTTTTCCAACCCTGCAGGACGTGACCGGCAGTGTGTTCATGCGCCGGATCAATCCGGCCACCAACGCCCTCACGGATTACGTCGACAACGACGGTGATGGTCGCACCTCGCTCAATGCCCCGACAGACACCGACAATCTCGCCAATGAAGGCGCGGTGGCGAGCAGCAAGGCCCTTGGCAGTTTCTTCTCCAACACCAGCGGCAACCTTCCCTGGGACCGGATCATTCAATTGGAATCCTCCCAGGTGGCTACGGCCAATCCCTTCACGGCGACCCCGACCCCGATCCGACTCGACGAGATCGACGATCTGGACGATGTCTCCGCCTTCGTGTTGCGGGGCGGCGTACTGCCCAACTATCCCGAGCGCGATGGCTACGACAACGACGGCGACGGTGGCTATGTGCTTTTCGAACAAATCGACGAGCGCACCCAGAACGGCGCCATCGCCGGTTACGACGTAGGCACGGCGGGCGCGGATGGCTTCCCCGACTGGATCGACGCCAGCAAGGTTGCGGGTGTGCCCTACCAATACATTCCCGGCACGCTGGACATGGACATGGTGGACAACGACTTCGACGGCTTCGTGGACGAGCGCCCCTATCAGGCGGATTTCTTCGGCATCGGTGTGGACAGCGTATTTTACCGCGCCAGCCTGAGCGAAGGCGTGGACGAGGGTCGCAATCTGCTGAACAACGTTCTTGCGGTGCGCCGCTTTGGTGCGGGCAGCTTCGAGGCGGGCATTATGCCCCTCTCGCTGTTCCCGGATCGTCAGGACTGGAATACGGCCTACGCTTCGGGCCTTCCGAATGTAAATGCTGTGGATTCGATTGTACCGAGCGGCCTCGGGCTGCAGTACGCGATCAACACGGGCTTCAGCATCTTCGGCGATCCCACCGTCATCCCCACGGCGATTGCGGCGGCCTACCAGGGATCGGACAACGATCCGCCGGACTGGAAGTCCTTCTCCGAACGGCGCTGGTACCCCGGTGACAATGTTGTCGTGACCCTCTACGCCGGGGCGGGCACCAACAATGAGGTGGTGGACCGGGTCACCTACCGCGAGGCCGATGTGACCAATCGGACCATCGACGACGTGGTTCAGGTGCCCTACGTCTCCGTTGACCTGGATGGCAGCGGTACGGCGGGCGATGTGCTCATCGAACTGCCCGGATTGAATGGCAACTATACCTCCTTCTGGCTTCCCGACCAGATGGGCCTCGATTTCTATCGCAGCCTGGAGCGCAAAGATCCCCTGTACACGGGTGATCGCTTCGGCACGGAGAATCGCTGGCAGGCGACCGACGGCAATTATGACGACTGGGCCGACAGCCTGAGCTATTTCGAAGCCGAACTGGAAAGCGCCAACCCCGCGACCGTGGGCGGTACGGAACCCCTGGGCATCCTGCCCGATCAGGTGCTGGACATCCGTCCCCGCTTTGTGGGAACCCATCCGGCTTTCCCGAATGTGGATGTGGCCACGGTGACGCGCAACATCCAGCTTTACCGCCATGCCGTGAGCGGTTCACCCCTGCGTATGAATGCGGCGGCGCGGCGCGGCCGCAATCCGCAGGATCTGGAGCTCATCGCGGCGGCGGCGGCGGACACCCGCCAGTTCCCGAGCCGTCCCGGCTTCCTCGGTCCCTTCAACTACTTCCGCACCCACGAGGACGGCCCCTTCGATGGGCTGGATCCCGCGAAGAACGCCCTGCGCCTGCCGGGCGACACGACGGAGAACACCAAGTCGCTTCCGGATCAGCGCTGGAACCATTCCCGCACCTATGTGGCGAATCGGGCTTACCAGAGCCCGGCGGATTTGATGCGGGTGCCTCATCAGATGTACCTGCATGACGCGGTCAATACGTCGGGTCCCAGCGGTGACGGGTTCCTTCGGGATATGACCCTGCTGAACTACAACCTGCAGGGAAATACCGGAGCGGGCGACGGCATCTCCATCACGCAGGATATTGCCCTGCGCGGCGCCACGCTGGGTCAGGATCTGGTGGACGATACCTATTCGCAAGATCTGCTTGCGGCGGCCATGAACAGCATGGCGGTGGACAGCACGGTGCTGACCATGGGCCAGGCGCAGCTCCACCCGATCCGGCCGGAAGCCGTCACGCTGGCGGAAGTGGATTGGGTGCCCACCGTGGCGGGTGGCGGACCCGACACCTGGCTTGCACCCGCCACCTGGACCCCGGTCTTCCTCTTTAGCCAGGGTTCGGACGCGTCCGCGCCGACCAATCCGGATCATTTCTCCAACTATCCGAGCTATGTGAACGGGGCCAACGTGGGCGTAAACTTCCCGCTGTACTACCTCTTTGACGTCAGCTACATCAGCGATACCGCGAACTTTGCGGGCAACAACGTCTACGACAACAACAACCTCGACAGCCGCTGGCCGCTGGAGAAGCGCACGGCAATGTTCGTGAGCGAGAAGCGTGATGGCTTTGCGGCGCCCGAGGCCCTCTTCGAATGGGACGGGGCCGACGGTCTGGAAAATGGCGAGTACGTGCTGTACATCGGCACCTTCCTGCCCCAGATGCGCGAGCGCATCGAAGAAGCGGCCCGGGCTTCCGCCCAGGTCGGCGATGTTCCCGCGCAGGGTATCGAGGCGAAGAACACACCGGGTATCATCAACAACTTTGGTACGACCGTAAACTACGTATTGCCCGATGGCAGCGTCATTCCGGTGAACGCGGTGACCAACAACCTCCTGATCAAAGATCCGACGAATCCCCGAAAGGATCCGAACGGTCGACTTTATGACCCCGTCTACGCAATCGACGTGATCACGGATCCGACCGAAGCCCGTGGCGTCGCGCCCCAGTTGGCCACGGTCGCCGATCCCTCCTCGAAGCCGGGCGGTTTGATTCATCCGGACGACTGGAACCCCACGGTTCAGTATCGCGCGGGCGCCGATGGCTATATCCCCTATGGCACCAACGCCACAGGCGGGTGGCAGCCTCAGATCGTGCGCGTGACGAACAACTTCCTGGCCATTCGCGTGCGCAACGTGGGCGGCCCGGGCGATGTGGGCGCTCTGACCCACGTGGTCCTTTCGCCCCGCAAGCGGACGGCGGGCCGGGTAAACGTGAACACGGCCCTGAACCGCGTGTCGGTTAACCCGTCGTCCCACGAGTACTTCAGCACCTTGCTGGGCCTGCCTGGCGTGGTGAATGTGGCCGAGACGATCCGCCCGACTTCTACCGGCGGCATCACGGGTACGATGGGCGCGCCCATCCCGGCGGATGACGCCGTGGGGCTGATGAACTACACCGGCGCCCTGCCGGTGGATGGAAGCTGGACGGCGCCGGACGGCGCGGCCGGGTTCTACGCGGGCGGGCCGACGCCGCCGACGCGCAACCGCTTCACGGGCGATGTGCTGAATCCCGATTCGGACCTGCTCGTGCCCAACTCGGGCTTCGCCTCGATGGATGCCCACCGACTGGGCGCGTTTCGCCTGAACGCCATGATCCAGGGCGGTCGCACGGAACACGCCGACGGTCGGTACTATGAGAGTGTCGGCGACTTGACGAAGGATTCGAACGCCTTTGACTACGACTATCTTCAGAGCCGCATGGACATCCCGGATTTGAACGGAACCGGCACCAACGGCGTCGAGGACTGGGCGGTTTATCCGCTGTCGAACGATGCCGATCCGGCGCGCCGCTTCGATGAGGTCCAGGCGCGTCTGCGCGCCATGGGCAACCTGGTAACGGTGCGATCCGACGTGTTTGAAATCATCATGACGGTGGAAGCCGGTTACGGTATCGACCAGAACAGGGACGGTTTTATCAACTACCGCGATCGCAACGAATTCGTGACCACGGCGGCAACGAA
>JBHEKR010000427.1:0-4369 GCA_041859365.1 Candidatus Hydrogenedentales bacterium
CGGAATGCGCTGGTCCAGAGAAGGAGGCCAGAGAATTCTTGACCTGCGGGCCTACGTAAAATCCAACCGATGGGACGCCTTCTGGCAACAGTATATGAACCTGCCGTGCGCCGCATGAGCGGTAATATCAGAACTTCACCCAAAATTTTCCGCTGGTACATAAAACGCATGAGCACGATGGCCAGGCTCAGGGCGAGGATGGTTTTCGCTGCGGCGTCATAGGGTCCGAGCCACTGTTGAACGGGTCCGGCCACGATCCGGCTGGTCAGCGCGTCGTAGGGGATGAGCCCTGCGAGGAGATAGATCGTCAGGGAGTTTGCGCCGATCCAGACAAAGGGTGTGGCCCATTTCCGGTAGCCGCGCAGGTCAATAGCGGAGTAAAACAACGCCAGCAGCAGGCAACTGTAGCCCCCCGCCACCAGCACGTATGAGGAGGTCCAGATGCGCTTGATGATGGGAAACTGAAGCCCCCAGAGATAGCCGCAGGCCAGCAGGGTCAATCCAGCCGCAATCAGCAGCGTGACCTTGCGCGCGGGCGCAATGGATCCTGACCGCATGAGCAGGCCTGCAAAGACACCGAGCAGGCAGGTCGCGACGGCGGGCAGGGTGCTGAGCATGCCCTCGTTGCGCCAGCCGCGCTCTTCCCGTTCACCGGGCAGATAGTGCCGGTCCAGGTAGTTGGCCCAGTTGGTGTGCATTTCGAAGGTGGGCCGACCAAGCTCAGGCACGGGAACAAAGGTCATGAGCGCCCAATAGGCCACGAGTATGCCCGCGCAAACGAGGATCAGTCCGCGCAAGCGTAGATTCAGAAACAGCAGCGATGTGATCAGGTAGCAGTAGGAAATCCGCTGCAACACACCGGCAAAGCTGATCTGCTCCTGGGCAAATCCGCCGCTGTAGATGAAGGCCCAGAACCAGAGCAAGACGAAGCGCCGGAGAATTCGAATGTAGGCCGATTTCTTACCCTCTTCCGCGACGGCCCGGTCGAGGGAGAAGACCGTGGAAATACCGACCATGAAAATGAACAGGGGGAAAATCAGGTCGTAGAAGCGAAAGCCCTCCCACGTCGCGTGGGAAAGCTGGTAAGCGAGCAGGCCGAAGGCGCCGTTGTGGCTGACCTTTGCCAGGGACTCCACGAGGGCATCCGCGCCAATGATCCAGAACATGTCAAAACCGCGCAGCGCGTCCAGCGACATGAGCCGTGTCGACCGATCAGGTGTTTCCGTCTCCGGCGTTGCGCTGATCACTTTTTCTTCCATTTGAACATGCTCCAACTCATGTACTCCCCGTTTGTCCGCGCAAGTATGGAGGAGGGCATGGAGTATTGCAACCGTTCCCACTCATTGACCTCCCGGGCATCCCCTGCTATCCTGCCTCCGTTCTGCGGACTGGAAAACGGAGGTGCTTGGACAATGAATTTCCCCAGGCGGGCAATGGGCACACCAAACCCAGCGATCTCCGCGACGCCACCTCGTCGCTTCGACGATGAACGCGTCGCGCACGGGGCCCTCGCGCTGGGCCTTCTGGCACTGTTGAGTCCGCTACTTTTCCTAACGAGCCACGCGATCGCGCTTGCGGATGACGCGTACTACTATCTGCTGCCCGCCGCCAATTTCTGGTCGCTGGGTTTCTTTTCTTTCGACGGATTGACGGGCACAAATGGCTTTCATCCGTTGTGGATGGCGCTGGTGACCGCGTGTGCGTTGCCCTTGCACCTGGCGGACGCACTGGAAGGACTGCCCCGCGTCGTCCTGTGGCTGAGTGTCGTGCTGACGATTTGGGGCGGTCTGGCGTGGTATGGCGTGTTGCGCCGGGGCGGTGTGACGCGGGTGCTGGCGGCCCTGCTCGTGGTGGTCACGATCATTGCGTGCCAGGACCTCCTGCTGTCGGGGCTGGAGACGGTGGCGGTGTTCTGGAGCCTCGCGCTGCTGGCGGGACACCTCATCGCGCGGATCGCGGAGGGTGCGCCCATACATCCGGGACGGCTCGCGCTGTATTCACTGTTGGTACTCTTCAGCCGCCTGGATTGCGGGCTCTTCTTGCTGTTGCTTTATGTGCTCCTCCTGCCCATTGCCGGCTTGCGCCGGGTCTTCATTGCAGGGGTGATGCTGACCTTGCTGGCGACGCCTTACCTGCTGATGAATGTGGTCTGGCATGGCGCGGCGACGCCCATCAGCGGACGGGTGAAACAGCACTGGGGCGATCGCTATGAGCTGGAGACGACAGGACAGATCTATGGCGTGTCGTGGGCCCAGATTCAGGCGGGCCCCGGGAAGACGCGCCTGCGCCATATAACCCGTGACTATCTGCCGCGCGATCTCGCGTTGGGTCTCCGGGCGCTGTCGCTCGGCCGAATCGACCTTGCCGGAAATCAGCGCGCGTGGGCTCCCTGGATTCTAGGCGCGGCGCTCTTGACAGCGGGACTCCGAATCGCTCAGGTCGCTCGCCAGCGCCCGTCCCGCCCTGCCCGCTTTCTCGCCGGGCTTGCCGCGGTACTGATTGCCTTCTATGCCGTCAGCACGATCTACTATGCCCTTTCCTATGACCGCGTGTGGCCGTGGTACGGGGCCGTGGGCGTGATGGCAATGGCGGCGGGCCTCACCTGGCTGGCGGGGGGTGTGCTGGCCTTTCCCAGAGGCGTGTTCGCTCAAGGCGCCGCCCTCGCCGTGCTGCTCGTGTTCTGGACCACCGAAAATTTCCGCGACGTGCAAAAAGCGGGACACACGAACCCCCAGTCGCAGCGGTCGGTCTATCTCGATATGGCCGACTGGCTCGCAAACAACACTCCAAAGGATGCCGTGGCCGCCGGGTGGGCCGTGGGAGAAATTGGCTGGTATGCCGAACGCCCGGTCATCAACCTGGAGGGGCTCGCGAGCAACGAAAGCCTGCTGGAAGCAAACAAGGCCACGGACCTCCTCCCCTTTCTGGCGTTGCACGATGTGCGATACCTGTGTAAGGTCTGGCGTCCTGCCCTCGCGCCCCGACCGGAGGAATTGCTCGGTCCAGAGGCATCCATAGGGGCCTGGAAGCGCGATCCGGTCCGCTATTTCTGGACCATGCGTCTCCGCCCGATGATGGACTGCCCCGAGGCCTTTTCTGTGCTCCACCGCAACGACGCGGGCGACAAGCAGGACACGTCGGGCTATGTCATCGGGGTAGACCAGGACACTGTGAAGCGATTTCTGGAGGCGCGTACGGCCTGGCGCGCGCGCCTCGCCGCCACGGCGACGGTCGTGCCTGCGGAAGACCTCGCGTCCATTCGCGGCGGCAAGGTGGAGGCGAACATCGGGCGAACGGAAGGGTACTTCGTTCGCGGGTCGGAGCTGGTGTACGCGCTGGATAATCTCGCGGCGGGCAACTATGAAGTCTACGGCCGACTCTGCAATCTATCCACCAAAGAGGGAAGCTTGGAATTTGTCGAGGGGGACGAAAAGCAATCTGTGCGTATTCCCAGCGACGTACCATGGCGCCCTATTCGACTCGGGAGCATCACAATCCCCGAGGAAGCGGCGGGGGCCAAACTTCGCATCACGGGCATGAGCGGCGGGGTGTATCTGGACCAACTCTATCTGGTTACTCCCGAAAAGCGGGCGGCCTTCGAGGCCGTGCCCGCCGATTGGTGGGCAACAAAGAACTGAACCGGAGCTCTACACAAGTATACGACAATTCGCGGTGCTCATCTTGGTATTGCTCCCAATGATCGCGCTGCGCAATTCGTGGTCAATGCGCTTGTCACACTAAGGCGGATCTCCTGTTCAGGCATCCATGCCGCGATCTGGAGAACTCCCAAGCGCATGTCCCTGTCGGAGCGTCGCGCGGAGTACCTTTCCGCGACGGCGACCTAATGCAACTCCATCCCCGTCACTCCAAAGCCGGGTCCAGTTGCATCACGTCGCCGTCTGCCCCGTCCACGTTCACCACCACATCAGCGTTTCGAGTCCAGAGTGTGGTCCCTGCGTCGTCTACGACCGATGCCATGATCATCAGGGTGTAAGTTCCAGGTTTGAGGCCTTCCACGGTATAATAACCGAACAGTTGGCCCGTGGTACTCCCGACCATCCGGCGGTGTAGATAGTTCCTGTGTCGGATAGCCATTTCCGGCGGATGCTTCGAGGTAGTTTTCATTTCTAGTTCAGTGTTTGGCTGCTGGATGGCGTCCATGATGCTGTATTTTGCTGTCGAGCGTCGATTCCCTGCGCTTCGAGACACATCCCTCCGTCGCCCCGCACAAACTGCTCAAAATCGAGGTCGACTTCCTATGTTTGTGCGAGTAGAACGAGGTTGTGGCAGAACACTGCACAGCCCACGCTCGACGCAAAATTCTTATAACCCTTAAAAAGGCACCGATTCAGCTTAAAGGCGCGTTTTA
>JBHEKR010000488.1:0-5453 GCA_041859365.1 Candidatus Hydrogenedentales bacterium
GGTGGTTACTGATTGGTATTCCGATCGCGCAAATCACCCTGTAATGCTTGGGTCGCGATGGTCAGGCGGGACGCCTAACCCACGTTGGCCCACGAAATATGGTCAAGAAAACCAAGTCATTTCCGGTACTTTTCCGATGAATATCATGTCGTTCACAGCGGTGGCGCCAAGCGTAGTCTGAATTCTTCAGTTCAGGGAGCGTTGGAGGGCCACGACGACTCCCTGGAGGCTCACGCTTCGGGCGGGAAAGAGCATGGTTTCCATGGCGGAGTTGGCCGGACGAAGCTCGATGGTTGCGCCACGGGGGTAATAGTGCTTCACGGTGGCTTCGTCTTCCACGAGCGCCACAACCACATCGCCCGGACGGGCCTGCTTGCCCTGATCCACGATAATGATATCGCCATCGAGGATCCCGTCCTCGATCATGCTGTCGCCCCGGACGCGCAGGCAGAAGGCGTTGCGCTGGGCGAGTTTGGAATCGACGGGCACGTGGCCCTCGATATTTTCCTGAGCGAGAATGGGCAGACCGGCGGCGACCTGGCCCACGAGGGGCAGCACGCCCACGTCGCTCTGGTAGAGGCCAAAGGCGGCTTTTTCGGTGATGATGATTCCCCGTGCTTTCGAGGAGCGCTCGATGAAACCCTTTTTTTCATGGGCCACCAGGTGGTCGTTCACACCATTGGTAGAGGTAATCCCGAATTCCTCCCCGATTTCGGCTATGGTCGGCGGCATGCCGCGATCGCGGACGCAGTCGATGATATAGTCCAAAATATCGCGTTGGCGCTTCGTAAGATCTTTGGCCATGCTTCCACTCCCGGCAATCAGGGTTGAACTGAATTGATATTCAGCAGTATTGAACCACGTTTGACCGGTGAAGTCAAGCCTTTTGCATTTCAGGATCTGGAACGGTGGGTATAGAGCGTCAGCACGACGCCCTTCCAGCGGAGGATCTCCTGGACTTCGAAGTGGGTATCGAGCCATCCGTTGATCCGATCCGTCGTGGGTTGCCACTCGAACGTGGCGCCCTCGGTGCGCAGGAACCAGATCCGATCGGCATCCGCAACCGCCTCTTCTTTGGGCACGGGCATGAGACCGTGGGACCGCAGAATGGCCTCGTGACCCATGGTCTTGATGAACTCCCCCTCGTCGGCCTCGGACCAGCCCACGCGGACTTGGGCACCGACGTAGTAGTGCATCATGGGGTAGGCGCTGAAGTGGCTCGCGTAGAGGAGTCGATCACCCGGCGCGGCGTTGCGCTCCAGATGCGTGGCCACGCTGCGGAAGTCGACTTTGTCCCACATGGCCAGGCGGTGCATGGGGATGGGGTGGAGCCGTCCCGCGAAGCCGTCGGCGAGGCAGGGAATCGTAAAGACGATCAGGGCGGCGGCGAGCGCCAGGCCCCGGCGTTCCATCAGGGCGGCACCCCGACCCGCGAGGAGGATGGCGGCGGCCCCGGAAACGATAAAGAGCCGGTGTTCATAGAAGGAGAAGTCGCTGCGTCCCCAATGGAGGGCGCATCCGAGGACGGGCACCCACACGAGGGTGGTCAGGAGGGTAAGGGCGGTGCGATCCGTGCGCCAGGCTTTCCACGCGGCCGCGTTGAGACCGAGGGCGAGGAAGAAAAGAGGCCAGTAGGCCCAGGCCCGGGGGCTGTAACCGGCGACGAAGCTCTTGAAGGTGATGAGGACCGTTTTCCCGGTGGGATTGGGGTACCAGGGATAGGCGATGTCCTGCACTTCGGCGTGCATGGCGAAGGCCCGGTAGAGCATGGGGGTGATGAGGATCATCAGCAGGGCATTCGCGGCGGTCCAGGACCAGAAGCGGTGTTTGTATCGGGGCAGCAGGAGCACGAAGGCCACGTTGAAGGCGAAGATATACCACATCGTGATGAAGTGGGCGTACATCAGCAATGCGAGGGAGAAGACCAGCCCGGCCCAGGCGGTGAGTCGGCTATCTTCGAGGGCTTCGACCATGAACCATATGGCCAGGAGTGCAAAGAGCACCACCACACTGTAGACGCGGAGCTCCTGCGCATAGTAGATCTGAAAGGGGGCGATGGCAAAGAAGAGCAGCGCCAGGCAGGCGCTTCGCTCTTCGCGGAAGAGCCTGCGGGCCAGGAAATAGACCACGGGCAGGGTCAACACGCTGAAGAGGAAGGGCAACAGCCGCAACAACAGGTCGCGGCGTGGATCGGTGACGGCCAGGGGAAAGAATCCATCGACCCTGGCGGCCCACCCGGCGGTGAGCACGGTATTCAGGGGCGGCTCAACCGTATAGGCGGGATCGAAGAGGGCGGCGACCGAATCGGCATGGGCGCCGAGGTAAAGGCTTGCCGCCTCATCGTACCACAGGCTTTTCTCGCCAAGGCCGTAGAGCCGCAGCAGGGCGCCGAGCACGCAGAGCCCAAGAGGGAGGGCACGGACCGCGACCGCTCGAAACGGCGCCGGAAGCGCAGGGCCCATGGCGCTACGCTCCCGGTCCGAAAACAGGCAGGCACACGGTCCTCAGACTACACCGCGCCGATGAGGGAGCCATCGGGGATTACGGCGTTCTTGAACACCACCACGATACCGTCGCGAATGGCATAGCCGTCGCCGTCGTAGTCTTTCAGTCGTTTCGAGCCCTTGATCACCACACCTTTGCCGATACGGGCATTGTGGTCGATGATGGCGTGGCTGATGTTGGACTTTTCGCCAATGCCGATCTTGGGTCCGCCATCGCCGGGATTCTCGGCGTCGAAAGACTCCGCGCCCAGGATGATGGCGTGGTCCAGAACGGCGCCGGGATGGATGATGCTCCGGATGCCGACGATGCACTTGTTGATCGTGGCCTTGGTCACCCGGCTGCCCTCGCAGATGATGGCGTTCTTGATGTGGGCGTCGGAAATCTGCACGCCGGGCAAGCAGCGGGCGTGGGTGTAAATGGGGTCGCTGAATCCATTCAACTGGAAGGGCGCGTCATCGGTGGTCATGGCCATACTCACATCAAAGTAGGAGCGGACCGTACCGATGTCTTCCCAGAACCCCGAGAACATGTGGGCGTAGACCTGGTGGGTGCCCAGAGAGTGAGGGATGAGCTCGCGCCCGAAATCCACCCATTCCACGTGCTCCATGAGGAGTTTTTCCAGCACTTCGGCCTTGAACACGTAGACGCCCATGGAGGCCAGGTAGGGTTTGCCGGCGCCGTTCAGGCCGAAATCTTCGAAGACCTTCTCCGGCGTCACGAGGTTGTCCAGTACGGCGGGATCAGTGGGCTTCTCCACAAACTCGCGAATCCGACCGCTCTTCAGCACCTTCATCACGCCAAAGGCGTGGGCGTCGTCGCGGCTCACGGGCAGCGCGGAGACGGTAATGTCCGCGCCCTTGTTGAAGTGGGTTTCCAGGAGTTCCCGGTAATCCATGCGGTAGAGCTGGTCGCCCGAAAGAATGACATAGTGGGACACGCCCTGATCGAGGATGTGTACAAACTGCTTGCGCACGGCGTCGGCCGTGCCCTGGAACCATTCATTGCCGCTGGCCAGGTCGGTCTGCTCGGCGGCCAGCACCTCCACCATGCCGCCGCTGAACATGTCGAAGCGGTAGGTGTTGTTGATGTGGCGGTTGAGGGAGTGGCTGTTGTACTGGGTCAGCACCGCGATCTTGTTGATCTGAGAGTTGAGACAGTTGCTGAGGGGGATGTCCACGAGGCGGTAGCGGCCACATAAAGGCACCGCGGGCTTGGCGCGCACCCTCGTGAGCGGATAGAGCCGGGTCCCCCGACCGCCTCCCAGTACAATTGCGCCTACGTCACGGGTGACGTCTACTTCACTGAGCACGCCGGTCGTGTTCCCCATCCGAACTCTCTCCTTACTTCGCTTCGGGCCATTGGCCATGCATTGGTTCCCACATTGGGGTTGTATTGTAAGCTTTGTGCGAGCGCGGTTCCACTATCGGATTTCGACCGCGCGTTATTGGCCAAACACGTGATTGCGGTGGGGCGCTTGTGCGCGCCGGGACGCGCGGGCCTGTCCCAGGGGATGGGGGAAGAGGACTGGATGTGGTAAGCGCAGCGGGCCAATCGGACCAAAATGAGACGGGCTTGTCCCGGCGGCTACATCAACTCGAAAAAACTCTCCTTGCCCAAATGCTTGAGATACGTTTCCGCCGCTTTCTGCAAGCTCATCTTCCAGGAGAGCGAATGCCAGCCGCCGCTGCCACGATAGGTCATGCGCTCCACGCTGAACATGCGCTTCGCCTTGTCTTCCAGCGTGAATCGAAGCACAGGTTCTACTCGAGAAGTCTCCAGCATTTTGTCAATTCCAGAATCGGACGACCTGAATTCCGCGCGTCGCGTCGACTCTGTGGCCGAATCGAGAAAGGGGTCGCCATCGGGAAACATTCGGGACAAGAATTTCAGCCCGATCATGTTCGCGCTGTTAAACGAATCCGCGAGTTCCTGAAGATCCCCGGCGGAGCGCCACGGTTCGTAGACCGTTAGGTGGGGGCCTTTCTCGCCGACCCGATAGCCTCGAAGGCCTAGTGCCGCAAGCTTCGCTTCGATGAGCTGAATTTCAAGGGGGTTAATCTCTTGCGCCTGAATCTTGCGCGCGGACACTTCTCCATTGGGTCCTTCGACAATTTCCATACCGTCGGGCACCGCATCGAGCGCTCCGGCCTGTGTGGTCTTCATGACGTAGCGCGTCGCGCCCTTCTTCGTGGTCGCGGCGTGGAGGTAGTAGGTCTTCCCCATCCGGTTGGTATGCGATATAGGTTTGTCTGGCTTCACCATGGGCGGACTCCCTATGCTAACGGGTATGTTGATTCTGTATCATACGAAAGTGACGCTTGAATTTCGAATTCACCGGCCTGCGTCCATGCGACACGGGCCATTTCATCAGGAGCAGCGTGATGGGCAATTTGGATGAATTGAGAAACCAGATTCTTGGCCTTTCTCGTGATGGGCAACTGGAGATTCTGGACACGCTCCTGGCAAGCTTCAGCCCCCATCAGAGGGAGGTGATCGACAAGGCGTGGCTGGCGGAAGCTTTGGACCGCATCGCAGCTTATGATCGGGGCGAAATGGAGGCGTTTACCGTGGAAGATGTCCAGAAGAGCATCGGACTTTGATGTCGCCCAGTGATTTAATCGGACTGATCGGTCGGAGCCGACCGATCAGTCCGATGAATCACTTTTCGCGATCTAACCCGCCAAATCCTCCAACTGCACCGCGCCGAATTGCTCTTCACACAGCGCTCGGTAGGGTCCTTCTTCGTTGATCAGGGCGTCGTGGGTACCGTCTTGCACGATGCGGCCGCCTTCGATGACCACCACGCGATCGCAGTCCACGACGGTGGCGAGGCGGTGGGCGATGACCAGGGTGGTGCGGCCTTTCATCAGGCGCTCCAATGCTTCCTGAATCACGTTCTCCGCGTGGGAGTCGAGGCTGGAGGTGGCTTCGTCGAGGATGAGGATCTC